>NZ_QSDM01000009.1:0-118285 GCF_003464045.1 Dorea sp. AM58-8 | reverse complement strand
GCGGTTTAGGACCCACACTTATTATATCATTGGAGGTTTTCTTATCTAGGGCTAAAGCCGTAAGGGGAACCACCAGCATAGCAGGTGGTTTTATTGTATAGGCATACAAAAAGAGAGCTACCGCTTCACGATTTTTTAATCGTTGAAGCGATAACTCCATTCTATAATGCGGATGGCGGGACTTGAACCCGCACGTAGTCACCTACGCAAGATTTTGAGTCTTGTGCGTCTGCCATTCCGCCACATCCGCATTCGGCTATTCATGAGCCGAAATTAATAATAGCACAGATTCTGCAAAAACACAATAGAAATCTGGAATTAATTATTAATAAATTTATTTTATTTCTTAGGAAGACGATCTGCAATATCAAAGCAGTCAAATGTTGCAAAGTAATCTGCCGGTGTCTCTGCACGGCGGATCAGCTGGGTAGAACCATCTTCTTTTAACAGTACCTCTGCTGAACGCAGACGTCCGTTGTAGTTGTATCCCATAGAATATCCATGTGCACCTGCATCGTGGATAAACAGCAAATCTCCCATATCGATCTTCGGGAGCATACGGTCTACTGCAAACTTATCACAGTTCTCGCACAAGCTTCCTGTCACATCATACATATGGTCACACGGTTCATTTTCCTTGCCCATTACAGTGATATGATGATATGCGCCATAGATTGCCGGACGCATCAGGTTTGCTGCGCATGCATCCACGCCAATGTATTCTTTGTGAGTATGCTTCTCGTGAATTGCTTTTGTAATAAGTCCGCCGTATGGTCCGAGCATAAATCTTCCAAGCTCTGTGTAGATTGCCACATCCCCCATTCCTGCCGGAACAAGTACTTCTTCGTATACCTTACGCACACCTTCACCGATTACAGCAATATCATTCGGCTCCTGATCCGGTTTGTAAGGAATACCGATACCACCTGACAGATTGATAAATTTGACATGTGCTCCGGTCTCTTTCTGCAGCTTAACAGCCAACTCAAAAAGCACCTTTGCAAGCATCGGATAATACTCATTTGTTACTGTATTACTTGCAAGGAATGCATGAATACCAAATTCCTTAGCGCCTTTACTCTTCAGAATACGGAAAGCATCAAAGATCTGCTCTGTGGTCATACCATATTTGGCATCACCCGGATTATCCATAATATCATTGGAAATCTTAAACAGTCCTCCCGGATTGTATCGACAGCTGATAATCTCCGGAATATAGCCAAGAGTCTCCTCCAGACAGTCAATATGAGTAATATCATCCAGATTAATGATGGCACCAAGCTTATCCGCATATGCAAATTCTTCTGCCGGAGTGTCATTAGATGAGAACATAATATCTCTTGGTTGAACTCCGGTAGCCTCTGACAGCATAAGCTCTGTCAGGGATGAGCAGTCATAGCCACAGCCATACTCTCTCAGAATATTCATAATAAATGGATTTGGTGTCGCCTTTACTGCGAAATACTCACGAAATCCTTTGTTCCATGCAAATGCATCTTTCAGAGCCTGAGCATTCTTACGAATGCCAGCCTCATCGTATAAATGAAATGGTGTCGGATACTCCTTCACAATCTCTTCCAACTGTTTCTTTGTGACAAACGGTGTCTTTTTCATCTGCGTCTTCCCTTCTGTAAAACTTTTATTTAATCAATAACTGCAATACGCATCATGTTGCTGACGCCTGCTTTGGTCTGCTTAAAGTTAGGTGATGGGATACCTGCTGTTACAATAACAATATCTCCTGTCTCTGCTTCCTGCTTGGCTGAAATCAGATCTACAGCGCCATTCAGGATGTCTTCTGTTGTAGCAAATGCCAGTGACTTATAAGAGCGAACACCCCAGTATAACTGCATTCTGCGCATAGTTCTGGAATCTGGTGTTACACCAAGAATGTCGGCTTTTGGTTTAAATTTAGACATCACTCTTGCTGTTGCTCCTGATACGGTTGGTGTTACGATACACTTTGCATTCAAATTAAGAGATGCAGCTACAGATGCATAACCGATTGCGGAAGAAATATCTTTTTTCTGGTGATCGCTGGTTCCATTCAGGATTGCTTCATAATCCAGATGCAATTCTGTATTTTCAACAATGTGTACCATCATATCCAAGGCTTCTACCGGGTATTTACCGTTAGCGGTTTCTCCGGACAGCATAACTGCATCCGTTCCGTCATATACTGCATTAGCAACGTCGGTTACTTCTGCTCTGGTCGGTCTTGGATTACGGATCATGGAATCCAGCATCTGTGTAGCAATAATAACCGGTTTGTAATTATCATTACATTTCTGGATAATCTGCTTCTGCAGATAAGGGACTTCCTCCGCCGGAATCTCAACCCCAAGATCGCCTCTGGCTACCATAATACCATCTGCACAGCGGATGATCTCGTCGATATTATCCACACCTTCTACACTCTCAATCTTGGCGATAACCGGAATATACGGTGCGCCACATTCCTTCAGCCATGCCTTGATCTCAAGAATACATTCTGCATTTCTTACAAATGAAGCAGCGATAAAATCAATATCTTGTTCTACACCGAATCGGATATCCTCTTTATCCTTTTCTGTAATGGCAGGAAGACGAATGGCAACTCCAGGTACATTCACACCCTTCTTCTCACCCAGCTCACCACCATTATCTACAATACATTTGATCTCTTTATCTGTTTTACCGGTAACCTTCAGCTCGATCAGTCCATCGTCAATCAAAATAATGCTTCCGACAACTACATCATCAATCAGTCCGGCGTATGTGATAGACACACCTGTCTCATCACCGATTTTTTCCTCAATGCTGAGTGTAAATGCATTGCCTTCTTTCAGGATAACCTTTTTACCATCTTTCAGCTGTCCGGTTCTGATCTCCGGTCCTTTGGTATCCAGAAGAATCGCAATCGGTTTCTTCTCCTGTTCGCGAAGTTCTTTCAACTGATCCATTCTTCCTTTATGTTCTTCATGTGAACCATGAGAAAAGTTAAATCTGGCAATATCCATTCCTGATTTGATTAGGGCGCGCATTACTTCTTTATCGTTTGATCCAGGTCCCATGGTACAGATAATTTTCGTTTTTTTCATAATTAATTTCTCCTCATTTAAAATTCTCTTCACTTAGGTTTCTTGTCCTGTTTCCTTTAGACATACAATGATCTTCTTAACCGGCATACATATAAAGTATTACTTCACATGTGTATGCGTAACAAGTGATCCTGACAATATTCATAATCACCGTTGCATCTTGAGCAATAACGGAATTCCAGATTCGGATCATCCAGTTCTGTCCTTCCGCACACCGCACAACGGTGTCTTGCGCCACCGGCATAGTGATTAACCGGACGCATTTTCTGTTTAAACTGCTGCTTCCGCATACGCTCTTTCGGACTGTAAGGCTTCATATTCCGCGAACACAAGAAAAAGATCACGAAATTCAGAATAGATACAACTGCTGCAAGTGCATTCGCCTTATAAAGAATACCATAATATCCTCCGCCATAAGCCGGAAGAAATGCCTGCAGTACTGTGTATCCAAAATACACTCCGTCAATAATCGCCAGCCATTTGGCTTTGATCGGGATCAGAAAGAACAGCAGAAACTCAAGATCTGGATACATCGCTGCAAATGCAAAAAACAGCGAAAGATTCAGATAGCTGGTTCCTAATGGCAGGGAAAGCCCTGTCAGAAGATAAACAATGATAGCTGCGATCACATGGAACAGCATTCCTGAAAAGAAATATACATTAAACCGGAATGCGCCCCAGGTCCTCTCAAGATTGGATCCCAGCACGTAATAAAAATACAATACAATAATGATAAACAGCAGACTCGAAGATGGTGGCTGAATGATAAATGTCACAATCCTCCATATCTGTCCATGCAGGATCGCCGCAGCATCCAGACTGAGATAATTATAATAAAATGATGGGTTAATCATCTGAAATACAAATCCTATCGCATACAGAATGATGATGTAATACATCAGATTGTGAATCGCATAGCGGCCGAATTTGCGTTCTAATTTGTCAAGCCAGTTCATATTCCTTCTCCTTAATCTTTGCTGTAAACATGTAGTTATTCTACCTTTTCCTTTTTTATTTGTCAATTACGCACCGATGAAAACATATATTTTACATATTTCCGCCCTGTATTTTATAAATTTTTCACTTGATCTCCGGCAACTTCTAATTGTGTTTTAGAAATGAATGTCGTATAATGTTAAAAGTTGTAAAAAAATACTTTACACATTTTAATAGGAAAAGACACATATTTATATACCAGAAAAGGAGATATCCATGAATAGAGATGAGATCTATACATTGGGAATTGATATTGGTTCTACTACAGTTAAGATTGCCATATTAGATTCTGCCAATGAAGTATTATTTTCAAGTTATGAGCGGCATTTCGCCAACATTCAGGAAACTCTTTCCGACCTTTTGGGGCGTGCAGCAGAGAAACTCGGCAGTATCCATGTTTCACCGGTCATCACCGGTTCCGGTGGACTGACACTTGCCAAGCATCTGGAAGTCCCATTCGTACAGGAAGTTGTGGCTGTATCCACTGCCCTTCAGGACTATGCCCCTCAGACCGATGTAGCAATCGAACTCGGCGGCGAAGATGCCAAGATCATTTATTTTGAAGGCGGTAATATTGAGCAGCGTATGAATGGTGTATGTGCCGGTGGTACCGGTTCTTTTATTGACCAGATGGCTTCTCTTCTTCAGACTGATGCATCAGGACTGAACGAGTATGCTAAAAATTATAAAGCGCTCTACACCATTGCAGCGCGCTGTGGTGTATTTGCCAAATCTGACATTCAGCCATTGATCAACGAAGGTGCATCGAAAGAAGACTTATCTGCCTCGATTTTCCAGGCAGTAGTCAATCAGACCATCAGTGGTCTTGCCTGCGGTAAACCAATTCGCGGACACGTAGCATTTCTTGGTGGACCGCTTCATTTTTTATCTGAATTGAAAGAGGCATTTATCCGTACTTTGAAGCTGGATGACGAACATACCATTGCTCCGGATCACTCCCACCTCTTTGCTGCTATTGGATCTGCGCTGAATTCTGAGCATGATCTGGACATACCTATTCAGACTATGCAGCAGAGACTTGCCGATCACATTCAGATGGACTTTGAAGTTGAGCGTATGCAGCCGCTCTTTGCCTCAGAAGATGACTATAACGAATTTACCAATCGTCATAATAAAGACCAGGTGCCAATGAAGGAACTGTCTTCCTACCATGGTAAAGCCTTCCTCGGTATTGATGCGGGCTCTACTACAACCAAAGCAGCACTGGTAGGTGAAGATGGCACTCTTCTGTACTCTTTCTACCATAATAATGAAGGAGATCCATTAGGTACTACCATTTCCGCAATCAAGGATATTTATTCCAGACTTCCGGAAGATGTGGAAATCGTCCACTCCTGCTCTACCGGATATGGTGAAGCTTTGATCAAAGCCGCTCTGATGCTGGACGAGGGTGAAGTTGAGACCGTATCCCATTATTATGCTGCATCTTTCTTTGAACCGGATGTAGACTGTATCCTGGATATCGGTGGTCAGGATATGAAATGCATCAAGATCAAGAACCAGACTGTAGACAGCGTACAACTTAACGAAGCATGCTCTTCCGGCTGTGGTTCTTTCATCGAGACCTTTGCCAAATCTTTGAACTTCTCTGTTCAGGATTTTGCACATGAAGCATTATTTGCCAAGAATCCGATCGATCTTGGAACACGTTGCACTGTATTTATGAATTCCAAAGTAAAGCAGGCACAGAAAGAAGGAGCTGAAGTCTCTGATATTTCTGCCGGTCTTGCTTACTCTGTTATTAAAAATGCATTATTTAAGGTAATCAAAGTATCTGACGCCTCTGAACTCGGTAAGCACATTGTTGTTCAGGGAGGTACGTTCTATAACGATGCTGTTCTTCGCAGCTTTGAAATGATCGCCGGATGCGATGCAGTTCGCCCGGATATTGCAGGTATCATGGGAGCATTTGGAGCCGCACTGATTGCCAGAGAGCGTTACGTAGACTGCGAAGGTACAACCATGCTGTCCATCGATGATATTAATGCTCTGGAATATCGCACAACTATGACCAAATGCAAGGGCTGCACCAACAACTGTCGTCTTACCATCAGCCATTTCAGCGGAGGACGTAAGTTTATTACGGGTAACCGTTGTGAACGTGGTCTTGGTAAAGAAAAAACAGCTAATAAATTACCGAACCTTTTTGATTATAAGATGCACCGGTATTTTGACTATGAACCATTATCGGAAGAAGAAGCAAAACGAGGGGTCATGGGTATTCCTCGTGTGCTTAATATGTACGAGAACTATCCGTTCTGGCATACTTTCTTTACCGAACTTGGATTCCGTGTAATTCTGACACCGGCATCTACAAGAAAAATATATGAGCTTGGTATTGAATCCATTCCAAGTGAGTCTGAGTGCTATCCGGCCAAGCTTGCGCATGGACATGTCCAGTGGCTGATCAACCAGAAGGTTCCACATATCTTCTATCCAAGCATCCCTTACGAGCGTCAGGAGTTCGAGGATGCCAACAACCACTACAACTGTCCGATCGTAACCTCCTATCCGGAGAATATTAAGAATAATATGGATGCGATCGTGAATGGAGAAGTCGACTTTATTCATCCATTCCTTTCATTCAAGAGCGAAGAGACTCTTTCTTCCAGTCTGACAGAAGAAATCGGAACAAGATTCTCCATCCCTGAAACAGAGATCAGATCCGCTGTACATAACGCATGGCTGGAGCTTGCAGCCTGCCGTGAGGATATGATGAAAAAAGGAGAAGAAACCATCGCATTCCTGAACGAGACCGGTAACCGTGGTATCGTTCTTGCCGGACGTCCATACCATATTGATCCTGAGGTTAACCATGGTCTTCCGGAACTGATCAATTCCTACAATATTGCCGTACTGACTGAAGACAGCGTGTCTCACCTGCATCAGGTAGAACGTCCGATCAATGTTATGGATCAGTGGATGTACCACTCTCGTCTGTATGCAGCAGCCAACTATGTGAAGACAACCGAGAATCTGGATCTGATCCAGCTGAATTCCTTTGGCTGTGGTCTGGATGCAGTTACAACCGATCAGGTAGCAGATATTCTGAATCGCTCAGACAAGATCTACACCACCTTAAAGATTGATGAGGTTAATAACCTTGGTGCAGCACGTATTCGTGTCCGCTCCCTGCTTGCCGCCCTTCGTGTGCGTGAACAGCGTGGAACCAAACGCGAGATTCGTCCTGCTAACATTACCAAGGTGCCATTTACCAAAGAAATGCGTAAAGAATATACCATTCTTTGCCCTCAGATGTCACCGATTCACTTTTCACTCTTAGAGCCGGCATTCCGTGCTTCCGGTTATAAGATTGAAGTACTTCCGAATGACAACAAACAGGCAGTCGATGTTGGATTAAAATACGTAAACAATGATGCCTGCTATCCATCACTGATGGTGGTCGGCCAGATTATGGAAGCAATTCTTTCTGGCAAATACGATACCGATAAGATCGCTGTCATCATCAGTCAGACCGGTGGTGGATGCCGTGCTTCCAACTATATTGGATTTATCCGCCGTGCACTGAAAAAAGCCGGATACGCACATATTCCGGTCATCTCCATCAACTTAAGCGGACTGGAAGGTAATCCTGGATTCAAGATCACCGCTCCACTGATTGTCCGCGGTGTATATGCAGCTGTATTCGGAGACATTTTCATGAAATGTGTATATCGTCTCCGTCCATACGAGGCTGTACCTGGATCTGTGAACGCTATGCATAAGAAATGGGAAAAACGCTGCGCTGATTTTGTGTCCAATGGTTATCCATCCAGACATAAGTTTAAGAAAATGTGTCGCGAGATCATTGAAGATTTTGATAATATCGAACTTCTGGATATCAAAAAACCTCGTGTTGGTGTTGTTGGTGAAATCTTGGTTAAGTTCCTGCCTGCAGCCAACAACCATCTGGTAGACCTTCTGGAAAACGAAGGTGCTGAGGCAGTTGTTCCTGATCTTCTGGACTTCCTGAACTACTGCTTCTATAATCAGACATTCAAAGTAGAGAAACTTGGATTTGCCAAAAAGCAGAAAATGCTTGGTAACCTTGGAATCAAAGCTATCGAATGGCTTCGTGCCCCGGCAACGGAAGCATTTAAAAAGAGTAAACATTTTGCCCCGCCGGCTAAGATCGAAGATCTTGGTAAAATGGCGTCCGAAATCGTATCCCTCGGTAACCAGACCGGTGAAGGATGGTTCCTTACCGGAGAAATGTTAGAACTGATCCACAGCGGTGCATCCAACATCGTTTGTACACAGCCATTTGCATGTCTGCCAAACCATGTGTAGGTAAAGGTGTTATCAAAGAACTCCGCAGGCGTTACCCTCAGGCAAATATCGTAGCCATCGACTATGATCCGGGTGCCAGCGAGGTTAACCAGCTGAACCGTATCAAATTAATGCTGTCAACTGCTAGCAAGAATCTTGATGCTTCTAATTAAAGTCGAACGTCCGTGAGACTTGGCGCGTGATTCTGGTCAGCAAAGCTGACATATTCCTATCAGAATCACTGCGCATCCTCGCGGAGCGTTTATCTCAGTCGGAGATTGGACTCCCACTGAGACAAATTTGCTATTTCTCACCACCTGAAGAGGTTGGAGTCTTCTCGACTGAGATAAATATTTGAAAGGAGTATTCTATGCGGCAATCTACCAAACAGGCTCTTTCGGAAACTTTTAAAATACTTCTGGAAGCCCGAACGATTGATAAGATTACAGTAAAAGATATTGTGACTAAATGCGGGGTAAACCGTCAGACTTTTTATTATCATTTCCGTGACATCTATGAACTGATGGAATGGACTCTGGAGAATGATATCAGAGAATATTTATCCGATATATCAGATTTCTCTGAAGATTCTCTGATTATCGAATGGAAGGAAAGCATTTATCACTTATATCAATTCCTTTATTCCAGAAAAAAGCAGATTCTTCATGCATATGATCCCGTTAATAAAACATATTATGAGAATTTTCTGCTGAAATTTATTACACCGATCATAGACTACCGCATTTCCCTGTGCACGTCAGCTTCGTCTGTACCAAAGGAAAAACGTGTATTTGTTACCAAAGCCTATACGTGGATCTGCCTCGAACTGATTCTCGAATGGTTAGAACACGGTATGCCAAATGAACATAAAATTCAGTTGGATGATTATCTTACCTTAGTAGATGGCAGTCTTGATACTGCTCTTGAACGTTTCATCCAAAGATAGCATTTTATTCCTCACATACCTTTTAGACAGAGTAATCCTTGTGTCAAAATTTTTGACACAGGGATTTTTTTGTCGATTGTTAATTTCAAACAGATATATATCATTATATATATAACTGAAAGAAATAAGTATAAATGGAGGAATGAATATTATGGATACTTCAAGCAGAATTGTACAATATGGTCTGAAAACCGCATTTAATTATATTGAAAAGAACCCAGAACAGAATCTTCCGAAGCTTATGGATTGGGTAGACAAATTAGCCGGCGATGGACCGAACAGCTATCCATCCCAGCGTGCCGCAATCCGAAAGGTCATTAATAATCCGGACAACAACATGTATCAGCTTATTATTAATATACTGACAGAGATTGATCCCGGCATATTAAAAGCAGTGTTTGAAAATTTCTTTCTCAATGCCAACTTACTTGGATGGAAAAGACAAACAGAGTTGCGCGAAAAATACCACTGTAATATTCCATGGGCAATCCTACTCGATCCTACATCTGCCTGTAATCTGCACTGTACAGGTTGTTGGGCAGCCGAATATGGAAACAAGCTAAACCTGACCTTTGATGAGATTGATTCTATCATTATGCAGGGGAAAGAAATGGGCATCTACATGTACATATATACCGGTGGTGAACCGTTGGTACGTAAAAAAGATCTGATCGCATTATGCAGAAAGCATCATGACTGCCAGTTTCTTTCTTTTACCAATGCAACCCTTATTGATGAAGAATTTGCTGAACAGATGCTGGATGTAAAGAACTTCATTCCTGCAATTAGCGTAGAGGGATTTGAAGAAGCCACCGATGGACGCCGTGGAAACGGAACATTCCAGAAGGTTGTAAAAGCTATGAACCTATTAAAAGAGAAGAAACTTCCATTTGGTATCAGTTGCTGCTATACCAGTCAGAACCTGGATTCTATCAGCAGTGATGAATACTTTGACCAGATGATCAAATGGGGAGCCAAGTTTGTATGGTATTTCCACTATATGCCGATTGGAAATGATGCTGTACCAGAACTCCTGCCAACACCTGAGCAGCGTGAATATATGTATCATAAGATCCGTCAGGTACGTGCAACCAAACCAATTTTTGCTATGGATTTTCAGAACGACGGCGAATACGTAGGCGGATGTATCGCCGGTGGACGCCGCTATCTGCATATCAATGCGAATGGCGACTGCGACCCATGCGTATTCATCCATTATTCCGATTCCAATATCCGCGAGAAGAGCCTGCTAGAAGTGCTTCAGTCTCCGATGTTCATGGCATATCACGATGGTCAACCATTCAATGAGAACCATCTGAAACCGTGTCCGATGCTTGAGAACCCACAGCTCCTGCGGCAGATGGTTGCAAAACCGGTGCACATTCTACTGACCTCCAGTCACCGGAAAGTGCCGATCACCTCTGTGATAAATGTATGGCATATGCTGAGAACTGGACTCCGACCGCTGAACGGTTATGGAGCAATAGCTGCCGATGCAAAAAGGCTGAATAATCTGACACCCATTTTAACCTATCCTATATAAAATGAGCGCCCGGACATTACGTCTGGACGCTCATTCTATATCCTCAGATCACACTCTCTGTAATCTTTGTTCTTACAACCATTCATTATTTTCAATTACTTTACAAGCAGTGATTTACCTGTCATTTCTTTTGGCTGTTCCAGTCCCATCAGCTCGATCAGAGTCGGTGCGATATCTGCAAGGCATCCACCCTCACGAAGCTTGTATGCAGGATCTGCATTTACCAGAATAAATGGTACCGGATTGGTTGTATGTGCTGTAAATGGCTCACCTGTCTCTTTGTCAATCAGCTGTTCTGCATTGCCGTGGTCAGCACAGATAAACATCTGTCCATCTACTTCACGGATTGCATCTACTGCTTTTCCAACACATGCATCTACAGCTTCAATTGCTGCGATTGCTGCAGGTTCTACGCCAGTATGGCCTACCATATCCGGGTTAGCAAAGTTGATGATGATCACATCATATTTGTCAGATTTAATCGCATCTACCAGCTTATCACATACTTCGTACGCGCTCATCTCCGGCTTCATATCATAAGTTGCAACCTTTGGTGATTTTACAAGAATACGATCCTCACCATCATTTGGTTCCTCAACACCGCCGTTAAAGAAGAATGTTACATGTGCATACTTTTCTGTCTCTGCAATACGTGCCTGTTTCAGACCATTAGCAGCAAGGAACTCACCAAATGTATTGGTAATCTCTTCTTTTACAAACGCAACCAGTTTGTTAGGAATGGTCACATCATACTCTGTAAAACAAACATATGTGGTGTGGATTCTTTCTCCACGATCAAATCCGTCAAATGCATCATCACAGAATGTTCTTGTAATCTCTCTTGCACGATCCGGACGGAAATTAAAGAAGATCACAGAATCGTTATCTTTGATCGTAGCTACCGGGGCTCCATCTTTTTCTACAACAGTCGGAAGTACAAATTCATCCGTTACATCCTTATCATAAGAAGCCTGAATGCCTTCTGTAGCACTTGTAGTCTTCTCACCCTCGCCAAATACGAGTGCACGGTATGCTTTTTCTACTCGATCCCATCTGTTATCACGGTCCATAACATAATAACGTCCCATGACAGATGCCACTTCACCTACGCCGATTTCTGCCATCCTGGCTTCAAGTTCAGCTACGTATTCTTTACCAGATGCCGGTGGTGTGTCACGACCATCAAGGAAGCAGTGTACATATACTTTCTCGATCCCCTGACGCTTGGCCAGTTCCAGGAGTCCGTAAATGTGTGAATTATGGCTGTGTACACCTCCATCGGATACCAGACCATATAAATGCAGTGCAGAAGCATTTTTCTTTACATTCTCGCATGCGGCAAGCAATGCCTTATTCTCAAAGAAATCTCCATCCTGAATTGCTTTTGTGATCTTAGTCAGATCCTGATATACGATACGTCCGGCTCCCATGTTCAGATGTCCTACCTCTGAGTTACCCATCTGACCATCCGGAAGACCTACAGCAAGTCCACTTGCGTTACCCTGTACAAATGGGCATTCAGCCATCAGTTTGTCCATAACCGGCTTCTTAGCCTCCGCTACGGCATTACCTTTGGTCTCATTATTTAATCCATAACCATCTAAAATCATGAGTACGGTTGGTTTCTTGCTCATTATTCTATCTCCTCTATGTTCTACTATTTTTTATCACAAATTCATAAAAACACAAAATCGCAGGGGCGAATCTTTCCACCCCCACGACCTGAAATTTTGTCTTATTTGTAGTTAACGATTTTTCCGAAATCTGGCTTCAGAGCTGCGCCGCCTACAAGACCACCGTCGATATCCGGCTGAGCAAATAATTCAGGAGCTGTAGTAGCATTAACAGATCCGCCGTACTGAATACGGATTGCTTCTGCAGTAGCTTCATCATATACTTCAGCGATGCAGGCACGAATACCTGAGCATACTTCCTGAGCCTGCTCTGTCGTAGCTGTCTTACCTGTTCCGATAGCCCAGATTGGCTCGTAAGCGATAACCATTGTCTTAGCCTGATCAGCTGTTACATTCTGCAGACCAACTTTAACCTGCTGACGGATGAAGTCCATTGTAACTCCCTGCTCTCTCTGCTCAAGAGTCTCTCCACAGCACATGATTGGTGTAATACCATGCTCAAAAGCTTTCAGGACTTTCTTGTTAACTGTCTCGTTAGTCTCAGCAAAATACTCTCTTCTCTCTGAATGTCCAAGTACTACATACTTAACACCGGCATCTACCAGCATAGCCGGTGAAATCTCGCCTGTGTAAGCACCTTTCTCTTCAAAGTACATGTTCTCAGCACCAACCTGAATGTTAGTTCCTTTAACAGCCTCAGCTACCGGAATAATATCAATAGCCGGTACGCAGAATACTACGTCCACATCATCACTAGCTACCAGCGGTTTCAGTTCCTCAACAAGGGCTACTGCCTCGCTTGGCGTCTTATTCATTTTCCAGTTACCTGCAACAATTTTTCTTCTTGCCATGTTTGTTCTACCTCTTTCTTCTTATTTATCGTTAGCAGCAGCCACACCAGGAAGTTCCTTTCCTTCCAGGAATTCCAGAGAAGCTCCACCACCTGTAGAGATGTGTGTCATCTTATCTCCGTATCCAAGCTGGTTAACTGCTGCTGCAGAATCACCACCGCCAATGATAGTAACAGCGTCTGTCTCAGCAAGAGCCTTAGCTACTGCCTCTGTACCCTTTGCAAAGTTCGGCATCTCAAAACATCCCATTGGTCCATTCCATACAACTGTCTTCGCATCTTTTACTGCTGCTGCAAAGATCTTAGCTGTCTCTGGTCCGATATCAAGACCTTCCCAACCTTCTGGAATCTCACCAGCATTTACCACTTTGCTGTTAGCATCATTTGAAAAATCATCTGCGACCACATTATCTACCGGCAGAAGGAGTTTAACGCCCTTTTCATCTGCTTTCTTCAGCATGTTCAGTGCATATTCACAATAGTCTTCCTCAAGCAGGGATTTACCAACTGAGCCACCTTTTGCTTTGCAGAATGTGTAAGACATTCCACCACCGATGATCAGGGTATCTACCTTATCGAGCAAATTCTCGATTACAGAAATCTTGCTTGATACTTTAGCTCCGCCAAGGATAGCAACAAACGGTCTCTCCGGATTATTAACTGCATTGCCAAGGAAGTCAATCTCTTTCTGCATCAGGTAACCAACCACAGCTGTATCAACAAACTGTGTTACACCTACGTTAGAGCAGTGTGCTCTGTGAGCTGTACCAAATGCATCATTTACAAAAACATCGCAAAGAGAAGCCAGATCCTTAGAGAATGCCTCTCCGTTCTTTGTCTCTTCTGCTCTGTATCGTGTATTCTGAAGAAGAATCACCTCTCCGTCTTTCATAGCGTCAACAGCAGCTTTTACACTGTCATCTACTACTACATCACTCGGAACAAATTTAACTTCCTGATCCAGCAGTTCTGAAAGGCGAACAGCTACCGGTGCCAGTGAGAGTTCCGGCTTTGGTTCTCCCTTTGGCTTACCAAGATGTGAGCAAAGGATCACACGTCCTCCATCAGCAATCAGCTTCTTGATTGTAGGAAGTGCAGCTACCAGACGGTTCTCGTCTGTGATCTTACCATCGATCAATGGTACATTAAAATCACATCTGCACAGAACCTTTTTCCCCTTTACATTAATATCATCAACAAATTTTTTGTTAAGCATAATTTCATCTCCTTCAAATTAATCATGATAGAAAAAAGGATCCGGTCCAAACCGACCGGACCCTTTTGAGTCTCTTATAAAATCAATTACATTATGCTAATTCAGCAAAGTATTTGATTGTTCTAACCATCTGGCTTGTGTAAGAGTTCTCATTGTCATACCAAGAAACAACCTGAACCTCTGTAGTTCCGTTGTCAAGTGGCAGAACCATTGTCTGAGTAGAATCAAACAGAGAACCATATCTCATACCAACGATATCGCTGGAAACGATCTCATCTGTGTTGTATCCGAATGACTCTGTAGAAGCTGCCTTCATAGCTGCGTTGATCTGATCAACTGTAACTTCTCCGTCAACAACTGCTGTCAGGATTGTTGTAGATCCTGTAGGGGTTGGTACACGCTGAGCAGCTCCGATAAGCTTTCCGTTCAGTTCTGGGATAACCAGACCGATTGCTTTAGCAGCACCTGTGCTGTTAGGAACGATGTTAACTGCTGCTGCACGAGATCTTCTCAGGTCACCCTTTCTCTGTGGGCCATCAAGAGTCATCTGATCTCCTGTGTAAGCGTGAATTGTGCACATGATACCAGACTTGATCGGTGCAAGATCGTTCAGAGCCTTAGCCATTGGTGCAAGACAGTTTGTTGTACAAGAAGCTGCAGAAATAACTGTATCTTCTGGCTTAAGTACGTTATGGTTTACATTGTATACGATTGTAGGAAGGTCATTTCCTGCTGGTGCAGAGATAACAACTTTTCTAGCTCCTGCCTTGATGTGAGCAGATGCTTTTTCTTTAGATGTGTAGAATCCTGTACACTCCAGAACTACGTCTACACCGATCTCTCCCCAAGGAAGCTCTTCAGCGTTAGCCTTTGCATAAATCTTGATTTCTTTTCCGTCTACGATGATAGAATCATCTGTAGCTTCAACCTTGTCAGCCAGAGCGTATGTTCCCTGTGATGAGTCATACTTTAACAGGTGAGCAAGCATCTTAGGTGATGTAAGGTCATTGATTGCAACTACATCGTATCCTTCTGCTCCGAACATCTGTCTGAATGCAAGACGTCCAATACGTCCAAATCCATTAATCGCTACTTTTACTGCCATGATTAATTCCTCCTAATATGATTTTGACTGTTATACAGCCGTTTTTATTTGAAATTCCTTAACATCTCGTTAAAGAATCATCAACCAGTCTTAATTTTACTAAATATCGCAAAAAAATTCAACCCTCTTTTATCTTTTTATAATAGGAACGGTATTTCTTTCAAAAAACCGTGGATTTTCCACATTTTTCTATTAAATTTTCACAAAGAGTGGTTTTCTTCCTTTGAACTCCGTATAATACTTGAATCCACAGGATTTTAAAATATCATCAGCCAGATGATAGTCGTAAGCAATATGCTCAGGGATATGTCCATCTGCGCCGACTGTGATAATCTCACCGCCAAGCTCCCGATATCGTTTTATGATCTCCGGCTGCGGATGTGGTGCTCCCAACCCATACTTAAGACCGGACATATTCATCTCAATGCCCTTGCCATGCGCGATCACCTGTTTTAATATTTCTTCGATTATATCCATATAATCATTTAAATCAAAGCCCTTACTTCCCTGATTGCTGTATCTCACAATGTAATCCAGATGTCCCAGCACATCGTACGATTTAATCTTCTGTACATCCTGAAGCATTTCCTCAAAATAGATCTTATATCCTTCCGGATCACTGTGCTTCTGAAAGAAATCCAGTGCCACATCATGTTCCAGCACCGAATGCACAGAACCGATCACAAAATCAAACGGATGCTGCGCTATGAAATTCTGATAATATTCCGCAAGATACGGCTGCATGCCAATCTCTGCACCGATCCGGATATCAATCTGATCCCGGTATTCTTCCTGCAGCTCTATCATTTTCTGAAAATACGATTCCACATCGAATATTGCTTCATCGCCCCAGTCCAGATTATCTTTATCGTAATGATCCGTAAAACAGATTACCGACAGACCTTTTGCGATCGCACTCTCGACCATATCTTCCGGTCTGGTCTCCGAATCATTCGAAAAACCGCAATGCATATGCACATCTGCTCTCATATCTATTTTCCTCCCGTAATCGTACCGCCACCCAGCACATATTCACCGTCATACCATACGACTGCCTGTCCAGGCGTCACAGCGCGTTGTGGTTCGTCAAATGTACAGACTACTTCATCCGGTCCTGTCTTTTCAATCACACACCACGCACCTTTATGATTATATCGAATCTTCGCCCACACTCGTTTTGGTTCTGCAAGATCCTCCACGGACATGAAATTCAGCTGAACTGCCCGTACTGTATTTGTTAGTGACTCATCGTATCCACCGATCACTACTTCATTAGTCTCCGGTCTGATTTCAAGAACAAACGCAGGATATCCAAGTGCCAGTCCCAGTCCTTTACGCTGGCCGACAGTGTAATGGATAATCCCCTTATGACGTCCAATCACCTTACCATCTGCAGTCACAAAATTACCTTCCGGGAATCTGGTATCTCTGTATTCTTCAATAAAAGACGCATAATCACCGTCCGGCACAAAGCAAATGTCCTGACTGTCAGGCTTATGTGCCACAGGAAGACAGGCTTCCTCAGCCATCTTACGGATCTCATCCTTTTCGTAAGCACCTACCGGCATTAACGTTCTTGAAAGCTGATCCTGTGTAAGATTATACAAAGCATAAGTCTGATCCTTTTTTTCGGTACGAGATGTACGCAATGCATATCTGCCATTCGGCAGCTTATCCACCCGCGCATAATGACCGGTTGCAATATAGTCGGCACCAATATCCATACTTCTCTTAAGAAGAGATTCCCATTTCACATATCGATTACATGCAATACATGGATTCGGCGTTCTGCCGTTGGTATATTCTTCCACAAAATAATCGATTACATACGCACGAAAATCGTCTTTAAAATTCATTACATAATAAGGAATTCCAATCTCGGCCGCAACTCTTCTGGCATCATCCACTGCACTCAATCCACAGCATCCGCCATTCTCTTCCTGGATGAATTCGTCTTCATCCTGCCAGATCTGCATCGTCACACCAATCACATCATAACCCTGCTGTTTCAAAAGCAAAGCTGCCACCGATGAATCTACTCCACCGGACATTCCTACTACTACTTTCTTACGGTCCATATTTCCCGTCCTTTTTTAATATTCCTCTTCTTCCTCTTCTTCGCCTTCATGGATATCTGACTTCGGCTCAGAAAGTCCCTTGATCTCGATACCATTCTTCTCTGCATAATCCCAGAGTGCCGCATGAATTGCTTCTTCGGCAAGAAGTGAGCAGTGTACTTTTACCGGCGGAAGTCCGTCCAGAGCTTCCATAACCGCTTTATTAGTCACTTCCATGGCTTCCTGGATATTCTTTCCTTTTACCAGTTCTGTAGCCATACTGCTGGTTGCGACAGCCGCGCCACAGCCAAATGTCTTAAACTTTACATCTCGGATAATCTGATTTTCATCAATATCCAGATAAATTCTCATGATATCTCCACATTTTGCATTACCAACTGTACCCACACCGCTGGCGTTCTCAATCTCTCCCATATTTCTAGGATGCTGGAAATGATCCATTACCTTTTCTGTATACATAGTTTTCCTCCAATTTTATCTCTGTTTTGTCTCTGTCTATATTCAAGTCGAACGTCCTGAACAATCTGTATAATTATCTGTTCTGTTTTCTAACAAAATCTTCATAAAGTGGTGACATTGCACGAAGGTCAGCCACAATCTTCTTCAGACAATCTACTACATAATCAATATCTTCTTTGGTTGTATCTTCACCCAATGTCAGGCGAAGTGATCCGTGAGCAATCTCATGAGGCAATCCGATTGCAAGAAGAACATGTGACGGATCCAGGGATCCCGATGTACATGCTGAACCGCTTGATCCACAGATTCCTTTCATGTCAAGCATGATCAGAAGCGACTCACCTTCTACGAAGCGGAAACAGAAGTTTGCATTATTCGGAAGTCTCTTTTCTCTGTGACCATTAAGCTTTGTGTAAGGAATCTCATTCATTACACGCTCAATCAGATAATCTCTTAATTCAATCTCTTTATCTGTACGTTCTTTCATCGTACGCATTGCTCTTGCTGCTGCTGTACCGATTCCAACGATTCCAGGCACATTCTCTGTACCGGCACGACGTTTTCTTTCCTGCGCTCCGCCATGAATAAATGAACGAATCTTAACACCTTTACGGATGTATGCGAAACCAATTCCCTTTGGTCCGTTAAATTTGTGTCCGCTTGCACTGAGCATATCGATATGATACTCATCTACATTAATCGGCACCTGACCAAATGCCTGTACTGCATCTGTATGGAACAGAATTCCATGTTCATGTGCGATCTCACCGATCTCACGGATTGGCTGAATCGTTCCGATCTCATTATTTGCAAACATGACTGAAATCAAAATTGTAGTCGGACGGATCGCTGCTTTTAATTCTTCCAGATCCACAACACCGTTCTCATCTACTCCAACGTATGTTACTTCGATACCTTTCTTTTCCAGGTATTCACAGCTGTGCAGAATTGCATGATGCTCAATCTTAGTTGTAATAATGTGATTCCCTTTGTCTGCATATGCATCAGCAGTTGCTTTCAGAACCCAGTTATCTGACTCAGATCCACCGGCAGTAAAATAAATCTCATTAGACTGAGCTCCAAGTGCCTCTGCAATGATCTCTCGCTGCTTTGTAATTACATCTTTGTTCTGAGATCCGATGCTATATACGGTAGACGGGTTACCATACTTTTCTGTAAAATATGGGATCATGGCATCCAGTACTTCCGGTGCCGTCCTTGTAGTAGCTGCATTATCCAGATAAATAATCTTTTCCATTCTGTATTTCCTCCTTAAGGTCTGTATCTTTTTGTCTTCCTGATCAATCTGCTGATCCTATTCTATTGATCACATTTCTTTGCATGACTTCTGTCACTTCCAGATAGCTGCCTGCTTTCTTTTACGAGTGTATCCAGCTTCATCTCATCTACCGTTCGATTAATGCTTTCATTAATCTTCCTCCAGACATACTTGGTGACACACTCTCCGGCTGCTTCGCATTCCCCATCTGGATTGAATCCATCACAATCTACAGGTTCCAGGCTTCCCTCCAGGGCACGAAGCACATCACCTACCGATATTTCAGAAGCATCCCTCGCCAGCACATATCCGCCGCCGGCTCCGCGTACGCTTCGAATCAGTCCATTCTTTCTGAGTAAAGACATCAACTGCTCCAGATATCGTTCTGAAAGGCTTTGGCGTTCTGCAATCTTACAGATCGGTACCGGTTCTTTCTCACTGTATACCGCGATATCAATCATTGCACGCAGTCCATATCTTCCCTTTGTAGAAAGCTTCAATTCATCACCTTCTTTTAAATCCCTACTTTTTTACTAGGATTTACGTATGTAGAATATCACTGGGAAATGGTTCTGTCAAGGCGAATTTGGGAATAAATTATAAAGATAATGTAAATAAAGGGGTCACTCCATGCAGCGAAAGATTCTCATTAAAGGAACATTAATTCTTACATTTACAGGCATTGCTACCCGATTGATCGGTTTCTTCTACCGGATTTTCTTAAGCCGTTCCTTCGGAGAAACAGCAGTTGGTCTATATCAGTTGATTTTTCCTGTCTATGCACTTGCAATTTCATTCACAAGTGCTGGTATCCAAACCGCTGTTTCCAGATCGGTTGCACGTGAGCACACACTTCATCGAGACAAAAAATGCACCTGCCTTCTTTACACTGGGATAGGACTTTCTTTTCTGTTATCTATGATTACCATGTATCTGCTTCAGCATTACAACTCTGCAATCGCAATTCATTTTTTACACGAGCCAAGATGCATGTTTTCTATTACTGCCATGTCATACGCAATCCCCTTTGCATCCATTCACAGTTGTATCTGTGGATATTACCTGGGGTTAAAGCAGACACGTATTCCGGCATTTTCACAACTAATCGAGCAGACTTCCCGGGTTGTTTTTGTCTGTCTATTATTTACCGTTTTTACGAGAAACGGTTCCCATGCGAACGTTGCTCTCGCAGTCGCCGGACTTGCAGCCGGAGAATTTTTCTCTATGAGTTACAGCCTGTATATTCTTCGCAGCAAACAGGGTATTACACTTGCGCATAGCCAGGCTACTCCTTCCATGTTTATATCTTCCTTAAAAGAGTTAACAGCTTTGTCCGTTCCGTTAACTGCTAATCGAATACTTCTGAATATTTTGCAGAGCATTGAAGCCATATCCATTCCAGTGCAGCTTCGTGTCTTTGGCATGGATACGAATAATGCATTACGTATGTATGGCGTGTTGACAGGCATGGCACTTCCATTGATTTTGTTTCCAACTGCAGTCAGCAATTCAATAGCCTCTATGACATTACCTGCCATTGCAGAGCTGCAGGCATCCAGAAATCATACTGCCATAAAAATTTTTGTCAGTAGACTATGCCTTGGAAGTCTCCTGTTGGGAGCAATGTGCAGCGTAGTTTTTTTATTTGGCGGCAGTCTTGCAGGTACCTGGTTCTTTCACAGTTCGCTTGCCGGTAAATTCATCACCACATTGGCCTGGATCTGTCCATTCCTATACACTAACAGTATCCTCACAAGTATAATCAATGGTCTCGGCAAACCATTTATTTCTTTTCTGTACAACAGTCTTCACCTGATCATCCGAATTCTGAGTATCTACCTATATATTCCGCAGAAAGGAATCTACGGTTATTTAATCGGATTATTATTCAGCCAGGTACTTCTGTTCTTTTTGTCTCTTCAATTTTTATATCGATATTTCCAAAAAAGCGAGATAACATAAGAGCCACACCCATAAAGGATGTGGCTCTTGATTTATTGTCTTTTATAATTCTGTTGAGTTAAAAGGACCAATCAAGAATGACGAAGCATACTTGGAGTAATTGTTCCCTTAATTCCTGCCTTAGCAGCATAACCTTTCAGAATCTTCCAAAAGCCCTGACGGCTCATCTTCTTTCCTGAAATATTCGGGAAAAGAATGTCTGATTCCGTACCCTTAAGCAGCTTATCACGACCGCTTCTCAAATATGCGTTCATTGCTTTCTGCGCCTGACGATCTAACGGATATGCATTCTGATTACCTTCAAAATGGCACTGCAAATATCCAAGTTCTGTATTGATATCGCCCACTTTCAGACCGACCAGTTCTTCTACCATGATACCGGTAGAATATAACAGTTCGATCATTGCTTTGTCTCTCAAAAGCTTCGGTGTCTTGCCATTAGGAACAGCAAGCACTTTCTTAACATCTTCCTTGGATGCACTCTTCGGTGCACGCCGCTCAATCTTTGGACTGGTCAGTGTAGAAGACACATCCTCATCCAGAATTCCTTCTCTGACAAGATATTGGAAAAATCCTTTTATGGATGCAACATTTCTTGATATTGTCGTATTGGTCAGCCCTTGTTTCTCCATATAAAGCATGTAAGAATTCAAATTTGTGACCGTAATCTGTGTAACATCAGATACATTCTGTGCATCAAGATACTTTACAAGCTTCATCAGATCACGCCTGTATGCCATCTCAGTATTCAAGGAAATTCCTTTTGTTTTTTTCAGATATTCAACATACTCTAATACTTTATTTTCCATATTCTTATCTCCTATTGTATATATAAGATTATAAGTAAAAATGCGGTAAAAATCAAATCCTTTTTAGTATCATTTTTACCAAAACTGGATTCGCTTTATATTCTAACGCAATACCCATACAAATAGCAAGACAAAATGCTATAGTTTTTTCATAATTCCACTGTTTTTTTGGATAGAAGAAGATTGTCATAAGCAAAATGCCATATGCAAACAAATAACATGCCATATGTGGCAGCAATCCAACCACACAAAACAACACGCCGCTAACCCCGTGATTCATTACCGCACATGTAAAATACACGCCGCAAAGTATGCCCGTCCATACCAGAAATACAGTTGAACCGATTCTGCGAAAGCGTGTCGTTCCGATCAGTGCAAGAATAATCGCGGGTAAAACACGCAGCCGAACGAGATATCCCAGGTACTGTACCCCTTTTATGTCCGCTTTCTGAAATTGCTCTGCAAAATTCCGGTTAAATATTCCCATAGACGAGATATATTCTCCAGCACTCATATTCATATAGACAATCCCCAACAGAAAACCAATCATATAAATCAATATCACTACTCTGCTCTGATTCTTTATCATTGCTCACCTCGTACTGTCAGGATATTTCATTATATGCCAGCTTCATTCCTTTATACCTGCTTTAGCGATTATATTTCACTGCATATGCCATGATGGCAGCGATTGTCTTGGAATCCTCAATCTCACCGGAAAAGATCTTTTTCTTCAGTTCATCCAATGTATAGGCTTTCACGTCAATATACTCATCCTCATCCAAATTCTGGTTGGTCGGTATCAGATCATGTGCTGTAAAAATCTCAATCCGTTCATCACAGAATGCAACCGTAGTCCGTAGCGTGATCAGCCATTCCAGTTTATCCGAACGATATCCCGTCTCCTCTTCCAGTTCTCTGGCAGCACATACAATCCCTTCCTCGTTCGGATCATCAAGCTTGCCAGCCGGAAGCTCCAGTGTATATCTCTCTAATGCATTCCGGTACTGACGCACCATCAGAAGTCTTCCGTCATCCATAACCGGCACTACAGCCGCCGCACCGTCGTGATGAATAAAGTCCCATTTAGCGATATTACCATTTTCAAACTGCATAGTGTCACAGTAAATGTCCAGCACTGCTCCTTTGTGCACCAGTTCTCTTTTTATTCTTCTTACTTCATCAGCCATTTGCGTTCTCCTTTCATTTTATGATGTTCGCTTTATGATAGTTGTTATAAAATAATGCTACATTCTTTAATTATGCAAAAAACCGGGCCGAAGCCCGGTTTTTCTGACATTTATCTTCTATACAGATGCCTTATTTTGCGTAATCTGTTACCCGTGATTCACGGATGACATTTACCTTAATCTGTCCCGGATATTCCAATTCATATTCAATCTGTTTCGAAATATCTCTGGCCAGTAATACCATATCTGCATCAGATACCTGTTCTGGAACTACCATGATTCGAATCTCTCTACCTGCCTGAATAGCAAAAGATTTTTCAACACCCTTAAACTGGTTGCTGATATCCTCTAATTGTTTTAATCTGTTTGTGTATGTTTCGATTGTCTCTCTTCTCGCACCTGGTCTTGCTGCTGAAATTGTATCTGCCGCCTGTACTACACATGCGATCAGAGTTTCCGGCTCTACATCGCCATGATGTGACTCAACCGCATTAATGACGGTTGCTGACTCCTTGTATTTTCTACAAAGATCCACACCTATCTGAATATGCGATCCTTCAACATCGTGGTCAATGGATTTACCAATATCGTGCAGAAGTCCGGCACGCTTAGCAAGACGTACATCCAGACCGATCTCTCCGGCTAATAATCCGGAAGCTGTGCTACTTCAATGGAATGCTTCAATGCATTCTGTCCATAGCTCGTTCTGAACTTCATACGTCCAAGAAGCTTGATCAATTCTGGATGGATGCCATGAACACCAACTTCGAGAGCTGCTGCTTCACCTTCCTCACGAATGATCGCATCTACTTCCTTCTGCGCTTTTTCTACCATCTCTTCGATTCTTGCCGGATGAATGCGTCCGTCTACGATCAACTTCTCCAAAGCGATTCGCGCCACTTCACGGCGAATCGGATCGAATCCGGAGAGAACTACTGCTTCCGGTGTATCATCAATAATCAGTTCTACACCTGTCAGAGTTTCGAGTGTACGTATATTACGACCCTCTCGTCCGATAATCCTTCCCTTCATCTCATCATTCGGAAGCTGAACAACCGAAATGGTGGTCTCTGCTACATGATCGGCAGCGCATCTCTGGATAGCAGTAACAACATATTCCTTTGCCTTCTTGTCTGCCTCTTCCTTTGCCTGCGCTTCCATTTCTTTTATCATTTTCGCAGTGTCATGTTTCACATCGTCTTCAACAGTTTTTAACAAATATTCTTTTGCCTGTTCGGAGGTAAGTCCTGAGATTCTTTCCAGTTCCTGTACTCTTTGCTTACTCAGCTCTTCCACTTTCGCTTCGCGCTGACGTAAATGTTCTTCCTTTGCCGTAAATGCCGCTTCACGTCTCTCGATTGCGTCAGACTTCTTGTCTAAAGACTCTTCCTTGGACAGAACTCTCTTCTCATAACGCTGTAACTCTGCTCTACGTTCTTTGGTTTCCTTTTCGAGCTCATTCTTCGTCTTGATAGATTCTTCTTTAATTTCCAAGAGAGATTCCTTCTTCTTCGCCTCGGCTGTTTTAACTGCATCATCAATAATCTCGCGAGCTCTGCTTTCCGCATTACCAATTTTAGACTCAGCATTCTTCCTGAGATTGGATACCGTCACGAAATGACTGACAACTGCGGCTACAATGACTAACACTGCGGCTACAGCAATCACAATTCCTATTGGCACAGGAGCACCTCCTTATTAAATTTTCATTGTACAAATACAACATTTAAATTTTATACTGTTTTCACAAATATGTCAAGTATTCCACTCGTTAATCTGTATTACTTGACGGATATCTTCATAACCAAATCCTTTTCTTGCCAGATAGCCGTATATTTTGCGCATTTCCTGATCCGTAGCACTCTTTGGATCATATCTCTTTTTCCGTAAAAGATCACGTATAGCATTCAGAGAATCTTCTGCACTGTAGTATTCACTCAGAATCTCCTGTACCCGCTCCATATCTACACCTTTCTTCATCAAAAGTGCATAAATCTCTTTCTTACTTTTACTATTCTTCTTGCTTTCAATGAATCGTCGGATATAAGACTCGTCGTTAATATAGCCAAACGACTTCACGTAGCAATTGCCTCATCCGCAATATCTGCCGGATAATCACCATTCAGCAGCTTGGTGCGAAGCTGGCTTTCTGTCCGGTCCATATCATTCAGCAGATGCATCGCCCGTAACTTTGCCCTTTTCAAAACAACCTTTTCCCGGATTTCCTGATATACTTCTTCACTCAGCTCGCCATCTTCCTGTATTCTATAGCGAAACAGTTCGCCTTTATAAAGCGTAAAGGCGAACTGTCCATCCAGATATACTTTAAACTTAGTCTTACTTACCGATTTGATATCTGTAATCTGCATCTTTTATTCCACATCTTTTCCCGCACTCTTGTCTGAATCTGCGGTCTCTTCTGTTGCATCTGCATCCTCAGACACCTGATAATGTGCACGTACTTTATGATCGATCTCTTCCATCTTATCCGGATGAGATGCAAGCCACTGCTTGGCGTTCTCACGTCCCTGTCCAATCTTATCTCCATCATAAGCAAACCATGATCCACTCTTATTCACAATACCAAGGTTCGTCGCCAGATCCAGGATATCTCCTTCCCTGGAAATACCTTTACCGAACATGATGTCAAATTCAGCCTCTTTGAAAGGTGGTGCGATCTTGTTCTTAACCACTTTAACACGAACTCGGTTACCCACCATCTCGCCGCTCTGCTTCAAAGTCTCAATACGACGGATATCCATACGGATAGAAGCATAGAACTTCAACGCACGACCACCTGTAGTAGTCTCTGGATTGCCAAACATCACACCAACCTTCTCACGTAACTGGTTGATAAAGATCACTACACAGTTCGACTTACTGATAACAGGTGTAAGCTTTCTAAGCGCCTGAGACATCAGTCTGGCCTGCAGACCCACATGCGAATCACCCATATCACCTTCAATCTCCTGTCTCGGTACAAGCGCTGCTACAGAGTCCACTACGATAATATCCATCGCACCGGAACGTACCATAGTCTCAGTGATCTCCAAAGCCTGATCACCGCTGTCCGGTTGTGAAATATACAGTTCGTCAATATTCACACCGATATTCTTCGCATATACAGGATCCAGTGCATGCTCTGCATCAATAAATCCTGCAATACCACCCTGCTTCTGTACCTCTGAAATCATATGAAGTGCTACTGTAGTCTTACCACTTGACTCCGGACCATATATCTCGATCACTCGTCCTCTTGGTACCCCGCCAAGTCCTAATGCAATATCCAGGCTCAGAGAACCTGTCGGAACAGTCTCTACTGCAACTCTGGCAGCCGGATCCCCCAGCTTCATCACTGTACCTTTACCAAAATCCTTCTCCAGCTTCGCTATCGCTGCATCTAATGCTTTCTTCTTATCATCACTTGCCATGTTATAATCTCCTTACATCTCGAACGCTTCCCCGAACATTCGTTCGTTGTCATGTATTAATAGTATTATAGTTCTCAAAAAAAGTCAACAATTAATTTCACAGATCTGTATATGTGAACATAATACAGCAGACTGTAGTTATTGTCAACCACAGTCTGTGTTTTAATTCTGATATGATACTTTTACATTTCCAAAATCGCGTTTTACTCCTGAAGAGAAGTTTTCTTTGTGATCGTAATTGTTTCACTGTAGCATGAGAAAATATTTTCCAGAACTTTCTTATCCTGTTTTCCTGTAAATGAACTTACGATCGGAACAATAATCAGTCCGCCTACCATTGCTACCACACCGGAATTAATAGATGATTTAAAAATGTAACTGAGTACAGTTCCCCAGCCGCTCACATCGGTTCCTGTAAGTGTGATCACTAACTGCAGTACAGCCACAGCACATCCCCAGACAAAGCATACAGCTACGGATGTCTTGCTGATTCCTTTCCAGTACAGTCCATATAAGAACGGTGCAAGAAATGCTCCTGCAAGTGCTCCCCAGGACACACCCATCATCTGGGCAATAAATGTAACTTCCGGATGTGCATCCTTGAAGATTGCGATCACTGCAGATACGATGATGAAAAATACAATGAATAACCGCATCGTAGATACCAGCTGTTCATCCGGTATTTTTTTCTTTAATGCCGGTCTGATCACATCCAGTGTAAATGTAGAACTGGACGTTAGTACCAGTGATGACAGTGTGGACATTGATGCCGACAATACAAGCACAATTACCACCGCAATTACAATAGACGGAAGTGTCGATAACATCGTAGGGATGATCGTGTCAAATAACGGTTTTCCGGTCATTTCATTGATCACAACACGGTTCGCATATAACCGACCGAAGCCTCCAAGAAAGTAACATCCGCCTGCCACGATAATCGCAAATATCGTAGAAATCACGGTACCTTTATGGATATCCTTTTCACTCTTAATGGCATAGAATTTACCAACCATCTGCGGCAATCCCCAGGTACCAAGAGATGTAAGGATGACTACAAAAAGAAGTGCCAACGGATCCGGTCCGAGAAATGCTGTATACGCGCCCTGCCATCCCGCATCTCCGGTAACAGAAGCAAGTGTTCTGGTAGCATTAAGCAGTCCTCCGTTATCCATCAGTACCGCACTGATTACAGCACAGATACCAAACAGCATGATAATTCCCTGAATAAAATCATTGATTGCTGTAGCCATGTAACCGCCAAAGATAACATACACACCGGTCAGTACTGCCATAACTACAATCACCACCCAGTAAGGAATATCAAACACCAGACCAAACAGACTGGATAATCCGTTGTAAAGGGATGCAGTGTATGGAATCAGAAAGATAAATACAATCACAGAAGCTGCCACTTTTAATGGGACAGATTCAAATCTTTTTCCGAAAAAATCCGGCATTGTCTTGGCATCCAGATGCTGCGTCATAACTCTTGTTCTTCTTCCCAGAACATTCCACGCAAGCAGAGAACCGATAAACGCATTACCAAGTCCTGCCCATGTAGATGCAAGTCCAAAGTTCCAGCCAAACTGTCCCGCATATCCCACAAAAATAACTGCTGAAAAGTATGATGTTCCGAAAGCAAACGCTGTAAGCCATGGACCTACACCGCGCCCGCCAAGAACAAAACCATTCACATCTTTCGCATGTTTTCTAGAATAAAATCCAACGTACACCATAACTCCAAAAAAGATGATTAACATTATGGCACACAGTAATTCTTTCGACATATTCATTTCCTCCATTCATTTCTCTCATCTGCAAAAAACACCGCCGCTTTAGACCGTTGCGCTTTAAAGCATTAAAGTTAATGTTGTTATAGTATCACAGGATGAATATACTGTCAAGAACAAAGAATGTGCCTTGGCACATTCTCGCGCCTGCGGCGGTCGCTTGCGACATCTACCTTATCCGCCGCAGTGCGCATCCTCGCGGAGCGGTTTTTACTTTACGGGAAAGCAATTTCCTGTAAAGTAAAAAAGATTCGGTTTAAAGGCCGAATCTTTTTATGCTATATGATAATCTCTAATACTTCTACTGCTGTTTTCACACATTCTCTGCAGCATGGCAATGGCTGTGCTCCTTTATCCGTAAGCAAATCTCTGCACATCAGAGAGCCCTTCTTTTCTTCAAACAGACGAGCGGCCTCCATAATCTTGGTATAAGTATCTGATTTCGTCATGTATGGATCAGAGAGATTCCCTGCTGAATTGGCAAGACCTATGGTCATAAACATCCCAACAACTGCACCGCAAGTATCTTTCAGGCCTCCCATTCCCAGACCAAACCCTTCTGTCATGCGAAATACATCTTTTTCTTCTAAGCCAAATTCCTCACAATAGCAACATATAACTGACTGACAGCAGTTATACATGTGATTAAATTTATCTTCCGCTATTCGAATCTTAGATTCCATATTTTTCAACAACCTCTCCCTGTTTTTTGTAAATGCTTCCTGCCGGCACCACTCCTCTTACGGATGAAAGCGGATAGATATTACTGTGTGCCCCCACAACTGTTCCGGGATTCAGCACAGATCCGCAACCTACCTCTACTTCATCTCCAAGCATTGCTCCGAATTTCTTGATACCAGTCTCAATATTGCCTTCCGGAGTCTTAACAACTACCAGCTTCTTGTCGGATTTCACATTAGAAGTAATAGAACCTGCTCCCATATGCGCCTTATAACCAAGAATGGAATCACCCACATAATTGTAATGTGGTACCTGAACTTTGTTAAATAGCACAACATTTTTCAGCTCTGTAGAATTACCCACAACCGCACCTTCACCTACGATCGCATTGCCACGGATAAACGCACAGTGTCTCACTTCTGCATTCTTACCGATAATTGCCGGTCCGTGAATGTATGCAGATGGAAATACATTGGCAGATCTGGCGATCCATACGTCATCCCCAATTTTCTCATACTCGTCTGCCGGAAGCGTAGCTCCCAATTTCAGGATGAATGCGCTGATCTTTGGTAACACTTCCCATGGATAAGTAACTCCTTCAAACAAGTCCTTCGCAATCGTCTCATCCAGTGTATACAGTTCTTTGACAGTTATTTCTTTCATGATTTCTTTCCTTTCTTATAAAATCCAGCCGCACGGTCATAACATCCGCGCAGTTCATATTGATTATTCAGCCGCAGTACCCCCATGGTTCTGGACCGTATAAAGTTCTCTAATTTAGTCATATATTCTTCTGAAGTAATATCGCCTTCAGCCACATAAGTAAGCCCCTTTTCCCAACTTGCGGTAAGCTCCGGATTCAAAAGGGATCGAATAGAATGTTCCACCACATCATAAATCATCTCGCCTTCCAGTGTCGGCGTTACGATCTGTGTCTTTTTATTCAGTGCCAGATAGCCATTATTAAATAACTTCTTCAGAATCTCTCCTCTGGTAGCGCTGGTTCCAATACCACTTCCTTTAATCTGGGCGCGAAGTTCCTCGTCCTCAATGAGCTGGCCTGCATTTTCCATTGCAAGAATCAACGAACCGGAATTATACCGTTTTGGCGGAGAGGTCTTCCCTTCCCGGATAGACAGGTCTGTCACCGGAAGACACATGCCTTTACGGAGTGATTTAACTGCTTGCAGAAGTGCATTTTCTCCAGCTTCGTCCTCCTCCTTTTGTCCCGGCACACCAGCTACTTTCATATATCCCTTTTCTGCCAGAACTTTGGTACTGGTAAAAAATGACTCTTCTCTTATCTTACCGGTTACCAACACTTTCTGATATACCGCTGGCGGATAGAATATACTTAAGAATCTCCGAACGATTACATCATAGATCTGCCCGGACAAATGAGACAAACTCTTTAACGCACTCTCTCCCTGCCCGGTCGGAATGATCGCATAGTGGTCTGTAATCTGCTTATCATTCACATATCGAGTCTTTGCCAGTCCCTTATGACTTCCCATAGTCACGATATCATTCAGAAATGGTACCGCCAGACTATATTTCATGAGTCCGTTCAGATTCTTATGAATTTCCTTTGCCACAGCCGTTGAAAGCACTCTGGCATCCGTTCTCGGATAAGTAACCAGTTTCTTCTCATAGAGTTCCTGTACTACCCGCAGTGTCTCGTCAGGACTGATCTTAAAGCGCTTGGAACATTCATTCTGAAGTTCCGCCAGGTTAAACAGCAGTGGTGGATTCTTCTTTTCTTTTTTCTTTTCAATGGATTCGATCCGATACATACACGGCTCTTCTTCTTTTAGATAACGGATCAGTTCCTCCGCGGTTTCTTTTTTCTTGAATCCGTTTTCCTTGTAAAGAAGCGGAGATGCATAATACCTGGAACCTTCTACCGCTTTCCACTCGCCTTCCAGCTTCTGCCCATTCACTTCTACGGTACTGAGGACACGGTAAAACGGAGTCTCCACAAATTCACGGATTTCCCGTTCTCTGCGGACAACCATGCCAAGTACACAGGTCATAACTCTTCCTACAGAAATAACGGAATACTTTTTATTCAGATAATTCGATATACTGTTACCGTATTTCAATGTCAGAAGACGTGAAAAATTAATTCCCATCAGATAATCCTCTTTGGCGCGCAGATAAGCCGATGCCGATAGATTATCATATTCTGACAGATCCTTTGCCTCTCTGATCCCACGCAGGATTTCTTCTTCTGTCTGGGAATCAATCCAGACTCTTAATCTCTTTTTATTCTGTACACCGGTCATCTGTTCCACCAGACGATAAATGTATTCTCCCTCACGACCGGAGTCGGTACAGACATAAATGGTATCTACATCATCTCGTTTCAACAAACCGGATACAATCCGAAACTGTTTGGAAGTCTGTGGAATAACTTCGTATTTGAATTCATCCGGCAAAAAAGGCAGAGTCTCCAGACTCCACCGTTTGTATTTCATATCGTAGACTTCTGGATAGCTCATCGTGACCAGATGTCCCACACACCATGTCACAATACTATCTTCAGCCTCCAGATAGCCGTCGCCGCGCTTTGTCTTTAAGTGGAGTGCCTTGGCAAATTCCTGCGCCACACTTGGTTTCTCAGCGATATATAGCGATTTACCCATATATTATCTCCAGTTCTGTCTTATTCTTCCATATATCGGAGCAGATTCGTATACTCCTTCTTCATCAGAGCATAACCATGCTCATAAAAGCTCATCAGCTTATCATAATCACGCTCCAATCTGGATACCGTCGGAACCATCGGACGAATCACATAAATCCTTCCTTCTGCTTCCAGCTTCTCTACCAGTTCCATCGTACGGTTATACATACGATTCCTGTGAACAGCACACGCCGCCATCTTTGGATAACTCTTGTATGCTTTGCGGTAAAGCTTCGCCGTCCCCTTAGACACCGGTTTCTTTCGGTAACCCGGATTACGCGTAAGCACTACGATGATCTTGTCATTGCCACTTTTCAATGCATGACGGATCGGCACAGAATCAGCCACTCCACCATCCAGATATGGCACACCATCAATATTCACCATCGGTGAAACCAGCGGCATACTGCTGGATGCACGGCACAGCCTCATCAGACGTTCTCTGTCACTGTGTTCTTCCATATATTCTGCTTTACCGGTCACGCAGTTTGTCGCTACAATCTCACATTTTATATTGGATGCAAAAAATGTATCATAATCAAATGGATAGATTTCATTCGGATAACGGTCAAAGATCATATCCATATTTAATAAACTTTTGTCTTTTAAAAACTTTCTTACTCCCTGATAGTAACTGTATTCCTTCTCTCTGTGGATCATACAGTCTCTGGTCCTGCCTGGCTGTCTGGATACATAATCCACGCCATTGCAGCTTCCGGCAGATACGCCGATAACATGGGAGGTATAGAACTCTTTTTCCATCAGGTAGTCCAATACGCCTGATGTGAATACTCCCCTGGTGGCTCCGCCTTCCAGTATCATGGTTGCATGATGCATGATATCCCCTTCTTTCTAATTACAACAAGTATGGCATAATTATATACCAGCTTCCTTGCTATTTCCATGTTTTTTTGATAAGATTGTCTGCGGATATAAGAATAAGGAGGATTATCAAGCTATGATAAGCACAAGCAATGTTACCCTGCGTGTCGGTAAAAAGGCGCTATTTGAAGATGTAAGCATCAAGTTTACCGAAGGCAACTGCTATGGTCTGATCGGAGCAAATGGTGCCGGTAAATCGACATTTTTAAAGATTCTGTCCGGTCAGTTAGAGCCTACCAACGGTGAAGTGATTATTACGCCTGGTGAGCGTTTGTCATTTCTTCAGCAGGATCATTTTAAATATGATGAATACATGGTTCTTGATACGGTCATCATGGGCAATGCCAGACTGTACGAGATTATGAAAGAAAAAGAAGTACTCTATGCCAAAGAAGATTTTACTGATGAAGATGGAATCCGTGCCAGCGAACTGGAAGGCGAATTTGCAACCATGAACGGATGGGAAGCCGAGTCCGATGCCGCTACACTTCTGAATGGACTTGGAATTGGTACCGAACTCCATTACACCATGATGAAGGATCTTCCTGGCCCGGATAAAGTAAAAGTTCTTCTTGCCCAGGCACTGTTTGGCAACCCGGACATCCTGCTTCTGGATGAGCCGACGAACCATTTGGATCTGGATGCTATCGGATGGCTGGAAGAATTTCTGATCAACTTTGACAATACCGTAATCGTAGTGTCACATGACCGTTATTTCCTGAATAAGGTATGTACACAGATTGCTGATATCGATTATGGCAAAATCAAGCTCTATGCCGGTAACTATGACTTCTGGTACGAATCCAGCCAGTTGCTGATCCGCCAGATGAAAGAAGCTAACAAAAAAAAGGAAGAAAAGATCAAAGAGTTGCAGGACTTTATTTCTAGATTCAGTGCCAACGCTTCCAAGTCCAAACAGGCAACTTCCCGTAAACGTGCCCTGGAAAAGATCCAGCTCGATGATATTCAGCCGTCTAGCCGTAAATACCCATACATCAATTTCACTCCAAACCGTTCCATCGGTAATGAGGTACTCACCGTTGACGGACTAAGCAAAACGATTGAGGGTGAAAAAATTCTGGACAATATCAGTTTCACACTGAACCGAGAAGACAAGGTTGCATTTGTCGGCGGCAATGAGCTTGCTAAGACAACACTTTTCCAGATCCTGATGGGTGAGATGGAACCGGATGAAGGTACTTATAAATGGGGTGTCACCACTTCACAGGCGTACTTCCCATTGGACAGCACCTCTGAATTCGACAATGAAGATACCATCGTAGAATGGCTGACACAGTATTCTGAAAACAAAGATGCCACTTACGTGCGTGGCTTCCTTGGACGTATGCTGTTCGGTGGTGACGACGGTGTTAAGAAAGTAAAGGTTCTCTCCGGTGGCGAGAAGGTACGCTGTCTTCTGTCTAAGATGATGATCTCCGGTGCCAATGTACTGCTTTTTGATGAACCGACCAACCACCTTGATATGGAATCCATCACCGCTCTGAATAACGGTATGATCAAATTCCCTGGTGTGATCTTATTTACATCCCGTGACCACCAGATCGTGCAGACCACTGCCAACCGTATCATGGAAATCGTACCGGGCGGCAAAATGATCGATAAGATCACCACCTATGACGAATATCTGGAAAATGACGAACTGGCAAGAAAGCGTCAGACATACACGGTTGAAAGTGATGATGAAGATTAAACTTACAAAAAGAACTCTCGTGGAATCCACGGGAGTTCTTCTTGTATATGCCAGGTTTCTGATCCCTGCCCTTATTTCTTTGTAATATATCCTTTTGCTGTCAGTGTTTCAGCGCAAAGCACTGCTCCACCTGCAGCACCACGTACGGTATTATGTGACAGTCCGATGAATTTGAAATCATACATGCTGTCTTCTCTCAGACGTCCGATCGATACACCCATACCATGTTCGTAATCTACATCCAGTTTAACCTGTGGACGATTATCTTCTTCCAGATACTGAATAAACTGCTTTGGAGCACTTGGAAGTTCTGCTTCCTGTGGGAATCCCTTGAAATCGCGGAGTGCCTGAATCAGCTGTTCCTTCGTTGGTTTCTTCTCAAAATTAATAAATACAGCTGCTGTATGTCCATTCAATACTGGTACACGAATACACTGGCAGGTGATCTTTGGCAATTCTGCCTTTACAATCTGACCATTTTCAACTTTACCAAGTACACGCAATGGCTCCTGTTCGCTCTTTTCTTCCTCTCCACCGATATAAGGAATAATGTTCTCTACCATCTCCGGCCAGTCACGGAACGTCTTTCCTGCTCCTGAGATTGCCTGGTATGTAGTAACTACCAGTTCTTTTGGTCCAAATTCTTTCCATGCAGCAAGGCAAGGAGCATAGCTCTGGATAGAACAGTTTGGTTTAACGGCAATAAATCCGCGTTTGGTTCCAAGACGCTCTTTCTGAGCTGCAATAACCTCAAAATGCTCCGGATTAATCTCCGGTACTACCATCGGTACGTCCGGTGTCCATCTGTGGGCACTGTTGTTAGATACAACCGGTGTCTCTGTCTTCGCGTACTCTTCCTCGATCGCGCGAATCTCATCTTTAGTCATATCCACTGCACTAAATACAAAATCAACGGTAGATGCCACTTTCTCCACTTCATTGACATTCAGTACAATCAGTTTCTTAACTGCTTCCGGCATCGGAGTATCCATCTTCCAACGTCCTCCGACTGCCTCTTCATAAGTCTTGCCTGCTGATCTCGGACTCGCAGCTACCGTTACTACTTCAAACCACGGATGATTATCAAGCAGTGTGATAAATCTCTGACCTACCATACCAGTTGCACCCAAAATACCTACTTTTAACTTTTCATCCATTGCCTTTTCCTCCTGTCTCATTCTTATTTATCATATTCTCTGATGTACTGTTTGTAAATCTGAATCACCTGTTCCATAGCAGCTTTACCAGGTGCTCCAGTTGTCAGACGTTTATTTACACAGGTTTCCATGCTGATCGCATCATAAATGTCTTCTTCAAATACCGGAGAAATTGCTTTGTACTCTTCCAATGACATATCATCCAATGCGATATTCTTCTCAATACAGTAAAGGACGAGCTGACCTACAATGCCATGTGCATCACGGAACGGAACACCGTGATTTACCAGGTAATCTGCCGCATCTGTAGCATTCGTAAAACCATTCTTGGCACTTGCATGCATATTATCTTTTTTAAACTGCATGGTACTCAACATACCGGTAAAGAGTGCAATACATCCTTTGGCTGTATCAATGGCATCGAAACTCATCTCTTTATCTTCCTGCATATCTTTATTATAAGCAAGCGGAATACCTTTCATCGTAGTAAGCAGAGATGTAAGCGCGCCATAAACACGTCCTGTCTTACCCCTTACAAGTTCTGCGATATCCGGATTCTTCTTCTGCGGCATAATACTACTTCCGGTACTGTAAGCATCATCGATCTCTACAAACTGATATTCATTAGAATTCCAGATGATCACTTCCTCACAGAAACGTGAAAGATGCATCATGACAATAGATAAAGCCGAAAGAAGCTCCAGCAGATAATCTCTGTCAGATACACCGTCCATACTATTCAGTGTCGGTCCGTCAAAACCAAGAAGCTTTGCAGTATAATCACGATCCAGTGGGTAAGTGGTACCTGCAAGAGCTCCTGATCCCAGCGGGCAGGTATTCATTCTCTTGCTGATATCACGCATACGTTCGTGATCTCTCTTAAACATCTCAAAGTATGCGCCCATATGATGTGCAAGTGTGATCGGCTGTGCCTTCTGCAGATGTGTAAATCCAGGCATAATTGTCTCCGTATTCTCCTGCATGATTCCCAGAATCGTTCGTAAAAGCGTCTTTAACAACTGATCGATCTGAGCAATTTCATCTCTGGTATACAGCTTCATATCAAGTGCCACCTGATCATTACGGCTTCTTCCGGTATGCAGCTTTTTGCCCGCATCTCCGATCCGGTCGATCAGATTCGCTTCCACAAAGCTGTGAATGTCTTCGTATTTATCTGTAATCTCAAGTTTACCCTTCTCCACATCATCGAGGATTCCTTCCAGTCCTTCAATGATCTGCTGTTTCTCTGTCTCAGTCAGAATCTCCTGCTTGGCAAGCATCATCACATGTGCAATACTTCCACGGATATCCTGCGCATACAGTTTTTTATCAAATGAAATAGAAGCGTTAAAATTGTAAACAAGTTGATCCGTCTCTTTTGTAAAACGTCCGCCCCATAATTGTGCCATTGGTATCCCTCTTTCTATAATCATGTTTTCTCTTTTGAAATATTCAGTTACATATTTTAGCATACAATCAGAACCTTGAAAAGTCCCTCATCTGACTTTTTATGCATTTCTGATGCATATCTATGCTTTTTCTGTATTTTGTCTGCGTCTCTCTTCCGCTTCATTCCAGGAATAAACGCATCCACAATAATCCTGCCGATACAGTCCGTATTCCTTCGACAACTCAACAGAACGTTTATATCCGTTCTTTTTCTTGAAGTCTGACAGTAGATATTTTACACCATATTCTTCCGCCAGCCTGCTTCCAATCTCATTCAACTTCTGAGCATTCTTCATCGGGCTGATACTGAGTGTCGTGGTAAAATATTCATAGCCGCCATCTCTTGCAAGCTCTGCCGCCTCTCTTAAGCGAAGCTCGTAACAACGCATACAACGTTCTCCACCCTCCCTGGCATCTTCCAGCCCTTTCGCCATATCATAGAATCTATCCTTGTCATATTCTCCCGCCACAAAACTGATCTTATGCTTTGCAGGCAGTTCATCAATCAGCTTCTGCTGCTCAATGATCCGCTTCGAGTACTCGGACTCCGGATAAATGTTCGGATTATAATAAAAAACCGTAATCTGGAAATACTGACTTAAATATTCCAACACATAACTGCTGCAGGGTGCACAGCAACTGTGCAGTAAAAGTGTCGGCACATACTCTTCTTTTTCCAGCTTTACGATCAGCTTATCCAGTTCTTTCTGATAGTTCATTCAGATATCACCTCTGTTTCGTATAATTACTGTTACCTTATGTTTATTCAGTATATGGCATTTCTCTTACCGTCGCAAGAACTCTTTTCTTACATTTTCATAAAATGAACCAGAACATCTTTTTTCAGGAGGCTCTATGGAAAAGCATACTGATCGGATTCTGGAATTAAAATCTATTTATTATTCCTATCATAATGCCGATGGCGAAACTCCTGCCATCACAGATCTTTCATTTTCGGTAAATGAAAGTGAATTCATTGCCATCGTCGGACCTTCCGGCTGTGGCAAATCCACATTACTGTCCCTCATTTCAGGGCTGATCACGCCCGAAAAAGGTCTGATCAAGATCAACGGGAGATCCTTGCGGGAAAGTGCTGCAAATATCGGCTATATGCTTCAGCACGACCAGCTCTTTGAATGGCGGACTATCTACCACAATGTACTTTTAGGTCTTGAGATTCAGCATACGCTCTCTGCCAGAACCAGGGAAAAAGCCCATGAACTCTTAGATACTTATGGACTAAAACAATTCGAAAATTCCAGACCATCTGAACTCTCCGGTGGTATGCGGCAACGGGCAGCCCTGGTGCGTACCCTTATCCTGGAACCAGATATCCTGCTTCTTGATGAACCATTTTCTGCACTGGACTATCAGACCAGACTGCGTGTAGGCGACGACATTGGACAGATTCTGAAAAAAGAAAAGAAAACTGCCATTCTGGTGACTCATGATCTGTCAGAAGCAATTTCACTGGCAGACAGAATCATTATCTTAACTTCAAGACCTGCCACTGTCCACCAGACTGTCCCACTGATTTTTAATCTGGAAGACGATACTCCATTAAACAGAAGAAATGCACAGGAATTTAAAAATTACTTTTCACTGATATGGAAGGAGCTGAATAGCGATGCATGAATTATCCGCAGCGCAGCAAAAATATCTTCATATGCAAAAAAGACACAGACGAGTCGTCTGTGTATCCAGAATCCTGATTCTGTTCGGTTTTTTATTCGTATGGGAATTCACTGCTAACACCGGGATCATTGATTCCTTTATCTTCAGTTGTCCCTCACAGATTGTTCTCTGCTTTCGCGAATTGATGGTGGATGGAATCATTTTCCATCATATAGGAATCACACTCTATGAAACCATCGTAAGCTTTTTGCTTGTCATTCTGATCAGTATCTTAATGGCGGTACTTCTCTGGACGTTCCGCTATTTATCTGAAATACTTGATCCATATATGGTTGTACTGAACAGTCTGCCTAAATCTGCCCTGGCACCGCTCCTCATCGTATGGCTGGGTGCCAATCGCACTACGATCATCGTAGCCGGAATGTCTGTAGCGATCTTCGGCAGCATACTAAGTCTGTATACCAGCTTTATCTCTGTAGATCCGGAAAAGATCAAACTGATATACACGCTTCACGGCACAAAATTCCATGCTCTTACAAAAGTTGTTCTCCCTGCCTCTCTTCCGGCTATCATCAACATTATGAAAGTGAATATCGGGCTCTGTCTTGTGGGCGTAATCATCGGAGAATTTCTAGCAGCCAGAAGCGGTCTGGGTTATTTGATCATCTACTCAAGCCAGGTGTTCAAAATGGATCACCTGCTGATGAGTATCTGTCTCCTGTGCCTGATGGCAATGCTTCTGTATGCACTGATCAACGCTTTAGAAAAATGGTACCTCGCCTGTCAGCACCGATAACACTATAACTGATTTAACACCCCAAGAATCTCTTCCATCCCTTCATCATTGAATGGATACACAGATTCTTTCTTTTCCGCTTTTGATACATCATAGCACTCCGGACCTTCCCAGATTGTCAGTTTAAACCGGGAATCCTCAGCTTCCGTATCAGATTTTTCAATTCGATAATTGTATTTTCCTTTGCTGCCGTTGAATTTGGACTTTTTATAAAATGCTAACGGAAACAGCATTTGTCTCGTAATCTTCATATCGTATTCTCCTTTTGTAAATCCGGTAATACAAAAGGCTGCGCAATGCGCAGCCCCTACATATAAGCTGGAAATCGGACTTGAACCGACGACCCCTTCATTACGAGTGAAGTGCTCTACCAACTGAGCCATTCCAGCAGATGTGATCTGCCATAAGCAGTCACAACTAATATTATATCTGATTTATCAAAATTTGCAAGTCTTTTTTAATTGGATTCCTGAATCCGTACATTCATCTGATGATATGGAATCACAATACTTTCCCTGTCAAATGTCAGCTTGATATCTTCCAGCATATCCCAGCGCACATTCCAGTAATCTTCTGTACTTACCCAACATCGCATTCCAAGAATCACTCCATCATCACCAAGTTCATCCACAAAGATTCTGTGTTCTTTATCCTGTATGATTCTTGAATCCTTCCGGATCAGACCTGCCAACACTGCTTTTGCTTTCAAAAGATCAGATTCATAGGAAATCGATACCTTCAGTTCCAGTTTACGCTCATCCATATGGGTAACATTAGTTAAACTGTTATTAGTCAGCATGCCATTGGGAATGACCACCGTACGGTTGTCGACCGTTAATAATTTGGTATAAAAGAGCTGAATTTCCTTTACTGTTCCTTCATCACCGTGATTATCTTCGATAATATAATCACCTACCACAAATGGTTTCAAAAGCAGAATCAGAATACCACCAGCAAAGTTGGACAAACTTCCCTGCACAGCCAGACCTACAGCAACACCTGCAGATGCGATCAACGCTGCAACCGATGCGGTATCAAATCCGAACTTCGTTGCAATGGTAAATAGCAGCATTCCATACAACATAAACTTTAATAATGAATCTACAAAAGTTTCCACACCTTTGTCTACATTAGATCTTTCCAGCATTTTGCGGATCAGCTTTCGGATCCATTTAATCACGATTCTTCCAAGAAAGAAAAATATCAGTGCAAGCACGATCTCTATAGCAAAACTGATCAGATTCGGAATATGATCCTGCAGATATTGAATAAAAACATTCACATCTTCTGCCGCTTCATTGGTCGTTTCTATTACTTCATCCATACTTCTGTCTCCTTACTCCACTTTTGTCTCTTCTTTTAATGCAAGAAATGCACTGAGATTACCACGTTTTCCTCTGGTATAACGATGCGAGAATAACAGCTCGTGATTACAGCAGGTACACACATTCGTCACCGCCATATGTGCTGCTTTCACACCTGCATCCAACAGATTGATTTCATTGGCGCGCCAGAGATCCAGCTGATACTTTCCATTCTCTTTGCGATAGAATAATGAATCCCAGTCTGTTTTTTTATAATTTGCCCGAAATTCATCAATGACATCCTCGCTGACTTCATAACATTCCTGGCAGATTGACGGACCTACAACCGAGCGAATATCCGCCGGATCACATCCAAATGTCTCCTGCATTGTCCGAACCGTCGCAATAGCCATCTTATGAACTGTGCCGCGCCATCCAGAATGACTCAGCCCGATAACACGTTTTACCGGATCCACAAAATATAAAGGCACACAGTCTGCATAGAAGGTCACCAGACAAAGCCCCGGCACATTGGTGATCATGCCATCTGTCTCCGGCATCGTCTTGCCATAGTTCGTCTCATCCACCACTGCCACATTGGTAGTGTGTGTCTGATTCGTATATACCATTTTGCGTTCTTCCACACCGATTGCTGCCGCAAGTCTTCTGCGATTCTCATTTACCGCCTCCGGATCATCCCCTCTGGTGATACTGATATTCATCGTAGCACAATCTCCCTTACTGACACCGCCAAGCTTTGTCGAAAATCCCTGTTTCACAATTCCAGTCTCTTCCAGCAATGGACTTACCAGCAGTGGAACGCCTGCTGATTCTGTCAGATTCCATATGGATTTATCATTTGCATACTTTATCTTCATCTGTTCTAGTCCCTACCCTTTATAATCAAATGCATTCCGGTACAGCCGAATCTCATCGCCGGCTTCCCCCAGAATGCCTACTACATCAAATCTGCAGGGACATCCCCACACACCATTTACCGTAATATAATAAAGTGCACATCTGGAGATGACCTGCTGTTTCCTTATATGAACCGCTTCCGACGGCATACCTTTTTTGCAGTCTGCGCGGTACTTCACCTCACAGAATACCAGATATTCCCCTTCTCTGGCTATAATATCAATCTCGCCCTGTCTACAGTGATAATTATACTGCAGGATCTGATAGCCCTGCTGCTCAAGATATTTTCCTGCAAGCTGCTCGTATCTGGCACCCACAGAACGTTGATTCTTCTTGTTATACTGCTTTCGTTTTTTCATAGGTATAAGCTTTTGCTCTCATATTCTGTAAATCCCTCAATTACAACACCTATGACTCAGATATTATATGTATTTGTGGATAAAACTCATCCGATGGATCGGTGTCGGTCCCAACTTCTTCAATCCCTCAATATGTGCTTTGGTTCCATAACCCTTATTGGATGCAAAATCGTATCCCGGAAATACCTTTTCATATTCAACCATCAATCGGTCTCTTGTCACCTTTGCAAGAATACTTGCTGCCGCAATGGATACACTCTTAGCGTCTCCTTTAATGATCGGTATCTGCATAATCTCAATTTCCGGTATAGTAACAGCATCATTTAACAACAGATCCGGCTGTACTGACAGATTGCTGATCGCCATACGCATTGCCTCGTACGTTGCCTGCAGAATATTAATCTCGTCAATCCTTGCCGGGCTTGCCATCCCGATTCCCGTAGCAACCGCCTCTTTCAGAATCACTTCATACAACTCTTCCCGCTTCTTTTCTGATAATTTCTTCGAATCATTAAGATACAGAATCGGATGATCCTTTGGTAATATGACAGCTCCGGCAACAACCGGACCTGCAAATGGTCCGCGTCCCACCTCGTCAATACCGCATATTGCCTGATGATCACTGTATTCTTTCTCAAATACACTCATAGCTTCTGTGCGGGCAATTTCTTTTTCCAGCTTTTCCTGCTGCTTACGCAGTCTCTCTTCTTCTCGTTTATTCATGACGGATCACTCCTACCTTATCAAACGGGTAAATACGTACCCATGCCCGTCCCAGCAGGTCTTTTCGCTTTAGTATACCAACACTTGGATCACGGCTGTCCGAACTGTTATTCCGGTTATCTCCGAGCACAAAATACTCATCATCCCCAAGCGTGATCGGCTCGGCTGCAATTCCTGCTGACTGCATAACTTCCTTACCATAGATATCACTTTCCAGCTTCTCTCCATTGATATAGACATATCCGTCTTTTACCTGCACCGTCTCTCCCGGCAGACCGATAATACGCTTAATATAATAAACATTTTCCTCATACTGATATGGAAATACGATAATATCATAGCGCTTTGGATCACGGAACCGGTAGGAAATCTTATCAACGATCAGTTGGTCACCATCCTGCAGCGTCGTTTCCATAGAATGACCACTCACGCTGGTTCTCTGTCCCACAAATGTGATGATCAGCCATGTCAGACCGACAATGATTGCAATATAAACAAGCCAGCCAAACAACTCGTAAGCCACAGAATGTGATTTCTTTTCTTTTTTAGTTTTCCCCATAATGCATATCCCCTTTCAAATTACCGACTACGCCAGATCCTGTACCTCCGGATATTCCAGCGTCAGTCTGCCAAGCTTGCCACTTCTGAAGTCTTCCAATAACAGATTCGAAGCCTTCACATAATCAAGCTCATTGCCACGCACCAGACAATGTTTCTGTTCTGCGATTTCTTTCAGACATGCATAGGAATCCTGATCTTCATTGATCCCATATTTATCAGCCAATACACCTGAATAATTTTTTGTCATAAATTTGATCAGTTCAGAAGCCAGTTCCTCAATATTCAGAATCTCATCCTTAATAGAACCGATCAGCGCCAGTCGAAGTCCTACGCTCTGATCTTCGAATTTCGGCCAGAGGATACCTGGGGTATCCAGAAGTTCCACACTCTTGTTCAGGCGAATCCACTGCTTTCCTTTTGTAACTCCCGGCTTATTACCTGTCTTAGCCGCAGCCTTTCCTGCCAGAGAGTTGATAAATGTGGACTTGCCCACATTCGGGATTCCTACTACCATCGCTCTTACCGGACGGTTCAGAATGCCCTTTCTGCGGTCGCGTCCAATCTTCTCTTTGCAGGCTTCCTGGATCACAGCCTGAATCGACTTTAATCCACCACCCTTTTTAGAATTTACTTTCACGCAGGAATAGCCCTTACTTTCAAAATACGCTTTCCATTCATTATTCCAACGGTCTTCTGCAAGATCCGCCTTATTAAGCAGAATCAGTCTCGCTTTGCCCTTCCCCAGCTCATCAATGTCTGGATTGCGGCTGGAAAGTGGTACTCTGGCATCTACCAGCTCGATCACCAGATCAATCAGTTTTATATTTTCCTGCATCATTCGTTTTGCCTTGGTCATATGACCCGGATACCATTGAAAATGCATAATCTCCTCCATTTTTACAATCTATGTCTTATTTCTTTATAAATCCCATATGGTCAAATGGTGACAGTAAAAACCACGCCTTCCCATATATATAGGAACGTTTCACATTGCCTACATCTGCCATACGGCTGTCTTCACTTTTATCTCGATCATCTCCAAGCACGAAATACTCATCTCCGCCCAGAGTAATCTTCTCCGATACGATTCCCACATCATTAATCTCTGTTGCAGTATAGTCTTCTTTCAGCTTTTCTCCATTAATATATACCGAACCTTCGATAATTTCTACCGTCTCTCCCGGAAGTCCGATGATTCGTTTTATGTAATAGTGAGAATTCTCATTTCCCTTCGGTTTAAATACGATGATATCACCACGCTTTGGCGAAGTCACATTATATGCGAAGCGATTCACCAGTACAACGTCTCCATTGCTAAGCTTCGGACTCATAGAATCCCCCACAGTACTGACTCTCTGTCCGAAATACCACACAAACACAAATGCAAACAGTAACACGACTGCAATCTGTAAAATCCAGCTTAACACTGTATGCAGTCTTCTGGAACTGAAAAATCCGCGGATATTCAGATCCCTGATGGACCACTTCTTTTTCTTACGCGGTCTGTTCTTTGGTCTTTTTACCGGAATCGTCTTGTGTTCCGGTTCCTTCTTCTGAAACGGCAGGATGATCTGCCGTCTTTTTCTGTCTCTTATACTATTCGATCTTCTATTACGTCTCGGCATATCTGTATTCCTCGTATACAAAAGCAGGGACAAGTACGTATGTATTTGTCCCTTCTCATGTGTAACTATTTTACTAATTCTTTAACCTTTGCAGCCTTACCGATACGTCCTCTCAGGTAGTTCAGTTTCGCTCTTCTTACTTTACCTCTGCGTACAACTTCAACCTTCTCAACGTTTGGTGAATGCAATGGCCATGTCTTCTCAACGCCAACACCGTTAGAATTCTTTCTTACAGTGAATGTAGCTCTTGAGCTTCCACCCTGTTTCTTAAGAACAGTACCCTCGAAAACCTGAATTCTTTCGCGGTTACCCTCTTTGATCTTACCGTAAACTTTTACAGTATCGCCAACATTAAACTGTGGCACGTTCTCTTTGAGCTGTTCTGCTTCAATACTCTTAATAATATCGTTCATTGTGCGACCTCCTTATTATTCGGATGTTCTTAATACGTCCTATTACAGTATCAGAGGACCATCTCTTCTTCTCACAACGTATTATATACTATCATACCATCACAGACTTTGCAAGCTTTTTTTCTTCTTCTGTGAGATTTGCTTTTTCCAGAAGATCCGGACGATTCTTTGCAGTACGAATCACTGACTGCTCTCTGCGCCATTTCTCAATATTCGCATGATGTCCGGACAACAATACCGGCGGCACCTGCTTCTCATGCCAGATCTCCGGTCTGGAATACTGCGGGTATTCTAACAGATTATCCTGAAAACTCTCGAATTCAGCAGATACATCATTATGAAGCACACCTGGCACCATCCTGGACACGGCATCTACCATGACCATCGCCGGAAGTTCACCACCTGTCAGCACATAATCACCAATTGATACGTAATCTGTAACGATTTCATCTAATACACGCTCGTCAATCCCTTCATAATGTCCACATAAAAAGATCAATTCCTCTTCCTGCGCAAGCTCTTCCGCCATCCCCTGCGTAAATGTCTGACCCTGTGGTGACATGTACAGCACCCTGGGCTTCTTTTTTTCGACACATAGCTCACTGTCTGCACCGCCTTGTGTATGGATCTTGTCTATAATTGCCTGATAGCACTGATAGACAGGCTCTGCCTGCATCAGCATCCCGGCACCACCACCATAAGGATAATCATCTACACTGTTATGCTTGTTAAATGCATAATCACGGATATTCACCGCTTCAATAGATAAGATTCCTTTGCTGATCGCACGTCCTGTAATACTGGTATTCAGTCCTCCCATCACCATTTCCGGGAATAGTGTCATAATATGAATATTCATTACACCAGGCCCTCCATCAGGTGAATCGTCATGCGTTCCTCATCCATATCTACATCAAGGATACACTCTCTAATCGCAGGAATCAGTACTTCGCCATGTTCCAGGGAATCAATGATATAGACATCATTAGCTCCTGTCTCCATAACATCTTTCAGCGTACCGAATTCACTGCCGTCTTCTGTGCATACCTTCATGCCTATCATATCTGCAATAAAGTACTCATCCTCGTCAAGATCCACCGCATCCTCACGGTCGATCATCAGGCTCTTTCCTCTATATTTTTCAATGTCATTAATATTGTCGATCCCCTTAAATTTCAGGATTGCAAATTGCTTAAAAAACTTCACATTCTGGATTTCTAATGGAAGCATCTCTCTCCCGGTATCCAGATACACTTTCTTTAACTGTCTGAAACGTGTTACATCATCTGTCGTTGGAAATACTTTTACTTCTCCGCGCACCCCATGTGTTGACGAAATCACGCCTACCTGCAACTGTTTTTCCATCTTACTCTCCTTACTCACTAAATGAGCAGACTGACACCTGCTCAATATAATCGTGTAAGCACGATTTCTGCATAGCGGCTTATTGCACAAAAAGTCCCCAATCAGGGGACTTTCTATATTAATCAGCGATATCTACAATCACTTTACGATCTTCCTTGGCTGCAGCTGCTTTTACAACCGAACGGATTGCCTTGGCAATTCTTCCCTGCTTACCGATGACTTTGCCCATGTCAGACTCTGCCACATGAACCTCGACAACGGTAGCTTTCTCTTCCTGCTTCTCAGTTACAACTACTTCATCCGGATTATCGACCAATGCTTTTGTAATGACTTCAACCAATTCTTTCACGAATGAACACCTCCGCCAATACTTATTTTTCGATACCGGCTGCCTTGAAAAGCTTTCCAACTACTTCTGTTGGCTGTGCTCCATTGTTAAGCCACTTCTTAGCTGCTTCCTCATTGATAGAGAAACCACTTGGTTCAAGGTTCGGATCATATGTTCCGATCTCCTCGATAAATCTTCCATCTCTTGGGGATCTGGAATCTGCTACAACGATTCTATAGAAAGGAGCCTTCTTCTGTCCCATTCTTCTTAATCTGATCTTTACTGCCATTTCATTCACCTCCGTATAATTTTAAATTATTTTCATTAATATATGTTAAAAAGGTAATCTGAATTTTCCCTTTTTACCACCTCTGCCCATTTTGTTCATGGATTTCATCATCTTTTTCATCTCATTGAACTGCTTGACCATACGGTTCACCTGACTGATATCCACTCCTGCACCTTTAGCAATCCTGTGCTTTCTGGAAGGATTCATCAAATCCGGATTCTCGCGTTCTTCCGGCGTCATAGAATAGATCATTGCTTCCATTCGTGCCATCTGCTTCTCCGCTTCGCTTGTCTGCTCATCTGAGATCTTTAATCCCTTGCCGCCAAGTGCTCCCATTCCCGGAAGCATTCCAAGAATACCTGACATACCACCCATCTTCTTCATCTGCTGGGTACTCGCAAGAAAATCATTGTAATCAAACTGATTCTTCTTCATCTTCTGAGTCAGCTGTTTTGCCTGATTTTCATCAATCTCAGCCTCTGCCTTCTCAATCAGAGACAACACATCTCCCATACCCAGTATTCTGGATGCCATACGGCTTGGATAAAACTGTTCCAGATCCGATAGCTTCTCACCCATACCTACATAAAGGATTGGTTTGCCGGTTACTGCCTTAACTGATAACGCTGCACCACCACGAGTATCACCGTCCAACTTGGTAACGATCACACCGTCAATGCCTACCTTCTGATCAAATTCAGCTGCCACATTAACAGCATCCTGACCCGTCATCGCATCGATTACAAGAATCGTCTGATGTACCTCAACGGTCTCTTTAATCTCCTGCAGTTCCTGCATCATGTCCTCATCAATATGAAGACGTCCGGCTGTATCCAAAATCACGATATTATTATCGTTCTTCTTTGCATGTTCCAGAGCTGCCTTAGCAATATTCGCCGGCTTGTGATTCTCACCCATGGAGAAGACTTCTACTCCCTGTTTCTCACCGTTGATCTGCAACTGTTTGATCGCTGCAGGGCGATATACATCACATGCTACCAGAAGCGGCTTCTTACCTTTCAGCTTAAACTTGCCTGCAAGCTTAGCTGTGGTCGTTGTCTTACCAGCTCCCTGAAGACCTGCCATCATGATTACGGTAATTGCCTTGCCCGGCTGAAGCTGAATCTCTGTAGTCGTAGATCCCATAAGCTTCACAAGCTCTTCATTAACGATCTTGATGACCATTTGTCCAGGGTTCAGTCCATTCATAACATCTTGACCGACTGCTCGTTCCTGAACATTTTTAATAAAATCCTTAACTACTTTAAAGTTAACGTCCGCAGCGAGAAGTGCCCGTTTGATCTCCTTCATCGCTTCCTTTACGTCTGCCTCTGTCAGGCGCCCCTTACTTCTAAGGTTCTTAAATACATTCTGAAGTTTTTCTGTCAAACTGTCAAAAGCCATACTATAACTCCTCTAAGATCTCATCTGATATCTTACGTATCTCGGACTTTAACACCGATATATCTTCCGCTGGTTCCTGATCCAGAATCTCCCGTATCTTATGGATCTGTTCTTTCACTGTGAGAAATCTTGAAACAAGATGAAGCTTCTCTTCATACTCCTGCAATGTGCGGTCACAGCGCTTCACCAGATCATGTACTCCCTGTCTGCTGATTCCTGCATCTCTCGCAATCTCTCCAAGCGATAAATCTTCCAATATAAACTGCTCATAGATCTCTTTCTGGTGATCTGTAAGTAATTCACCGTAAAAATCATAGAGCAAAGCCTGTTTTAATAATTCATCCATCGTTTCTCACCTGTGTTATCATACACTACCCGCGAATGGGTGTCAAGTATTTTTTCTTTACACCTTAAAATTCTTTCACACATTTTCTTCTCTCACATATGATGTACTGTAAAATCAAATATCCCATGGAGGTCTATTCAATGAGCGATTTATCTAACTGTGGTTGCGGATGTGACAATAATGTTAACGGATGTGGTTGCGGACGCGGTGACTGCGGATGTGGATGTGGTTTCGGAAATAACAGTTGTCTCTGGATTATTCTTCTGCTCATCTGCTGTGGCGGATGTGGCAACGGCTTCGGACACGGTGGCGACTGTGGTTGCGGAGGCGGTAATGACAACTGTCTCTGGATTATTCTTCTGCTTATCTGCTGTGGTGGATGCGGCAATGGCTTTGGCTGCTGCTAAACTTCCATCCATTCTGCCGGTCTATACATCTGACCTTATGCGGGGATATCTTCTTTTATCCCCGCATATACATAGTAAGACTTTATCTTCAGGCAGTGTGCTATGGAAAAACGACCGATCTTTCCGATGACTCAACTGGATACACTCGTAACTACGCAGGAACTTCAGCTCATGAAACTGATGCTGCCTTATATTCCTGCCAATATGCGTGGTATGCTTGCTGTGTATATCAAGTTTACTGAATTCACAAATACTATTCATCTGTTCCATAGTACAGGCAATGGTTCCCCAGACGGTCCAATACATAGCAAAAGTATTCATTCACCAGAAGATATCCTACAGGATCTGAGTTCTTTCATGGATCCTGCCGAAGCTGATAATATCAGCATGATATTCAATATGATGAATATAATGAAACAAATGGACCCATCCGGCTTCGCCTCTCCGGAAAGCAACAGCGAGATGTCTCAGATGATAGATCTGTTTGATAATATAATGAAAGGAAATGATGAAAAATGATGGACTGGACAATACATCCCGGCATGAATAATCTCGATCCTCTGAAACGTGAGATCATACGTACCGCCGCAAAGCAGGTACAGGGTAAAAGCGGTAACCAGATGGCTACTGTTATGATGGCACTGATCACCAGTGCAAGAAAACATAATATAAACTTTTCACCGGAAGAAATGTCATTGATCTTAGAAATACTAAAAGACGGAAAAAGTCCTGATGAGCAAAAACAGATTGATAATATGGTATCAATGGTTATAAATGTGATAAAAGAAAACTCCTGACAGTCACACTCTGCCAGGAGCTTCCAAGTATAATTGAGAGAAAAAATAAGTTTTAAAATCTACTGCCCATAGTATGCATTTGCACCATGTTTACGCATATAATGTTTTTCAATTAATTCTTGTGGTGCTTCTTTTACTCCGGGATTAATAAGCTCCGTCCGATAAGCCATCTTTGCACATTCTTCCAAAACGACAGAATTATGTACTGCCTCCGCACTGCTCTTTCCCCAGGTAAACGGTCCGTGATTTTTACATAACACAGCTGGTACCGATAAAACATCTTTTTGAAATCTACGAAATTCTTCAACAATAACATTTCCTGTATTGGTTTCATAATCCTCGTCAATTTCATTTTTTGTCAAATTACGTACACACGGCACTTCACCATAAATATAATCTGCATGCGTTGTTCCATAACAAGGAACACTCCTACCCGCCTGTGCCCAGCTGGTTGCATATGGAGAATGCGTATGCACAATACCACCTATTTCCGGAAAAGCTTTATATAAAACAATATGCGTAGGCATATCTGAAGAAGGTTTATACTCTCCTTCAACCACATTTCCTTGAAGATCAATAAGTACCATTTTTTCCGGGCTTAACTCATCATACGGTACTCCGCTCGGTTTAATAGCAACCAGTCCTGTTGCTGAATCTATCTCACTTGCGTTTCCCCAGGTAAATGTCACCAAATGATATTGTGGCAACATCATGTTTGCCTTATATACTCTTCGCTTCAGTTCTTCTAACATTTTCTATGCTTCCACGATTGGCTTTTGTCCATATCGTCTAAATACCTCAACTGCTGTTTCTACCTGTTCTGCATTCAGTTCCGGTACATCCTGGTTCATGCTATAAGCAATAGAATAAGTTTTAGCTGCTTCTTCCAGATAAACGCAAGCACACAGTGCCTGTTTCAAACTGTCTCCAACACCGATTACACCGTGATGTTTTAAGATAACCGCTAATTTATCTCCCATATTCTCAACTGCTTCGATACCCATCTGTTCACTTGCCGCTGATGAATATGGACATACTTTTACTGCTCCACGTGTTGCGTTTGCCAATGTTGTAAGGTTACATGGCAATTCTTCTGTTACAAGCCCAACACCTGTTGCATATGGCTGGTGGGTATGAATAACTGCATTCACTTCCGGCATATGTTTTAAAATATATAAAAGTGCCACAGTATCTACAGATGGTTTCCTTTCACCTTCAATAATATTTCCTTCTATATCCATTACCAGAACATCTTCTGGTACCATATCTTCGTAAATCATACCTGATGGAGTTACCAGGATTTCACCTGTCGGCATACGGAGAGTCACATTACCTCCTGACAATGTAACAAGCCCATAACGATCTAATTTTTTTCCTGCTTCAATAATACTGATTTTTTCTTGTTCAAACATTGTATTGCACTCCTTATTTTCTACGCGCACGACCTCTTTTTATTGATTTTGTTTCTTCACTGCCACGCACTGCTCTGGCTTTCAATCCTTCTGGATCAATTTCAACTTCTTTATGAAACAGATACTGAAATAATTCATTTCCATCATTAAAATAATAACAATTCACCCAATATCGGCCTCTAAAAATACCTGCTTCATTTATACGTACGAACATTTTGGTTCCGGAAGCCAATGGTTTACATTTAAAACGTTTCACTTCGTTCCAGTCATAATGATGTGATTTGTGATAAGCTGAAAATGTAATTCCCTGATCGCTCACTTCAACTTTTGACGGATTGGCTATCGATACGAAAGTTTCCCACACAAAATATCCGGCAACAACAGCTGCTACTACCCATAAAGCCGGAACATTTGTTGTAAAAATACTAAACAATGAATACGCTAAAATAAAAATACAAAATATAGCCGTAATAGTTATCTTAGTCCTGTAAACTTTTGTATCATATTCATAAATCTTTGCGTTCATTGTGCTTCCTCCTCAGTCAATTCCCCTTGTTTTTTAATTACAGGCACCATACAATGATGATGCCTGTAATTAGAGAAACTATCTTAATTTGCAGCTGCGTGCATTTCTGCAGCCTCTTTCAAAATTTTCTTTCTGTTAATCAGTGCCATTGCAACCGCAATTACACCAACTACTGCAATTCCGATAATTGGATTTAAACCATTTAATCTGGTAATTGCCCATGTTAATGGGTTTGCTCCATCACAGATACTTGAAATAGCTGTTGCAGAACCCATATCGAATCCAGCTGCTTTTGCTGCCGGAGTAATCCACTGCGACAAGTCAGTAGCAATATACAGACCAGCTGCCAATGTGATAATACCAATAATAAGTGCACGGAATCCATTTCCGTTAACCACTGGTGTGATCAATACAAACATCCATGGAATAACCGCAAGGTCTGCAAATGGCATTACCTGGTTTCCTGGAAGTAATACTGCAAGGAATACAGTGATCGGTACAAGTACTAATGATACAGACAGAGTCATTGGATGACCAACACCTACTGCCGAATCAAGACCGATATAAATTTTACCACGATTAGAGAATTTCTTTTCAATAAACTCTGATGCAGCGTCAGATACAGGAATCAATCCTTCCATCAGAAGTGCTGCCATCTTAGGAATCAGAACCAATACAGCTCCAAGGTTAATACCTAATGCAAGAATTGCCGGGAAGTCATATCCTGCAACAACACCGATGATAATACCAAGCACTGTACCTACAAGGATTGGCTCTCCAAATACACCGAACTTCTTCTGCATTTTTTCGATATCAAAGTTAATCTTATTAACGCCAGGAATTTTATCGAGAATCCAGTTAAATAACATTGCAATCGGCGCATATGCTGTTGTAAATCCATGCGGAAGCGAAACACCAGGAAGTCCTAATGTTTTTTCTACACCTGATGCTGTCCAGTCACCCAATACCATAATAATTACCATGTTCAGGATTGCAGCAATGATACCATACATCTGATTTCCTGTAACAACTGCGACAAGCGCTCCTGTAAATGCAAAATGCCAGTAATCCCAGATATCTACATCAACCGTCTGTGTTGTGTTTGTCAGCAGCATTACAATATTTACAGCAAGACAAACTGGAATAATCACTGTTCCAACTGTAGATGCAAATGCAATCTGTGCAGCTGCCGGCCAGCCAACATCAATTACAGAAAGGCTCAGACCAAATCTTTCTGCCATCTGCGATACTGCCGGTGCAAGGTTATTACCCATCAAACCAGTCACAAGGTTCAGACCAATGAATCCGATACCTACTGTCAAACCTGCACGTAAAGACTTACCAAAACCAGCACCTAAAATGCAACCCATAACACAAATAATGATAGGCATCATTACCGTCGCACCCATATCACTTATGTACTGGAAAAATCCCAAAAAATAACTCATCTCTCTATTCTCCTTCCTCATCTATCAAGTTAATAGAATCCTTTTTGTTCCCTCATAAAACTTTTACTTCTGTAAAACTTCTACAATCTGATCAACGATTGGCTCAGTCCCTCTTCCAAGCAGGAATGGAGTTCCGATAATTAATGGACAATGACATTCTCCGCCAAGTACTGTTGTAGAAATCACCAGATCATACTGTTTAGACTTCTCAGCCACTTCTGAAGCCTTTCCCTGTGTAATCTGGAACTGTCCTTTCAGTCCTCTTTCTTCCAATGCTTTTGTGACTTTCTGATTTACTGCTGTAGATGTGCAAATACCTGAACCACATACTAACAATATTCTCTTCATAGTCATTACACCTCCTTCATTTTTTATATGTACATTTTTCAAATGTAACATTACTCTGTAAACGATTTACCAAATTTTTCTGCCAGTTCTTCTGGCGTTGCACAAGCTTTTAAACCTCTAAGATAACCTTCTGACTGAAAGATATCCATCATTCTTCCGAGGAAATCCACCTGGCTTTCTGGCTTTTTAATTGCCATCATAAACATCATTTCGCATTTCACAGATTCTTCCGGCATACCCATATGACAGAATTTTACTGGTTCTTTTAAAATTCCAACTGCAATAGCCTGTCTATTAACATGAATAGAATCTGTATGCGGAATGGCAATACCCATTTCTTCAAAGTTGAGTCCGGTACTAAATACCTTTTCTCTCTCTTTCACCGCATCTATATAACTTTCTTTTACAATCCCTTTTTCATATAAATGTTTTGCAAGAATTTCAATTGCTTCCTGATCATTCTTTGCTTCAATGTCCATAAGAATCAATTCTGGCGAAATATAAACATCACCTAATGCGCTCGACATATTTTCACCTCCTTCCACATTCGACAAATATTACTTAGCTGTTGTTAATCCATTAAGTGCTTCCATAATAGATACCTTATCAACTGCCTTATCTAATATCTGTCTCGTCCTCTCATTTCCAAATATCATCATCAGATCGTAAATTGCCTGATTCACACTCTCCGCACTCTTAACACTCATTCCGATTACATATTTAACCGGATCATTCATTTCATGATGAAACTCGATTGGTTTCTTAAGTCGTATGAGTGAGGCTGCTTCATATATAACTCCCTCTTCAGCATCAGCATGAGGAAGTGCAGTTCCCGGACAGATTACGATATATGGTCCATAAGCTTCTATTTTCTGAATCATAGCCTGTATATAGCGTTCTTCTACTGCTCCATCTTTATATAGAAGCTCGCCGGCATGATTAACAGCATCTTTCCAATCTTTTGCTTCATAATCCACCTCGATTCTGTTCTCAGACAGCCATTCGTAAAATGCTCCCTGAATATGAATCTCTTCTGGATTAATCACATCTAACTCGATACCTGCATTTGGTTCCATAATCCCTTCCATTACTTCCAATGCCATCTTTTGTATATCTAAAATATCATCTGTATTCAGCATTGCTGATCGAACCACAATACATGGTATCTCCTGCTTTTCAATAGGAATCGTCGAAATAATCATATTCGCACCACTGCGTTTAATTTCACCTGTATTATGCACCGATGAAACACTGACTATTTCTATTACCTCTTCAAGTGTCCTTAACTTTGCAAGCATAAACTGTGCTGTTCCACGTCCGGTCTCACACACAAGTGCGACCTTTATTTTACTGTGCTTCGAATTTTCAACTTTTTCTTTTTCGAGAACAGATGCAAAATACAACACAAGAAATGACATTTCATCTTCTGAAAAAGAACATCCAATATATTCTTCAAGATTTCCAATATTTTTTCTTATGATTTCAAATATTTCCGGATATTCCTGTAGCAGCGAATCTTTCAATGGATTCGTCAATCGTTCTCTGGTTTGTAACCGATACACTGCTGATCTCATATGAGCAATCAGGAGATCATACAAGGCAAAGTCCAGATAAAAATCAATTCCGAAACAGCTGGAAATCTTATATAACGCTTCCGATATCATTAATCGAATATCTAATGCATTACCTTTATGTGTTTTGTCTTTTAAATAGCTTTTTCCTTTCAAGCATTCTGTAAAGTATAAAATTTCAACCTCTGGAATATCTAATTGATATTTGTTTCCAATCGTTTCTAATATTTCACTGCTAAATGTATATTTAGAGCTTTCTTTAAAACAAATCCATCTTTCCGCATAATGTTCTGGAATCACCTGATGATTTACAATCCGATTGATAATCAAAGTAATCTCTAAAACAGTTTCAAAAAACGAAAAATCCGACAAAAATGATTGTGCGTACTCTTCTTGTTGCACTACATGAGTACACATATCATCATAAATATTTAATTTATCCATCTGGCGAATTAGCAGATTCCAGAAAGCTCCCAAATTATAACCCGTTCCATAATGATTATTGTCACCATTAACTTCTAATAATTTTAGGATACCTTTTCGTATTTCTAACTCTGAGGCATTTACTATATATCCCCGACGTACCTGCGAAACAAGTTCCATATTATTCTCTTCAAACCAATTCTTTAATTCTGATATGTCGTGTAACAGAGTATTTCTGCTTACTCCAATAATGTCTTTCAATTGTTCGACGGTCACATATCCGGTAGTGTTCAGCAAAATCATCGCCAATATGGTGGAACGTTCATTTTTCGACATATAATATGTATAAAATGTTCTTGAACATATGAACTCTTCATACGCTTTTACATCAATTTTCTCAGCAGTATCAATGACTAAATCACCATTCCCAGTAATCACAATAATTGGAAGACTGTATTCTTGTAATGTATTATTCAAGTCTTTAATATCTGCTCGTATTGTTCTTTCCTGCAGATTGTACTTGGTAACAAGCTCTAATATATTTTGTCTGTTTCCAAGAATCAGCTCTCTTAAAATCTTATTACTTCGTCTATTCATAAGTCCTCCTTAACTGTTGTATTTATTGTAATACGCATCTATTTAACAAAAAAGTCCAATTGATTTCCGTTAGTTTTACATGAATTTGGGTTAATTAATCATATGTTTTTGTTTAAATATTCTAATGGTGTAAAATATGAACAATAAGAGATATACAAAAAACACCTCCAGATGTCAGATTATCTTCTGGCACCCGGAGGTGTGATATATCTTTCAATATTCTTTTTATAATAAGTAGTTATATATAGCTTCAGCACACCCGTCATGATCATGATCGGCAACAATCACTTTTGCAACCTCTTTCACATGTCCCATTGCAATCAGACAGCCCACTGCTTTTAACAAGTGTTCCATCCATATCGAATGCAATTAAATCATATTTATTCATTCCCTGCTCTCCTATACATATTCTTAACTTGCTATTTATTATTTTTCTTATATATTAACGAAACATCATATCGTATCTATACTACGATGAACTCACACTTTTTTCAACCAATACTTTTTAACCCAAAATAATATCCTGGCAGTCAAAAACCTCCAGGATATTATCTACATTATAAATGAAGGGAAAATTATTGCTCTATCTCTTCCATAACCGGAACTTCTTCAACCTGAGAAAGCAGTTTTCTTGAAAGAACTGTTGTCTATTCATTCTGTCCACCCAACAGATACCGGTAAATTGCTTCTGCACAGCCGCCATGATCATTATCGGCCACATTCACTTTGCATACTTCTCGTACGCACTCTCTCGCATTGCCCATTGCCACAGGCAGTCCTGCCACCTTCATCATCTTCACATCGTTATCAGAATCTCCCACTGCAATCGTATGTTCAAGTGGTATTTTGACGATTTCACAAAGTTGCTTTAACCCAATCCCCTTTGACATATGAAGCGGCGAGATTTCAAATCCTGTATCCTCTGCATAGACTACTGTCACCGGCAATTGGATGATTTTTTCAAACAATCTGTCTCGAATTTCAACACTTGATGCATATACATTCATTTTCTCCATCGGAAAATGTTCTTTGCGATATGCATCATACAGGCCATCATAATGTTTGCCGGTCTTACGCTGCAGCTCCTTGTATCTCGTAACATAAAAATAATCCATACGCTCAGCATCGATGCTGTCTACAAGATTGCGACCTTTTGAATAGCCAATCAGCATACAGTCTTCGCCATCTATAATGTCTATGATTTTCTCAACGATTTCATCTGGAATCACAGTTGATGATAAAATTTCCTTTGTCTCCGAATCATAAAGCAATGCTCCGTTTTCACACACAAAATACCGCACATTCTGCAATTCATTTTCCTCATACGGTTCTATTTCACCAACTGCCCGTCCTGTGCAGACCGCTATCCTCTTCCCCAGTTCAACGGCTCTCGCAATTGCTCCCGCGAAGATTCACTTACTTTATTTTTACTTGTCAGAAGCGTTCCATCCATATCAAACGCGATTAAATCATATCCACTCATGTTTTACTCCTATAACTATATCTCTTGCTTACATTTCTTTCTGGAAGTCCGTCCATGGAATATCCAGCGTCGCCCCCTCATTAAGCAGCGCATTCACATGCATCAGCAACGGAAAATCAGACTCTTTCACCTTTCCTGCTTTTGCAAGGGCTTTCACTGCGCGAGCGGTTCTTGTAGCAATAACTACCGCTTCCAGTGTCTGCCCTTTCAGCTGTTCCATAACCTCATCGATAGACAGTCCTTTACCGAGAAGAAGTCCCACTGTACGGCTTCGTCCTGCTGTAACTGTTACATTCAGATCACCGGCAGCATACATGATATTATCCACACCGCCACCGACAATTTTAAGCAGATCTAGCATCTCTTTCACACTCTCCTGGAACAGGGCTGCTTCTGAATTATTGTGATTAATTCCATCATCGCCTGCTTTCTCAGCCATACCGATAGCAAGCGCTGTTCCCAGTGCATAGCCATTTTTTAAAGCAACTGCACACTCCAGCCCTACCACATCCAATGTCAGGCTGATCACATAATAATCGGTTGCAAACAGACTCCGGATCCAGTGCAATGTCTCCATCTTCGGTCCGCAATATCCGACAAAAGACGGATCGTGATCTGCCAGATCTCTTGCGGTACAAGGTCCGCCGATCGCATAGATTTCCTGTTTACTTCCTTCTGGTAATTTACACATCCAGTATTCTGGATAGGTCTGCATCGTTCCATCTTCATAATCCAGCATTCCTTTTGTCACAGAAATTACCGGGACGCTCTCATCAAGTATCGGGAGTATCTTATCTGCAAACCAGTCTACGCCAAAGCTTGACACACCACATACGATCAGATCAGCCCCCTGGATTGCCTCTTCTTTTTCGCTCTCTTTGTAATAATGAATACCGTCATGTAGTGTGCGAAGCAGATTCACATGATAATTATCCTCTCTCAGTCTGTCGATGACTGATCATCTAACGGACTTCCTACCAGTCGCACCTCATGTCCATTTTCATACAATGGAAATGTAAGTGCCGATGCCATCTGTCCTGCTCCGATTAATGTGATCGTACTCATTGTGTCGACCTCCTCTTAGCCGTGCTTCTTTCTCAACTCTCTGCGCAATACGCTTCGATCCCACTCATACTGTTCCTCTTCCGTCTCAATGATAAGTTCCGGAACTATCGTTGGCTTGCCATCTTCCCCAACAGCTACCTCTGTTGCATATGCACAGTTAATCAGAAACTGTTCTCCTGTTACCGTCTCTGCATAAGTCTCCACTTTGACATCCATAGATGTATGTCCTGCATAGACAATCTTTGCCTTGAGCACGACCGTATCTCCCGGATAAGCTCCCCGCAGAAACTGCAGATTATTAAACGATGCTGTGATGATCGGTCTGTGTGCATGTCTCTTTGCCGCCATTGCTGCAGTCTCGTCAATCCACTGCATCAGTTGGCCTCCGAACAGACGCCCCGCACTGTTCAAATGATTCATTCTTACCAGATGAACACTTTCCAGCTGCGAATCCACCACACGTTTTTTTCCTCTTTCCATACTTAATCCTCTCTTTTCTGATCTGATATATTAATCAGAGATTATCGCCTTTCTCTATACTACGATGAACGAACATTTTTTTCAACCGATTCTTTTCAAAACATTCACCGCGTTCGTTCTCCATATACGTTCAAGTTGATCCTCTCTCACACCTTTCTTACGAAGCATCTCCCATAATTTTGACATATCAGATACCTTCTGGATTGGTTCGTATGCCTGTACACTATATCCATCTACATCCGTACCGATTGCCGGAAATTCACTTCCTCCGACATTGATCATATGGAGAACGTGTGCTGCCATTGCTTCCAGTTCCATGCCAGGTGACAGGTTTTCACCAAGAAACATCGGGAACAGATTCAATCCGGCTACACCTCCAGCTTCTGCAAGTCTGCGGATCATTTCATCGGTCAGATTCCTTGGATGCCTGCATAATGCACGGCAATTAGAATGTGATGCGACAACCGGACCGTCTGTACATTCCAGAATATCCAGGAAAGACTGATCCGATGCATGAGACACATCAATAATCATCCCCAACTCTCCGGCACGGTTTATGATCTCTTTACCAAACTTTGTAAGTCCCTTTGCCATAAGTTCAGGCTCACGACTGTTAGGATGACCCAGACAGTTCGCATAGTTCCACATCGGCGTCATCAGACGTACGCCCTGCTCCCACAATTCTTCCAGACGCTGCGCCTTCCCGTTAATAATTCCACCTTCTTCTATTGTTAAAACTGCTGATATCTGACCGTTCTGTTCATTTTTCAGTATGTCCTCATAATTTCCTGCCATGCACATTTCTTCGGAATATTTCTCGCAGTTTTTCTTTAACAGCTCTATCATAGCCAGTGCCTGCTCGTAGCATTTCTCATAATCCATATTCTGCTCTTCCAGGCAGGTAAAACATGCAAAAAACTGTGCCAGTGTCCCGGCTTCTTTCATCGCAGGAATACTGACGCTCCACGGATTCTCCATCAGATCATACTCTTTCTGCTGCATCATTTTCCACAGGGTATCACAATGCATATCAATCAAATTCATAGTTCCACTCCTTTCCCATTTCAAACCACATATGAAATTCCTGTCTCTCGCTGGACATAAGAACGCTTTTTCTGCTATACTGTATGTGTTTTCAATATTGTTAATTATCACATTTTATAATAGAGGTGTCAATTATGCGAAATATACGTTTAACTATAGAATACGACGGCAGCCGTTATCAGGGTTGGTCACGTCTGGGTAAAAATGAATCCACCAATACCATTTCCAACAAGATTCTGGATGTAATCAAGAAGATGTCCGGTGAAGATGTGGAGCTTTTCTGCGGCATGCGTACCGAAGTTGGCGTCCACGCCTACGGACAGGTAGCAAATTTCAAGACATCATCCCGAATGGATCTTACAGAGATGCAGCGGTATCTGAACCGTTATCTTCCGATGGATATTGCTATTACTGATATTGAGGAAGTGCCGGAACGCTTTCATGCGCAACTTAATGCCAAGCGTAAGGTCTATGTGTATCGCATGATCACTGGCGCTGTACCAAGCGTATTTGACCGCAAGTATGCATACCACTGTTTCCGTCATCCAGATAAAGAACTGATGGATGAGGCAGCTGACCTTCTGATCGGCAAACACGACTTCCGCAATTTTACCTCTGCCGGTAAGTCCAAATCCACTGTAAAAGAGATTTATAATATCGAAATCTATGCAGACCCTGAAGAAATGCAGATTACCATTGAGGCCAATGATTTTCTCCACAATATGCAGAGACTGATCATAGGTACACTGATCGATATCGGTCTGGAGAAACGCCCAGTCAATGATATCCGCGCAATCTTTCGCGGCGAAGAATCTGCGTCACTTCCTTGTGATCCAAAGGGTATGTATCTGCAGGAGATTCAATACTAAAAAAACATCATACATAATTTCATACGCACAGCAAAAGGCAGGATACCTTAACGTCCTGCCTTTCTTACTCGATATCATGTTCATGGTATATTACAATCTTTTTGCAATCGCCTTAATAAAGTCTTCACTGTTCAATACTGTCGGATTCTCAAGTGAGGTGATCAGTGCCAGGTCTTTTGTCATTTCACCTGCCTCAATCGTATCAATTGTAGCCTTTTCCAGTTTATCTGCAAATGCCATGAGTTCTGCATTATCATCCAACTCACCGCGTTTTCTGAGTGCACCTGTCCATGCGAAGATTGTTGCTACAGAGTTGGTCGAAGTCTCTTCCCCTTTCAAATGCTTGTAATAATGTCTCTGTACCGTACCATGCGCTGCCTCATATTCATAATAACCATCCGGAGATACCAGTACAGAAGTCATCATTGCCAGGGAGCCAAATGCAGAAGATACCATATCGCTCATCACGTCTCCGTCATAATTCTTACATGCCCAGATGTATCCTCCTTCAGATTTCATCACTCTTGCCACTGCATCATCGATCAGTGTGTAAAAATACGTGATTCCTGCCTGCTCGAATTTGTCTTTGTACTCTGTATCGAACAGTTCCTGGAAAATGTCTTTGAATGTATGGTCATACTTCTTGGAGATCGTATCCTTGCTTGCAAACCACAGATCCTGCTTCGTATCTAATGCATAGTTAAAGCAACTTCTTGCAAAGCTCTCAATTGATGCGTTGATATTATGCATTCCCTGAAGGATGCCTTCTCCTGTAAAATTATGGATCAATTCTCTCGTCTCCGTACCGTCTTCTGCTGTATATACCAATTCTGCTTTTCCTGGTCCCGGTATCTTCATTTCGCTCGCGCGGTATACATCCCCATATGCATGTCTCGCAATAGTAATCGGCTTCTTCCAGGTGCGGACATACGGTTCGATACCTTTTACCTTGATTGGAGCACGAAATACGGTTCCGTCCAAAATCGCACGTATCGTTCCATTCGGGCTCTTCCACATTTCTTTCAGGTCATACTCCGTCATGCGGGCTGCATTTGGTGTGATCGTAGCACATTTCACTGCAACACCGTATTTCTTAGTCGCATTAGCTGCGTCAACGGTCACCTGGTCATTCGTCTCATTACGGTATTCCAGCCCCAGATCATAGTACTCTGTATTCAGATCAATATATGGCTCCAGAAGATTCTCCTTAATCAGCTTCCAGAGGATTCTTGTCATTTCGTCACCATCCATCTCTACGAGAGGGGTTGTCATCTTAATCTTTGCCATTATGATTCTCCTTTTCTGTCCTTCGATGTTATCCTTCGATGTGAAGATTCTCCATTACCTTCATAACATGTTCGTCCGCCAATTTTTCTGCAAGATCAGCATCCTTTGCTTTGATCGCATCCAGAATCGCACGGTGTTCTTCGATAGACTGCTCTGCACGGTCTGGTGCTCCAACAGACATCTGTCTGGTCATCTTGACATATTTATGAAAGTCCGTCAGCAGATGTTCCAGAATACGGCTGTTGGATGCCTCATACAGTACTTTGTGGAACTTGCTGTCAAGTTCTGATACCTGAATAGTCTTTACCTTACCATTACGCTTCAGATGAAATTCAGATAAAAGTAACGTCTCTTCCATATCTAAAATCTGCTGTTCCGTAATATTCTTGGTTGCCCATCTGGCACAGAGGCCTTCCAGTAGTGACCGAATCTTATAAATATCTTCTACATCTTTTCTGGAAATGGACGTCACATACGCGCCTTTATTCGGAACGATCGTTACCAGACCTTCCAGCTCCAACTGTCTGAGTGCCTCTCGCACCGGCGTCCGGCTTACGCCAAGCTTCTCTCCCAATGTGACTTCTCGTAGCTCTTCACCATCCTGATAGACCCCCGATAAAATTTCTTCTCTGATTTTTTGAAATACCTTTCCCCGCAGGGACTGATCCTGATATTCTTCCATCATTACATCTCTCCATAACTATATAATCGAAACGCCTAACTGGTCGCACGCTTCGTCAATAACTTCCAGCAGTTCTTCATCGGTCAGTACCGTAACACGTCCGCCCTCGTACTGTTCATCTACCCAGCTCTTTACCATAGCTACCAGTTCTGTATTCTTATCTACCTGTTTTTCCTCCGGCAAATGGAAATAGCTGTTGATCCAGTGAGCAATTCCTGCCAACCCAGATGTATTAGACACTGCTACCAGTGGTGCTCTGTTCAGGAACTTCTCTGTATCGAAGATGTTGTAAATCTCTTCATTCTTCAGCAGACCATCTGCATGAATACCTGCTCTTGTTACATTAAAGTTCTTACCAACGAACGGTGTTCTGGACGGAACACGGTAACCAATCTCTTTTTCATAATAATCAGCCAGTTCTGTGATTACGGTTGTATCCATGCCATCCAGTGTTCCCCGAAGCTGTGCATACTCGAATACCATTGCTTCCAGCGGTGTATTACCGGTACGCTCTCCGATACCGAAAAGCGAACAGTTCACGCCACTTGCTCCGTAGAGCCATGCTGTCGTTGAATTGCTAACTGCTTTATAGAAATCATTGTGACCATGGAACTCGATCAGTTCACTCGGCACACCCGCATGTACACGAAGACCATAGACAATACCAGGGATAGATCTCGGGATCACAGCTCCCGGATAGTTTACACCATAACCCATCGTATCACAGACACGGATCTTCACCGGAATCTGATACTCTTCCATCAACTTCATCAATTCCAGACAGAACGGAATCACAAACCCGTAAATGTCTGATCTGGTAATATCCTCCAAATGACATCTTGGACTTACTCCGGTCTCCAGACATTCTCTGATCACGGACAGATAATGATTCATACATTCTCTTCTGGTCATTTTCATTTTATAGAAAATATGATAATCAGAACAGCTTACCAGAATACCTGTCTCCGGCATACCAAGATCCTTTACCAGTTCAAAGTCTTTTTTGCTAGCTCTGATCCAGCTTGTTACTTCTGGAAATTTATATCCGCGCTCCATACATTTGTACACAGCGTCACGGTCCTTCTTACTGTACAGGAAGAACTCGCTCTGACGAATCTTACCATTCGGACCTCCAAGTTTATGAAAATAATCATAAATGTCTACGATCTGCTGAGTACTGTAAGGTGCTCTTGACTGCTGTCCATCGCGGAACGTAGTATCTGTAATCCAGATCTCATCCGGCATACAGTGTGGTACAATTCTGTCATTAAACGCAATCTTCGGAATTTCATCATAATGAAACAGATTCCTGAACACGTTTGGTGTATCCACATCTACCAATGGATACATATGCTCCTCTAGCTGCAGCAGATTAGAATGTTTATTTAAATATACTTTTCTGTTCTCCATGTGTCTTCACTCCTCATTAAGCATTCACCTTTGTATGAAACAATCTTGTATCATTGTATACATTAATACATGTTCTGTCAAGGTCGTTTAACGAACAATTTAGCACTTTGCCCTATTCAAGTCGAACGTCTGTGAGACTTGGCGCGTGATTCTGGTCAGCGAAGCTGACATATTCTTATCAGAATCACTGCGCATCCTCGCGGAGCGTTTATCTCAGTCGGAGATTAGACTCCCACTGAGATAAACAAAACGGCAGCACAGATTATTCTCTGTACTGCCACTTTTACCATACTATATTCACTGATACAGATATGTTAAGTTGTTATCCTATAATGTCGCATCAATCTCGTGCGGTTTCAGGCCTTCTTTTTCCAATGCCGCAAGTATTTCTTTCTTGTGCCCGGTTCCAAATGCTTCCATCGTAATCCGAAGCTCTACTGCCGCATGGCGGTTGGTAGATACGAACTGATTATGCTCCAGCTTGATTACATTACCTTTTGCTGCTGCAATGATAGATGCTACCCTGGCAAGCTCACCTGGCTTATCCGGAAGCTGTACTGCTACAGAGAAGATACGGTCTCTCTGGATCAGTCCAAGCTGTACGATAGAGGACATTGTGATCACATCCATATTACCACCACTGAGGATCGCAACTGCTTTCTTACCCTTCAGATCTAACTGTTTCAACGCTGCCACACTTAAGAGTCCGGAGTTCTCTACAACCATCTTATGGTTTTCTACCATATCAAGGAAAGCGGTTACCAGTTCATGATCTTCCACCAACAGAATATCATCTACATTCTCCTGTACATACGGCAGATTCTTATCGCCAACTTTCTTAACAGCAGTACCGTCTGCAATAGTGTCTGCACTGTCAAGTTCTACAGGTTCTCCGGCTTTTAACGCTGCTGTCATGCTGGCTGCATTTGCAGGCTCCACACCAATCACCTTAATCTTCGGATTCAGCATCTTAGCAAGCGTAGATACACCTGTGATCAGACCGCCACCACCGATTGGTGCCAGAATATAATCAACAGTCGGAAGTTCCTGAATAATCTCCATGGTAATGGATCCCTGTCCGGTAGCCACATCCAGATCATTAAATGGATGTACAAAGGTGTATCCTTCTTCTTCGGCAAGCTTCATAGCATATGCACACGCATCATCGTATACATCTCCATGCAAAATAACCTCTGCGCCATAGCTCTTGGTACGGTTAACCTTGATCAGTGGTGTGACTGTCGGCATTACCACGATTGCCTTGCAGCCGAATTTCTGTGCTGCATATGCCACGCCCTGCGCATGGTTTCCTGCAGATGCCGTGATCAGTCCGCGGTTTCTCTCTTCTTCTGTCAGGGTACTGATCTTATAGTAAGCACCACGCACCTTGTATGCACCTGTAAACTGCATATTTTCCGGCTTCAGATAAATCTTGCCTCCGGTCTGTTCACTCAGATATTCACTGTATAACAGCTTGGTAGGATTGGTTACCTTTTTGACCACCTCACTGGCCTCTTCAAACTTCTCTAATGTCAGCATAGTTTCCTCCTCGTTCATATGTCTGTTCCGCCATCTGTTCTGTATCTTATTATTTTAAATGTCTATTCCTCTCCACCATCTTCCTCTTCCGGGGTAAACAATGCTTTTACAAACTGATCCGGGTCAAATCTCTGCAGATCTTCCATCTTCTCGCCTACACCGATATATTTGACCGGAATACCAAGCTCAGCCTGTACCGCTACAGCAATACCTCCCTTAGCTGTTCCGTCCATCTTGGTAAGAATGATACCAGTAATGTCTGCAACTTCTTTAAATTCTTTTGCCTGCTGCAACGCATTCTGACCAGTCGTCGCATCCAGTACAACCAGCGTCTCGCGGCATGCTTCCGGATATTCACGGTCGATGATACGGTTCATCTTACGCAGCTCTTCCATCAGATTCTTTTTATTGTGCAGTCTTCCGGCAGTATCGCACAGCAGGATATCCGCATGTCTCGCTTTGGCTGCCGCTACCGCATCATATACAACTGCAGCCGGATCAGAGCCTTCCTGTCCTCCGATCAGTTCTGCATGTGCGCGGTCTGCCCATTCCTTTAACTGCTCACCTGCAGCAGCACGAAAAGTATCTGCAGCAGCCACGATAACACGCTTACCCTGTGCATGATACTGTCCTGCCAACTTACCGATCGTAGTCGTCTTACCGACACCGTTAACTCCGACTACCATAATTACCGGATTCATTTCCTCAAATTCATATTCTACCGCGCCTACGCTCATCTGATCTCTGATGCTTTCGATCAGCAGTTCACGGCAGTCTGCCGGATTCTTGATATGACGTTGTTTGACCTTTTCCTTCAGGTCATCCAGAATATCATAGGTCGCTGTCACACCAAGGTCTCCCATGATCATAACCTCTTCCAACTCTTCATAAAAATCATCGTCAATGGAAGAGAACCCGCCAAATACGCTGTCCATTCCGGATACGATATTATCTCTGGTCTTATTAAGTCCTTCTACCAGACGTCCAAAAAAACCTTTTTCTTCTGACATACTTTCCTCCTGTCAATTACTTATCTAATTCATCCTCCAGCAGACTTACGGATACCAGTGTGGACACACCTTTTTCCTGCATGGTGATTCCATACAGACGGTCTGCCGCTGTCATCGTACCTCGTCTGTGGGTAATTACAATAAACTGTGTATGCTCTGTCAGCTTATGGAGATACCGGGCGTATCTGGTGACATTAGAATCATCCAGCGCAGCCTCAATCTCATCCAACAGACAGAACGGTGATGGTTTCAGGTTCTGAATAGCAAATAACAACGAAATTGCCGTCAGTGCCTTTTCCCCACCGGAAAGCTGCATCATATTCTGCAGTTTCTTGCCCGGTGGCTGCGCAATGATACGGATACCCGCTTCCAGAATATCCTCATCCTCCATCAGTTCCAGCGTGCCCTTGCCGCCGCCAAAAAGTTCTTTAAATACAAGATCAAACTCCTTGGCAATCCGTGCAAACTGCTCGGTAAACTGTCTGCGCATCGCCTCATCCAATTCATCAATAATCTTCACCAGTGTTGCTTCTGCTTCCACCAGATCATCATGCTGACCTTTCAAAAAATCATATCGTTCGGACAGATTCTTGAAATCTTCAATAGCATTGACATTCACCGGTCCCAGTGCTTTGATCTCACTTTTCAGTGTCTGAATCTCTTTCTTCATCATCGCCAGATCTGTCAGATTCTCGTTGCGCAGTTCCAGAGCATGGCTATAAGTCAGCTCATACTCTTCCCACATATAATTGATCTGCTTGTCAGCAGCCTCTTCATAACTTTCCTTACGGCTTTCCAGACGGAAAATTTCTTTATCCAGATCTGACATACGTCCGGACAGATCCTCGCGTTTCTTTAGAAAAGACTTGTGACGTCTGTTCAATTCTTCGCGTTCATGAACTGATTTCTCAATCTCTGCTTCAATCTCAGCGAAAAGATCTTTGGAATCTTCAATGGTGAGTCTGATATCCTGAATCTTTTTCTCTTTCTCACGTATCTCCTGTGATGCATGATCTTGATTATTCACCAGACTTTCCTGTTCTTCCTTAAATTTGACCAGTTCTTCTTCTATACGTGCAGTATTCTCTCTGATAAAGGCTAACTGCTGTTCCAGACCGGCAGTGGCAATATGAAGACTCTCTGTCTCCTTCTGTTTGCTGCTCTCCTGTTTGCGAAGTTCTTCCAGTGCTTTCTGCCCCTCAGAAGCCTTGCGGTTAATCTCCTGCTCCATCTGTTCAGAATCTTGTAACTCCTGTGCAATAGCTCCCTGATTATCTCCGATATCTGCAATCTGCTGATTCAGTTCAGCCGTCTCATCCTTTGCCTGCTTAGCTGCCTGCAATGCCGCCGAGATCCGTTTGGATGCCTGATCCACATTCATCTTAGCTGTATTCTGAACAACATAAGCTTCCTGCAATTCTTTCTGTACTTCATCCATAGCCGTATAACAGGCAGTTCTTCTGGCGCGGAGTGCTTCCGTCTCCAGTTCCAGCAGCTCCATGCCTTCTTTCCAGTGTGCTACACGTTTCTCAAGATCTTCAATCTCACGCCTGCGGCTTAGCAGGTTACTGGAATTACGAAATGCTCCACCAGTCATAGATCCGCCCGGATTCAACAGATCTCCTTCCAGTGTGACCAGACGCAGGGACTGCTTATACTTTCTTGCAATCGCAATCCCACGGTCAATATTGTCTACAACCACTGTTCTTCCAAGAAGGCTTGCTGCAAGCTCCCGGTACTTTGGATCTACCTTTACCAACGTATCTGCAAGTCCGATGACACCAGTTTCTTTTAATATCTCCGGACGGTTCAGACCGCCTCTTGCTGACACGCTGGTCAATGGCAGAAATGTCGCACGTCCATATTTATTCTTTTTCAGAAATCCGATCATTCGTTTAGCCGTGTCTTCATTATCTGTAACAATATTCTGGATACTTCCGCCAAGTGCTGTCTCGATCGCCGCTTCGTAAGCCTTTTCCACCTTTACGATATCCGCCACAACGCCAAGAAGACCCGGTTCTCTGTTACGGCACTCCATAACCTTACGGATACTATTGCCATATCCGTCATAGCGTTCTGTGATATTGCGCAGAGATTCCAGTCTGGATCTGTCCCTGTGATATGAAGTCTGGCTATTACGCAGTTCTTCGGATTTACCCTGCATTTCCTTCTGGATCTCTGCGATCTCATCTTCATTCGCCTGATTGGATTCTGTCAGTTCAATGATCTTATCGGAAATCTCTTTCAGCTCCCGCTCATAAGACTGCAGATTCTCCTGTACAGAGCCTGCCTCGCTCTGAGAAGTCAGCAGTCTGCTCTGGATCTCTGCCTTACGCACCTGAATCTGCTCCAGCATCGTATCATAGCGCTGCCCCTTCGCCTGTGTAGAAGCACGGTTGTTGAGCAGCTCGATCATATCATTTTTCCAGGTTTCAATATCATCACCAAGCTTACCAATCTGGCTCTGTAATGCGGCAAGCTTTACTTTCGATTCCGTTTCCTTTTTCTGCTGCTCAGATAACTGTTCCTGCAGTCCTCTTTCCTCTTCCTGCAGATCCTGTTTCTGAGCCTGTCTGCTCTCTATCTCCTCGCGGATTGCATTAGAACGCTGAGCAAAATGTTCATCGCTCATCTGTGCACTGTTGATCTGCTCCTTTAACAAAGCGATCTGATTCTCCAGATTCTGTTTCAAAAGGCTTGTCTCATTCTTCTTGGACTTATAACTTTCAATGGACTCATCGATCTGTTCCATCTCTTCCTCAACAGCCTCATATTCGGTCTTCATATTGTCATAGTCCGCAGTATCCTTCTCAAGTTCACCCTTAGCAGTCTGAATCTTATTCTCCATATCACGAATCTGCTCTTTCAGGCGTTCGCTTTCCAGAAGGAACATATTGATATCAAAGGTCTTCAAAGACTCCTTCTTTTTCAGATATTCTCTCGCTGTCTCTGACTGTTTTTTCAGGGGTTCCCACTGCTTCTCAAGCTCACTCAGAATATCATTGACCCGGACCAGATTCTGCCTCTCATCTTCCAGCTTCTTCAATGACATATTCTTACGGCGTTTGAACTTCACAATACCCGCTGCTTCATCAAAGAGTTCTCTTCGTTCTTCCGGCTTACCGCTTAAGATACGGTCGATCTGTCCCTGGCCGATGATCGAATATCCCTCTTTACCGATACCGGTATCATAAAAAAGCTCATTCACATCCTTCAAACGGCAGGAATGACCGTTGATCAGATATTCGCTCTCACCGGAACGATACAACTTTCTCGCTACAGTCACTTCCTCGTAATCGACCGCGAGCTGATGATCAGAATTATCCAACGTGATTGCCACATAAGCGTAACTTAACGGCTTGCGGTTCTCTGTTCCGGAAAAGATAACGTCCTGCATGCTGCCGCCTCGAAGCTGCTTAACTCTCTGTTCGCCAAGAACCCATCGCACGGCATCGGCAACATTACTCTTACCACTTCCATTCGGACCTACGATGCCTGTAATACCGTTATGAAAATCAAATACGATTTTATTTGCAAACGATTTGAAGCCCTGTACTTCAATGCTTTTTAAATACATACAACACCTACTCTTTATCCATTTCACGCAGCATCAGAATTGTCTTGTATGCCGCATCCTGCTCTGCCGCTTTCTTTGTACGGCCGCAACCGATTCCGTATTCTTTCTTGCCGATAAATACAGATACTTTGAAGGACTTATTGTGATCCGGTCCTTCCTCACCTAACAGATGATACGTCATACTTTCCGAATACTTTGCCTGTACAATCTCCTGCAGGATAGTCTTGCTATCATAAAAGAGCTTTTTATTCTCCATGTCGTTAAGCACAAATTTGTGGATGAACTCTTTTGCATTAGCAAAACCACCATCGAGGTACACTGCCCCGATCAATGCTTCCAATGCATCGGATGTTACAGAATCTCTCTTTCTTCCTCCGGTTGCATCCTCGCCCTTGCCAAGTAACAGATACTCTCCCAGATCGATCTGTTTCGCACAATACGCCAGGCTCTTTTCGCACACCATAGCTGCACGGAGCTTCGTTAATTGCCCCTCCGGCATCTCTGTATGCTCGTGAAATAAGAAATCGCTGGATACGATCTCTAATACAGCATCTCCTAAAAATTCCAGACGTTCATTACATTCATATTTTGGCAGATGTTTTTCATTTACATAGGAACTGTGTGTCATGGCATTCTTTAACAAATGAAACTCATCAAAATGATACCCAATACGTTCCTCCAATAATCCAAGTTTTTTTCTCATAATCTCACTCCAAACAGAAAAAGCCCGCAAATGGGCTTTTTCCGACTTTCCCTAATTTGTAGCATTCTTAATCTGTTCTACAGCATCGCCTACTGTAACGATCTTCTCTGCTTCATCATTATCGATCTCAATATCAAAAGCGTCTTCAATGCCCATGATAATCTGAAATACATCCAGCGAGTCCGCACCCAGATCGTTTTCAAAAGAAGAATCTTCTTTAATCTCCTTCTCATCAATGTTCATTACATCCGCAATAATTTCACGTAATTTTTCAAATTCCATAGTTCTTTTACTCCTTTCTTGTAATTAATCTATTCATCGGAACGGCTTTCCGTTTGAATACATTCCATAATCTTGTCATTGATTTTTTGTTCCTTAAATGTAATACACTGAATAATGGAATTACATACTTCCTTCGCCTTTGCACTTCCATGTGTCTTAACCACCAGACCACGAAGTCCCAGAAGCGGTGCTCCGCCGTATTCTGTCGCATCAAATGCCTTCAGCGTCTCCTTCAGTGCCGGCTTCACGAGCAGGGCACCGAGTTTACTTCTTGTCGATGTCATCATACCGTCCTTGATCTTACTTACAAGCACTGCCCCCAGTCCTTCGTAAAGCTTCAGGATAATATTACCGGCAAATGCTTCTGATACGATCACATCTGCATCCCCGTAAGGGATATTTCTTGCTTCGATACTTCCGGTAAAATTAATATCGGTCTGTTCCTTGAGAAGCGGGAATGTCTCTTTAACTAACGCATTGCCCTTTTCTTCTTCTGCACCGATATTCACAATCGCTACCTTCGGGTTCTCTACACCTACCACATGTTCCATATAAATCGAACCCATCTTGGCAAACTGCACCAAATGAGACGGTCTTGCATCTACATTGGCTCCGCAGTCAATCAGCAGGGATACACCCTTCGCGGTTGGGATCAACGGTGCAAGCGGCGGACGTTCAATACCTTTGATACGTCCTACCAGCGTCTGCCCTCCGACCAGTATCGCCCCGGAGCTTCCTGCTGATACAAATGCATCTGCTTCGCCCTTCTTTACCAGCTTCATTCCGACTACGATGGATGAATCTTTCTTCTTGCGGATTGCATTCACCGGGGGTTCTGCCGTCTCGATAACTTCGGTTGCACCAACCACCTGAATTCGTTCTTTATCATAAGAATACTTACCAAGCTCTTCCCGGACAATCTCTTCTATACCAACTAAGAGCACGGTAACATTCTGTTCTTTATTTACTGCATCCACAGCACCTTTTACCATTTCTACAGGAGCATTGTCTCCTCCCATGGCATCCAGGGCTACTCTCGTCATTTCTGCCACTTTTCTTACCTCCCTGTGCTAGGATTAATTCTACTAAACATCAGGTAAAAAATCAATCATTTTTACCAAGTGCAATCTGTTCCGGAGTGATTGGCAGTTCTCTGTGCCATACTCCTGTTGCGCGATAAATAGCATGCGCAATAGCAGGTGCCGGTGTGTTGATTACAATCTCACCGATGGACTTGGCGCCGAATGGTCCGGTTGGTTCATAGCTGTGTTCAAATTCTACCTGCAGTTTTCCCATATCCAGTCTGGTCGGGAGCTTATACTGGGCAAAATTGCACTCCATTGGTCTGCCGATCCGGTTATAGGTCACATTTTCCATTAAGGTATGACCGATTCCCTGTACCAGTCCACCTTCAGTCTGGATTCTTGCAAGCGCAGGATTGATTGGGATACCACAGTCCACAACCGCCTTGTAATCCAGAATATCCACTCTGCCGGTCAGTTTGTCCAACTCGATCTCAACCATACCGACCATGTACGGCGGTGGTGATACCGGTGATGTATGCATGGCTGTAACTTCTGCACTTTCATCATTAAAGAGCTGCGATTTGGTTGCAATTTCTTCAACGCTGACTGACTGATCTGTTCCAAGCCGTTTTACCACATTTCCTTCAAACTGTACTTCTTCTTTCGAACAATTCATCAATCCGGCAGCGATCAGTTCCATCTTATCGATTAATTTCTCACAGGCTTTTACAACAGCACCGCCTGTAATATATGTTGTCGAAGAAGCATAGGAACCAGAATCATATGGGGATGCATCCGTATCTGCTCCAAATACTGCAATCTCATCTACAGAACAGTCCAGACACTCTGCCGCCATCTGCGCCAGTATCGTATCACAGCCTGTTCCCATATCCGCCGCACCGATCATCAGATTATAAGTTCCGTCATCACTGAGTCGGATTGTAGCTGAACCCACATCCAGGTTCGAGATACAGGAACCCTGCATTGCCATTGCCACACCAGCTGTACGGACTTTCCCATTCCCCATATCCCTTACCGGATACTTCTCTTCCCAGTTAAAAATCTGTCTACAGCGGTCCATACAGCGATCCAATGCACAGGCATTCGCCGTCTCTCCAAAATATGCAGGCATAAACATGCCTTCTTTTACCATGTTCTGATCACGAAGTACGGTCGGATCCATGTGCAGTTTTTCTGCCAGTTCATTCACTGCAGATTCCAGCGCAAAAATTCCCTGCGTTGCCCCATAACCCCGGTATGCACCCGCCGCCTGAAGATTCGTATATACAACATCATAATCGAAACGGTACGCTTCCAGTGAGCCGGTATACATCGGGATTGATTTATGTCCGGACAATCCAACCGTCGTCGGTCCATGTTCTCCATAGGCACCGGAATTAGACAATGTATAAATATCAATCGCACGAATCTTACCATTCTTATCTGCGCCCAGACGAAGCTTGATCTCCATCTCGTGTCGCGGCGATCCTGCGATCTGTGATTCTTCTCTTGTATAGATGATCTCGGACGGACGCCCTGTCTTCCAGGTAACAAATGCAGGATAGACATCACATACCGACGTCTGCTTCGCTCCGAAGCCACCACCAATACGAGGTTTCTCAACCCGGACTTTGCTCTTGGAAATGCCAAGTGCGCGTGCGATAATTCGTCTGGTGTGGAACACGATCTGCGTAGATGAAATCATATGAAGTCTTCCATAGCGGTCGATTTCTGCATAACTTCGGAATGTCTCCATCATTGCCTGATTGAAGGCTTTCGTGTGATATACATGATCAATGACCACGTCACAATCAGCCATCACGGCATCCACATCACCCTTAGAATCTCTTTCTGTGGCAACCAGATTCCGCTTATGGTCTCCACCCCATGGGCCATACTGCACCCATTCTTCCTCCGGATGCACCAGAATCTCGCTGTCTTTTGCTGTATGATAATCAAGCACCGCTTCCAGTATCTGATATTTTACCTTAATTAATTTCATTGCTTTCAATGCAGCTTTTTCTGTCTCCGCTGCAATGATCGCTACCGCGTCTCCGCTGAATCTGACATGACGGTCAAGAATCAGTCTGTCATACGGTGATGCCTCTGGATAGGTCTGTCCTGCATTCGTAAACCTCTGATCCGGCACATCCTCCCAGGTATAAATATCTACAACCCCAGGCACTTTTTTTGCAATGGCAGTATTAATCTCTTCCACAATTGCATTGGGATGCGGACTTCTTAAGATCTTGACAACCAGCGGATGATTATTCACCAGATCATCTGTGTAGACTGGCTTACCAAGCAAAAGCTGCATGGAGTCCTTTTTACGGACAGACTTGTTAATCGACTTATATTCTCTGTGTTCCATCCTATTTTTCCTCCTTACGGCTGTTCAAGAAACTTCTGATTCCTCTGAGTTGTCCTTCATATCCGGAACAGCGGCACAGATTACCTGCCAGAAATGCGCGGATCTCATCATCCGTCGGATCCGGATTCTCACGCAACAGCGCGATCGTATTCATCACGAATCCCGGATTACAGAATCCACACTGATCTGCGCCCTGATCTGCAATAAATCCTACAAATTCTTCTGCTTCTTCCTGCAGCCCCTCCAGTGTGTCCACACGATGTCCATCTGCTCTTGCTGCAAGTACGGAACAGGAAAGTACCGGAACTTCATCCATTAATACCGTACACAGGCCGCAGTTAGAGGATTCACATCCCCGCTTCACACTGTAGCAGCCATGCTCTCTCACAAAATCTAACAGTGCCATATCCGGTTCGATCTGATCCTGTATTTTCTTTCCATTCAATATAATCGTAATATCCATCATGCTCTCACACCCCCAAGTTCCATAACACCACGTCCGGTCAGTATTTTCACGAGGTGCGTCCGGTATTCGGCACTCCCTCTCATGTTACTTCCTGTCGTCACCTGTTCTGCTACGTATTCCGCAAATGCTTCTGCTTTTTTTTCTGTCACTTCACCATCCAGCAGATGTCTGTCATCATGAATACATACTGCCTTACCAGGTCTTGCTCCGATTACTGCCTTACAAACTCCGTCCATACGTGATACTCCGCAGGTAAGAATCGGGAAATCTGTCTTCTGCACACGCATTGCCTGATAACTGAATACTCCGGGTTTCTTTTTTACGATGACCCGCACCAGCAGATCTCTGTCATACTGCATCCTGGCAAATTGCTCCAGCGGAATCACACCGCCCTTATATAATTCTACATAGGTATCCAATGCCATAAATGCAGTCAGTACATCGGAGAACCCGAATCGTCCCCAGATACTTCCTCCTACAGTAGCAAGATTACGAAATTGTACACCGATAATATCTTTGACCGCTTTTGCAACAATGCCATCACAATAATTCTCAAAACTCTCATGCATCTGAAGCTGCCGCAGTGTTACCATTGCGCCGATAGAGAATTCCTCTTCATTTTCTTCTATCTTGTCAAGTCCCAGGTCACACAGATCAATAGCAACCGGAACATTGCCAGACTCCATTCTCGTCCAGAGCATACCTGCCAGGATTCGATTCTTCTTTTTCTGATTTAATGTATATGCTTCTTCAAGGCTTTGTGCCCGTACGTATTTCTGAATATTTATCACGGTGATTCCTCCTTATTTTTATCCAAGCATAATAACTTAATTTATTATAGCAACTGAACCTCATATTGACCAGAAAAAAAATCCCAGACAGTCAAAATTCCTGTCTGGGACACTTCTACTTCCTATCTGTTTCCAATATTTATTTATCCTTCGGCAGCAGGATATTCAATACAATTGCCACAACCGCCGCTGGAACGATACCAGATCCGCCAAAGATCAACGAAATCATCTGTGGCGCATTTGCAAGAATCGCTGAGTTACTTCCGATACCGTATCCTACGCCAAGCGCAACGGATACAATACTTAAGTTTCTTCCAGTCAATGGTTCTTTCGTAATCAGCTGAATACCACTGATGACAATAGATGAGAACATCATAACTGCTGCGCCGCCAAGTACAGCCTGTGGCATAATAGACACGATTGCACCAAGCTTCGGAATCAGTCCGCACAGAATCAGGAATACTGCTCCTGTAGATAATGCAAAGCGGTTCACAACCTTGGTCATAGATACCAGTCCTACATTCTGGCTGAACGAAGTATTCGGAAGTACACCGAACAATGCAGCAATTGTGGAGCCAAGTCCATCACACATGACACCTCCGGACAGCTCTTCTTCTGTTGCCTCACGGTCCATACCACCCATGATTACACCGGAAATATCTCCGACAGTCTCTACTGCTGTTACAATAAACATGATCATAACCGGAGCAATAGCACGCATGTCAAATACTGGCTTCACCGGCATCAGTTTTGGAATCTCAAACCAGTTAGCAGATGCTACTTTATCCCAGTTCAGTACCCATGCCTTAGTAAATTCCACGCCGTCTGCTGTCACACCTGTCGTCGGAAGAACAAATCCCATGATAAATGCTGCTATATATCCCACGATGATACCGATCAGGATGGAAGAAGAACTGAGCAGCCCTTTTCCCGTATGTTTAAAGATCAGAATAACTACCAGTACCAGAATTGCCAGGAATAAGTTCTCCGCAGATCCAAAGTCATTCGCAGTACTGCCGCCACCAAAAGAATTCACACCTACCCCGATCAGACTCAGTCCGATAGAAAGTACAACTGTACCTGTTACAACAGATGGGAAAAATCTTCTTAATGGTTTCAGGAAAAATCCAAGAACGGTCTCAAACAGACCACCCAGAATTGACGCACCCATGATCGCGCCATAAGCGATCACGCCGCCTCCCATGCTGGAAGCTACTGCATTAAACACCCCGATGAATCCGGAAGATGTACCCATGATGATCGGTACTTTTCCACCGATCGGTCCTATACTAAACAACTGAATCAGAGTAACGATACCTGCGATCAGCATCGCATTCTGAAGCAATGATACCTGTAAGTCTGCAAACTCACCACCGGATAAGCCACAGGCGCCTGTAATGATCAGGAGCGGAGTCAGGTTGCCGACAAACATTGCCAGTACATGCTGCATTCCCAGAGGTATTGCTTCTTTCAGGGACATCTTGCCCTCAAACTGAAATGCCTCCGGAGCTAATTCGAATTTTTTACTCATATTACTCTTTCTCCTTCGTGTGATAAATCTTGGGTTATTATATCAAATTATAAAATTTTAGTAAATTTAGTAAAAGTTCTAAATATTAATAAGATATACTTATTAATACTTATAACTTCAAATCCTCTCTACAATCAATATCCTCTAACTCTCGCTCATTACCTGCTTCCACATAGACACATTTATGTCTTCGTAGAACTTTCCTTCCGCCCTCGTCTCCTCGCAGTTCCATCAACTCTGGAAGCAGTGTTGCCGAAAACATCACCGGATTGCCCATACGGTTTTCACACTTTACTGACGCGCACTCTCCCGTATCACATCCTGCATTTATCAGCTTTTTTACTGTATCCGCAGTAAGCCCTGGCTGATCTGCCACTACAAACATCACAAAATCCTCAGGTTCCACATATTCCAATGCCAGAATACCTGCTTTGATGGTATAGGAGGCTCCATTTTTACTGTCCGGATTATATACAACATGAATATTTTCTTTCCACAATCTGTCATAAATTGCCCATTCCTGCACAACTACAGTAAGTGTTGTATCCGGATAGTTTTTCTGTACTTCTATTAATGTCTCCAGTCCATAACGATACAACGCCTTTCCATTAATAGTATATAAAAGCTTATTCCCCTGAAAACGTCTGCTGTTGCCTGCAGCCATATAGATCATGTGTACTTTCCTATGCTTCATCGGGATTCCTCCCCAAAAACAGGGAACTGTTTTCTTCCATAAGCTTACCGCAGATCACTTCCAGTACACTTCCGGCAATACATCTGGCCTTATCAGAGATCGTAAAGCAATTCTCCAGTTCTTCTTTACGTGGATCGATGTCTGCGATCTTAAATCCCTTTGATACATGATAACCAGTGCGGATCAATCCACGCAGGATACCATTCAGGGTAGCCTTAACCGGAACTCCTTCCCCTGTCATTGACAAATCTTCATAAATTTCAGCTATAATCTGCCCCTTTTCAACCAGGTCACCAATCTTACTGATATTCTTCATATATCCTGCACCAGATGCATGAATCACCCGTTCTTTATCATAGCCGCCGACCTTTCCCGGAATCCCGGTATTAGCAATCGCTGCCCCTTTCGTAATCACACGTCCGAGATTGTGTCCGCGCATAGATTCAATGACTACATCTACATCTGAACCTGCAGTAAATCCAGGTCCCACTCCAATCGTGAGCGGAGCCATATCTTTATATGTTCCCAGATTCTTCTTAGCAATAATCGCGTCTACAACTGCAACCGGCTTCAATTCTTCAATCCATTCTCCCTTCGGATCTATAAGAACCGGAACTTCTCTTTTCTGCCACGCAGTGAGAATATCCTCCATATTCTTCACACGAACAGCCTTCATGCCATCCACATACATCTCACCATCATAGACTGCTTCGCTGAAACACACCTGTCTACGAATGGAACTTGGCCGCTCCGATTCCAGACACACTACCTGAAGTCCTGCCTTCGCCAGACGATGAATGATCCCTGTTGCAAGATCTCCTCCGCCTCTGCACACGACAATTCTATTATAATCCATACTTTTCCCCTGCTTCTTCATATCCGATATAATGTAATTCTCCATTTACTTTCTCTGTAAATAATATCTGCATTTCTATAGAATTCTCTTCTGTCAGAAGTTTCTTCATATATCCATCTCGGATTATCACATTCAACATTTCAAATGTCAAGCCATCCTCTTCCCTCCATCCGAATCTTTTTATCAGTTCTTCATAACGAAATACTGTCTTTTTTATTGGCTCTCCTAGGGTCCACAGTCCCATTACAAGGATAATCTTTGTAGAGTATGGATATATTACCGGCTCATGAGCTCCGGGATATTTTACCGGCAGATGTTTCGAACCATCTGCTTCTATCAGTGTAACATCTGCATGATCCATCGCACGTCTCAGCACATCTTCCGAGAGAGTGGTAATCTTATCTGAGTTCTCCCCGTCCAGCTTCCCAGCCATACAGCTTCCCTGTTGTTCCATTTTTGCGATAATCTGCTCTGCATTACAGGATATATCCGTCTCCGGCTCCCGGAACATGTGGGTTGTTGTACAGATCAGTACTTTATTATTCTGTTTTCTGTATTCATCAGCCAATCGGTGAATCAGCGTTGTCTTACCTCCGGCACCAATGATGGATATTATTTCCTTATGCATAATCTTATTCCTATATACTATGATGCCAGGGTCAAAAGGTCTAAATCCACATGAGCTCGCTCATAAGTGGATGAAAGACCTTGGGACCCGCCCCAATATGAGCCTAAAAGTGGGATGTTAATCCCACGATATGCGAATAATTGGGAGGATTGTGGGAGTGCATAGCACGGAACAATCCGCAGGCATCATAGTTGGGGCTTTTGACCCCAACATCATATTATATAAAAAGGAGTCAAGCATAATGCTCAACTCCTTAACTTGTCTGCAAATTAATCCATTGCAATGATTTCTTTTTTGTTGTAAGAGCCACAGTTCTTGCAAACTCTGTGAGGCATCATTAACTCGCCGCACTTGCTGCACTTAACAAGATTCGGTGCGCTCATTTTCCAGTTTGCTCTTCTCTTATCTCTTCTTGCCTTTGAAGATTTATTCTTTGGACAAATTGACATAGGTTACACCTCCTTAAAATTCTTAAATACGTCGCGGATAACTGACATTCTCGGATCAAGGCTTGTATCCTCGCAATTGCAAGTGCCTCGATTAAGATTTTGACCACATACATTGCAGATGCCTTTACAGTCATCGCTGCACAGAATCTTTGTCGGCCACCCTGTCAATAACTCATTGTAGACCAATTGTTCCACATCTAAGCTGTATCCGTCAATATAGTTATTCTCGTCTAATTCTTCTGACTGATCTTCTGCCTCAGTGTCGGTCGTAATCTTATGCTCAAATTCAAGCTTAACCTTTACTTCCACATCATCCAGACATCTGTCACACGGAGCAACTGCGGTAATCTCGCCTTTGCCTCGTATCCACAGCTTACGCTCACCTGCATACTCTACAGATAACTCAAGCGGTGTCGTGTCTGTAATGTTATACGTCCCCATCTCCGACTTAAATGAAGTTATCTCAATCGGAACGGACTCTCTGATTGCTTTATGTTGTTCAGACAGAACGTCGGATAGGTTTAATATCATAGTATCTTCTCCTATTCACACACTAGACTATTATATCATGCAAATAAATTTTGTCAACAGAAAATTTTATACTAATTTAACTGTTTCGCGGGCAATTGCAAGCTCTTCGTTGGTCGGAAGTACAATAACCTTAACTTTTGAATCATCAGAAGAAATTATTGCAGTATCACCTGATACATTCTCATTTTTCTTTTTATCAAGTTCAACACCAAGATATCCAAGTGATTTACAAACATTCTCTCTGATCGGTACAGAATTCTCACCAACGCCTGCTGTAAATACGATCGCGTCCACACCGTTCATTGCAGCTGCGTAAGCACCGATATATTTAACAATACGATATACATATGCTTCAAGTGCAAGCTTAGCTCTTTCATTCTCTTCACCAGCAGCTTTAACTACATCACGCAAATCCGAAGATACTCCACTCAATCCGAGCAGACCTGACTTCTTATTCAGAATATTCAGCATTTCATCTACGCTGATGTGCTCATGGTTGCAGATAAACTGAAGAACAGCCGGATCTACATCTCCGCTTCGTGTTCCCATGATCAAGCCTTCCAAAGGTGTCAGTCCCATACTTGTATCTACACATTTACCACCGATGGATGCTGAAATACTTGCTCCATTACCGATATGGCATACAATAACCTTAGCATCGTCCTTGCCAAGCAGTTTAACAGTCTCACCAGACACAAACATATGACTTGTTCCGTGGAAACCATATCTTCTGATGCTGTATTTCTCATAATACTCATATGGGATTGCATACATAGCAGCTTTCTGTGGCATATTCATACCAAATGCTGTATCGAATACTGCTACGTTCGGCTTGCCAGGCATAGCCTTCTCACAAGCCTCAATACCGATCAGGTTAGCCGGGTTATGGAGTGGTCCAAGGTCAAAGCAGTCACGTACGACTTTCTTCACATCCTCTGTAACCAGTGTAGCATCACTGTATACAGTACCTGCATGCAGTACACGATGTCCGATTGCTGTAATCTCATCTGCGCTCTCGATCACACCATGCTCCGGATCCTGCAGTGCATCGATTACCAGTTTGACAGCTACGCTGTGATCCGGCATTGGCTGCTCTGTCACAAATTTGTCTTTTCCTGCAGGCTTGTGGGTCAGGACAGAACCTTCTGCTCCGATTCTCTCACAGATACCTTTTGCAAGAACGCTTTCGTTCTCCATATCGATCAGCTGATATTTTAAAGATGAACTTCCACAGTTGATAACTAATACTTTCATTCTACTTTTTCTCCTCTTAATTCTTACTGGTTCTGACACTGCACTGCTGTGATAGCAATTACACCTTCGATATCCTCAGCACTGCATCCTCTTGAAAGGTCATTAACCGGTGCTGCGATTCCCTGTGTCATCGGTCCGTATGCTTCTGCCTTAGCAAGTCTCTGAACCAGTTTATATCCGATATTACCTGCATCCAGGTCTGGGAATACAAGTACATTAGCCTTACCAGCTACCGGGCTTCCTGGTGCCTTAGAGGCTCCTACAGATGGAACGATTGCTGCATCAAGCTGCAGTTCTCCATCAACCATAACACCTTCCGGTGCATTTGCCTGAGCGATCTTAACAGCCTCTACTACTTTATCTACATCAGCATGCTTAGCACTTCCCTTTGATGAATGCGAAAGCAGTGCTACTCTCGGCTCGTCACCAACCAGAAGCTTGAATGACTCTGCTGCTGAAAGAGCGATTGCTGCAAGCTTCTCAGAATCTGGATTCTGCTCCAGACCACAGTCAGAGAATACAAATGTTCCGTTCTCTCCCATATCGCAATCCGGCACTACCATTACAAAGAAAGAAGATACTAACTTTGTACCTGGCTTTGTCTTCAGGATCTGCAGACATGGTCTCAGTGTATCTGCTGTAGAGTGGCATGCTCCGGATACCATACCGTCTGCATCGCCCATTTTAACCATCATAACGCCATAATATGTATAGCTGCTGAGAAGAAGTTCTCTTGCTTTTTCCTCAGTCATACCTTTCTTCTCACGAAGTTCTACCAACTTGGCAATGTATGCCTCTGTCTTATCGCTTGTTGCCGGATCTACGATAGTTGCTCCAGAAATATCGAATGAACCTTTATTCTTAGCGATCTCTTCTTCGCTTCCGATCAGGATCAGCTTAGCAGTTCCCTCTTTCAGAACTTTCTCTGCTGCTTCATAGGTTCTTGCGTCTTCTGTTTCCGGAAGAACGATTGTCTGTACATTTGCTTTTGCTTTTGCTTTGATTTCATCAATAAATCCCATGATTTAAAGACTCCTTTCCATTTTTCTCATATAGTTCCATTATAACGCAAAGAGACCTTGTCCACAAGGTCTCTTTCCAAGTTATATTAATAACAATTGTACTTAATTTAATCCAAACACATAGCTGACAATAGCAAAATATACACTGATCGTACTGATATCAACCAGGGTAGAGATCAGTGGCGTCGCCATGATCGCAGGATCAAGTCCTACTTTTTTTGCTACCAGCGGCAGCGTACATCCAACCACTTTTGCGATGATAACCGTACATGCATGGTAAGTCCGATGGTAAGTGCCATCAGCGCATCCCCCTGTCCCATGATCATGATACGGATGCCATTGACCGTAGCAAGTATCAGACTGATGCATACCGCCACCCGCACTTCTTTCCAGATTACTTTAAACAGATCCCGAAATTCGATCTCTCCCACTGCCAGACCACGTATCACCAGCGTCGAACTCTGAGAACCACAGTTACCACCTGTACCGGTTAACATCGGCACAAAACCTGCGATCTGAGGCATCATAGCAAGGGCAGCTTCATAACTGTTCATGATCATTTGCGTCACTGTTGCAGAAAGCATCAGAAACAACAGCCATGGGATACGACTCTTCACATGCTCAAAAATTGTCATCCCAAAATAAGAATCATCATCCGGATTAATACCGGCCATCCTGCTGATGTCTTCCGTTTCCTCATCCTGCAATACCAGCATGGCATCATCTACCGTAACAATACCGACCATACACATCTCGTGATCCACGATCGGCAATGCGATCAATCCGTACTTAGTGATCGTTCTTGCCACATCCTCCTGATCATCTGTTGTTCTTGCATACAGCATATTCGTGTCCATGATTTCCTCGATCAGTCTGGCTTCTCCGGTAGTCAGAAGATCCTTGATATCCACCACGCCGATCAACTTTCTCTTTTCTGTTACATAACAGGTATAGATCGTCTCGCGGTTCAGTCCCACCTGACGGATTTTTAGGATCGCATCTTCTACCGTCATATCCTGTGATAGTGCAATATAGTCTACATTCATGATACTTCCTGCACTGTCTTCCGGATACTGCAAAAGCTGATTAATCTGCTTCCGCTTTTCTTCGTCCGTAGCCATGAGGAGTCGGTCAACCACATTGGCAGGCATCTCTTCCAGCACATCTACTGTATCGTCCAGATACATCTCTTCCATAACTTCCTCAAGCTCCGAATCTGTCAGAGCATTGATCAGTATCTCTCTCTGGTCACTGTCCATATAGGAAAATGTCTCAGCCGCCTCTTCCTTCTCCAGCAGGCGAAAAATCAGCACCAGCCACTTTTCATCTACTTCCCGCAAAATCTCAGCAAGGTCTACGGGATACATGTTGTTCTTTAATTCTTCTTTTAATTCTTTGAACTGATGCTCATTGATCATTTCTTCAATTCGCTCGATCGTCAGTTCTTCTCTCTCTTCTGGAACGTCATGATCAAATTCACTTGTCGCGACAGCATGTCCCCAGTCCTCCGCATTTAACTGCTCCGGATTGTGTCTCTCTCCCATGTTCCCACTCCTTTACGGTTACTCTATTTTATCATGTTCTGAAATTTTCCAACGATTACCGATATTTGCACTTTTATACTCATTATAGTATAATCAATTTTAAACGATTATACAAGAGGAGAATCTTATGAAAACCGTCGGATTAATCACAGAATACAATCCATTTCACAACGGACATGCCTATCATATCGAAAAAGCAAAAATGCTGACCGGTGCCGACCGTGTGATTGTCGTTATGAGCGGCGACTTCGTACAACGTGGTGCTCCTGCCGTCATGCCCAAACACCTTCGCGCCAAAAGTGCGCTTCTATCCGGCGCCTCTCTCATCATAGAGCTTCCGGTATGTTTTGCTACTGGGAGCGCTGAATATTTTGCACAGGGTTCCATCTCTCTGCTTAACCAGCTGGGATGCATAGATTCCATCTGTTTCGGCAGCGAATGTGGCGACCTCCATCTGTTAAAAGAAATCGCGCAGATCCTTGCTGACGAACCTATAGAATATCAGACTGCTTTAAAACAGGCTTTAAAAGAAGGCGCGTCCTTCCCGGCAGCAAGACAGGAGGCACTTAATATTTATTCCGATAAGTACTCTGAGATTCTTGCCTCGCCAAACAATATCCTGGGTATCGAATATTTAAAAGCATTGGCAAAAATTCACAGCAAAATGGAACCGTTTACCATAAAGCGGATTGGTGCCGGTTATCATGATATGGATATCGACGGGCAGTTCAGCTCTGCCACTGCCATCCGTTCTGATATTTACCAGCTTGCTGATGTAAATTCTTCATCCGAAAGCCTTCCCCTGACTCATATTCAAACACAAGTACCTTCTTCCTGTCATGAATTGATGAAGAAAAACTATCAGACACGTTATCCGGTAAAGGCTGATGATTTTTCATTACTTTTAAAGGCAAAACTATTATCCGAAACGGCGGGCAGTCTCAGTCATTATCTGGACATGAGTCCGGAACTTGCCAACCGTATCCTGCGGCTCCGTAATGATTATCTCAGCTTCGAGCAGTTTTGTGACCTGTTAAAAACAAAAGAGCTGACCCGAAGCCGGATCAGCCGTTCTTTCATACATGTATTACTCGGAATCACAAATGACTGGTTAACTGCCATGAAAGCACCAGCCCCTTATGCGAGAATTCTGGGATTCCGTAGGGATCACGCAGATCTCTTGGGAATCTTAAAGCGGACTTCTGACATTCCACTGATCACAAGTCCTGCAAGAGCTGTGCTTGCAGATACAGCATACCAGATGCTGGAACTTGATATCTACGCATCCAATCTGTATGAGTCTGTGATCACCGATCTGTATGGAACACCCTTCATAATGAATTGACCAAACAGATCATAAAAATCTGAGATTAATAATAAATTCTGTCTTCTGCCAGAATGACCGGCACTCCGTTTCTTACATCAAGGATTGTCACACCACAGTTATGACTGCATCCATCTCCCCAGAAATTTTCTTTGGGGAGTTTTTTTATATTTGCAATCATAGATGCAAGTGCTCCACCATGTGTAGACACCAGAATTGTATGGTTCTGATATTCCTTTTTATGGCAAATTTCCTGAAGAAACTCTCCTGTCCTCTCTTCCAGATGTTCTAATGTCTCTCCGTCATCCGGAGCCTCATATCTGCCAGGCTCTGTGAAAAAGCACTGAAAATCTCTAGGCATCTCCTCATCCCAAGTATCCGGATTCCAGCAACGTCCCTCGTATCTGCCAAAAGATATTTCAATCAGACGTTTGTCAGTAATGATCGGTATATCTCTTCCTTCCAGGATAATCTCTGCTGTCTCTCTGGCTCTGGACAGCGGACTGCACAGACACAGATCAAACGGCACCTCCGCAAGTCCCTCTCTCGTCTTTTCTGCCAGTTCTCTTCCGTATTCATTCAACGGAATATCGATCTGTCCCTGATTGCGTTTCATTTTATTATAATCGGTCTCTCCATGACGGATCAGATAAAGCTTCATGTTCTGTTCCTCCTGTATTTTCTCCATTAGAATTAATTATAGCATGTCGAAACACTACTTGCATACCGGAACATTTTAAACTAGAATAAATAAAGAATATTTACACAAAGGAGTAGACCCGTCATGAAAAAAATCACAAGCTTTACAATAGACCACATTCGTCTGGTACCAGGCGTATATGTATCCAGAGTCGATGCTGTAGCAGGACATCCGGTCACTACATTTGATCTGAGAATGACCGCACCGAACGACGAACCGGTTATGAATACAGCTGAAATGCATACAATCGAACATCTTGCTGCTACATTTCTCCGCAACCATGAAGAATACAAAGACAAGACTCTGTATTTCGGGCCTATGGGATGCCGCACCGGATTCTATCTGCTGTTAGCCGGAGAATATACATCCAAGGATATCGTACCTTTGATGATTGAGATGTTTACATTCATCCGCGACTTTGAAGGCGAAGTACCTGGTGCCGCTCCAAAGGACTGCGGTAACTATCTGGATATGAACCTCGGCATGGCAAAATACCTTGCAAATAAATATCTGGACGAGGTACTGCTGCATATTACTGATGCGCAACTTAATTATCCTGCATAAATCATATAGAAAAAATCATCGGAATGTGCCTTTTACACTTCCGATGATTTTTCTATTTCTTTATTAATTTACGGAATAACCGTATCATTCTCTCTGTTAACGAATTTTCATTGCGAAGTACGGTTCTGCGTATATACGCACAGGTCGCATCTTCTCCTTCTTCAGCAAGCATTTCCAACAGATGCCGTAATAATGCCGCCGTCTCCGGATGAATCATATTGCCAAGCTTTGCCGCTCCACGGTCATAATATTCTAACGGATTCCAGTCTTCATAAGCATCTTTCTGATAAGTCTTAGATGCCGATACACGGTCTACAAACATCTCTACCACATAACGTGTCGGCATGCGCATACCCACAATTCCTTCTTCTTTATTCAGACTGTAATCAATCCAATATTCGTAATGATGCTTATTGCGTCCCTTGTGATGAAGCCACGCCGAAGATACTCCGGTTGCTTCCCGTTCTGCATTATTCGGACTACGGTTGCCCTGATAATACTTGCATCCCACCAAAAATTCCGAAGGTGTATATTTGGACAGGTCGTGCATCAGTCCCTGACGGTACAGTCCAACTTTAAAACACCCTTTCATAACCAGTAATTTGTGATGATTAATCGTACGCAAATGCTCAATAGCTTTCATAGCACATCCCTCTTTTTCGATATGTTACCGACCGATGACGATCATTTGTGATATCCCATATAATATCAACAGATGTACAGGATAGTATAAGTAAAAGAAGTATCCTGTGCTCCGTCCCTTTTTCCCATTATACAATGCAATTGGAAGAATCGCAAATATTCCCGCATACTGGATTGGAATTCCAAACAGAAAATTCCATCCGCCGACAAGAACTGCCTGATACCATTTATATTCTCTGGTAAACCAGAAAATCGCGATCAGAAGTACCCCCCATGCTCCGTAATCTGTATGCAGAAATTCTGCAGCAAACATCGCTACAATAACTACTTCTGCTTTCATCGCGTTCCCCGATGCCTTTTCGCAATAATGAAGCATAATCAGACCGATCAACAATGTAAAAAACACATTCTGATGTTCAATTGAAAAAATCTGTCCGGACTCTGCAAGGTTAAAGGGAATCTCTGACAACAGTCCGACAACCAACATCCGTTGTATATATCGCTTCAGATCATGGGTATGACTGAATCCTTCCGTCAGGGTAAAACAGAAAATAGGAAACGCCAGCCTGCCAATCCCACGCATCCAAAGTGCCTGTGGAAACAGGATAAATCCCATATGATCTATGGTCATTGTAAGGATTGCGATCATCTTTAAAGCAAAAGAACTCAGACCGATTTTTTGCTGTATGTCTTGCCATTCTGTTGTTCTTTGTTCTGCAACCTTCATGTTCATTCCACCTGTCGGCTTATCAGAAGCATAACAGTACGATCTTCCACCTGGATATCATGTTGATTATCAAGCAGCAACGGTTCCTTAAGCACACCTTCTTTTGTCGATGCTGCCAGATACCATTTCCTTTTTGATGTCAAAGTCGGTAATGCAAAGATGTGCTCTACCCAGTGCATATTATAGATCACAAAACAATCTGACGTACCTTGCGCCTGTCCGGAATAATATACTCCAAGCTGCCTGCTGCTCACTTCGTTCGGAATCCTCCATGCATGCTCACCATGAAAAGAGATGTCCGGGATTCCACATTTTGCCAGATCAGCCCCCATCAATGGTTCTGCCTGAGTAAGTACCGGCTGTGCCTTTCTGAAGCTGATCAGGTCTTTTATAAGTTCTGTAAGCCAGCCATATTGTTTCGCACGACTCCAATTCACCCATCCGGTTACATTATCCTGGCAATAGACATTATTATTGCCCTTCTGGCTGTTTGCAAATTCATCACCTGCAAGAATACATGGCGTTCCCTGTGCCGAGAACAGCAGCAGGAATGCATTGGTCATCTGCTTCTTTCTCAGCCCCATAACCGCTTTCTTTCTGCTTGGACCCTCAGCTCCACAGTTCCAGCTGTAATTGTATTCCGGACCATCCTGATTATTCTCGCCATTCTCCTCATTATGCTTGCGGTCATAAGACACCAGATCATTCAATGTAAAACCATTCTGGTTAGTAATATAGTTATAAATGTGTTCCGTATGATGATTGACCCAATACATTACATCATTCACCATACCCTCGTCTCCTTTCAGGAAACGACGCATGATATTCTGATAATCATTCGAATGTATCAGAATCTTCGTCCGACTGAGGATTGGATCCTTCGCAATCTCTTCCGCAGAGAAGAATACCGGATTCACAATAAAGCCATCCACATGGTACTCCATGCGATAATATCTCAGGCACTCTTCCATCAGCTGTCTGCCGGCTGATGCGTCAAATGGCATTTCGAGAATCACCTCAATTCCTGCTTTATGGCAGGCTTTGATCATATCTTTTAATTCGGTTACAGGATGCTCTCCTGCCGCATAACTGCTTTTAGGTGCAAAAAAGTACCCAGGACCATATCCCCAGTAGTTCACACCATTCTTACCACCGTTATCAAATTCATACACCGGCATACAGTGAATCTGATTAATCCCAAGTCCTGTCAGATATGGTATTTTTTCAACCAATCCTGCAAATGTTCCCTTATGGCGTACTCCTGATGCACTTTGTCTGGTAAAACCTTTAACATGCAGACTATATGCGATCACCTCATGCTGAGGAAGCATGAGCGGCGCATCCTTTTCCCAATCATAAGACTCCTGAACAACCACTCCTCGTCTCTGGCCTTTCATCACAGATACTTCCCTGACATAAGGATCCAGATACTCTTCACCATCTATTCGATACAGATATTCTATGTCTCCGCCCAGACCTTCTACTGCCACAAACCGCACATTACCAATCAATGGTTCCTGTTCCAGTTCACAGACGGAAAATGGCTCGGTATATCCTTTTTTATATAAGCACAGTTCGCAGACACTGTCCGGGGCAGCCGCAACTGAAAAATTAATCTTTTCTTCTGAAATTGTCACTCCAAGAGGTAATGCAGCTCCCCGCACATGCTTCATAATCTTTTCTCCCTGTTTTCTCTGATTATCTGGTGTATCTTTCTGCCGTTACTGCCATCCATCAACACCGTACATTTCTACATTATCACTGTTGATCATATATACTTCTTCATAGGTCTCTGGTTCGTACTCATTATCTTTCAGAATTGCCAATGCAACCTTCGCAGCATCCTTACCCATGTGAATCGGAGACTGTGCCACTGTTCCTGCCACAACACTGTCTTTTTTCACCAGTTCCTTCTTAATATCCGGCGATCCATCGATTCCATAGACAATGATATCTTTTCGTTCTGCCAGGTTCAATGCTGTGATCGCACCTACTGCAATCTGATCATTACCACACATAATAGCGGTAATCTCCGGATGAGCATCCAGCATCGCATTTGTCTCATCAAGTGCTTTCTGGAACTGTCCGTCTGCATCCGCTCTGTCCACAATCTCAAAGCCTACTTCTGCTGATGAGAGCGCTTTTTCAAATCCGGTAATACGGTCATTGACAGAATTCATCGTCGTGCTTTCAAGGATAAGAACGTTACCTCCATCCGGACATCTCTCGATCAGATCCTTCCCGCACAGATACCCGGCTGCCTGATTATCAGATCCTACATAAGCATCTACATATTCACTTTCCTTTACCTGTGTATCTACATTAATAATCTTCACACCGGCATCCTTCAATGCCCGAAGTGATGTACTGATTTTTTCCCAGTCAACCGGGCTCAGGAATATAGCATCAATGCCCTCATCAATCATCTCCTGAATCTGCTGGTTCTGAAGATCAGGATCACTTCCCGGATCCTTCGTGATCATCCGATAATCTTCATCTCCAAGTCCTTCTTTTACAGCACTTTCCAAAGTGATAAAATACGGATTCTGCATATCGATGCCACTGAAGCCAAACTTATATTTGACTTCTTCCTCTTCAGATGTATCCTCTTCTCCCTCTGCATCTGTCTCTGTATTCTCATTTGCTGTTGCATTATCTTCCGGTGTACCTACTGACTTTTTGCATGCTGCAAGAACAACCAGGCACGCAGCCAGTACGATAATCACGCTCCATGTTCTTTTTTTCATTCTTTCTTCCTCCTAATGTATAACGCTTTAGATATACATGCCTTTTTATTTTACAACATTTCTTTCTACATTTCCAGTAGAACATCGTTTCTACCAGTCTAACAGATTGCAAACAGATTACAGCGCTCACAGCTTGCTTTTTTGCAGGCTCTCTGTTAAAGTTAAATCATCATAATAATACGAAAAGGAGATTCAGTATGGATGAATTTTTCAATCAGCCAGATGATCTTGGTACTGTCACCCTGACTCTGGATAATGACGAAGAACTGGAATGCGATATCATCACTTTCTTCACTGCCGGTGACAATGAATATGTCGCACTGGCACCGCAGGGTGATGAGTTCGACGGCATCGTATATCTTTATCGCTACATCGAACATGATGGCGAAGAAGAGCCGGAGCTCATAACGATCGAAAGCGATGAAGAATATGAAATTGCGTCTGATGGGTTTGACGAATGGTTAGATAACCTGGAATTCGAAGAATTACCGACTGTGGAGTAATTCATCGACAAAGCGGGAAGGATCCAGATCCTTTCCGTTTTTCATTTTTGCATAGCTTATGATAAGTTTCCGTTTTGCTCTTGTCATCGCCACGTAAAACATACGTCGTTCCTCTTCCAGCTCTGCATCTAGCTTTGCTTTCTTATACGGAATCACGCCCTCGTTACACTGGATCATAAATACGGTATCAAACTCCAAGCCTTTTGCGCCATGCATAGTCATCAGCCATACACCGTCATTTCTTCCAGACTGTCTGTTCTTCTGTCCCAGAAGTGCGGCCGAATACCGTTCAATATAATCTAGCCATTCCTGCATATCTGAATAATCTTTCGCTTTTTCCTGAATCTCTGTCAGCACAGTGAACAGATCTTCTTCACTGATTCTTCGTTCTCTGGCATATTCTTTCAGATAATCATCATACCCGATATGCTTGCGTATGTACTGGATCGCCGCATATGGTGTCTGTCCTTCCATCATACTGAGATCCCATTCAAACTGATCGATCCGGTCTAACATCCAACTCTTATCCATATAAAAGCAACGGATATCCTCAAATGATACCACTGCATTCTCCAGACTGTCTCTGCTGATATACCGAACCGGAGCATTCATGACATCCAAAAATAATCTCCGATCACGTTCTCCCAATGCCAACCTGACATAGCTTATCAGATTTCTTGCAATAAAATGATCGTAAATATTCTGAATGGATTCTTTCGCCTGGAATGGAATCTGATATTCCAGCAAAGTCTCCATCATCACTCTTGCATCATTCGCTGTCCGGTAAAGAACCGCCATATCAGAATGCGGAATGCCTTCCTTTTCTGCCTCTCGAATCTTATCGATCAGATACTTACTCTCTTCTTTTGCATCCTTTACTTCCTGTACATGGATACAGGCACCCTTATCACCGGACGTAACCAACTTCTTCTTATAGCGTCTGCTGTTATTGGAAATAACCCGAAGAGCTCCATTCACAATATTTCTGCTGGATCTGTAATTCACATCCAGCAATATCGTCTCTGTCTCCGGATAATCCTCACCAAAACCAAGCATGATCTCCGGACTTGCTCCCCTGAAATGATAAATTGACTGATCATCATCTCCCACCACAAATAAATTATTCTCCGGCATGGCAAGCATCCGCACCACTTCATACTGAATCCGGTTCACATCTTGAAACTCATCAATCAAAATATAGCGAAACCTCTTCTGCCACTGTTCCAGAATATCCGGCCTTCTGCGGAACAGATCATAACATAGAAGCAGCATATCATCAAAATCAATCTTCCGCATCAGCTTTCTCTGTTTCTCATAGGTCTTGTAAATTCTGGTAAATACTACGCCGTAACGGATAGACTCATATTTTTCAATACTGATCCCGCGGTTCTTTACATTACCAATCTCTGTGATCAAATCTCGTATTTCTTCTTTTTCATCGGATAATTCCGGCTCAAATCCGATCTCCGGTATAGCAAGAATCTGGCGGATCAACTGATACTTTTCTTCCTCTGTCAGGATATTATCTGATGTCAGACGGTATGCCCATTTCAGAATACCAAAATACACTCCGTGAAAGGTTCCAAACGTAACCGGATAGTTCTTCCCTTTGGTATAACCCTGAAACCGCTCTTTCATCTCTCTGGAAGCTGCCCTGGTAAAAGTAATGACCAGAATTTCTTCTGGTCTTACTTTGTAATGCTCTATTAAATACTGTGTTCGTCTGGCAATCGTATATGTTTTGCCAGATCCAGGTCCTGCCAGCACCATGCATGGTCCGTCACCATGCTTTATTGCCCGTTCCTGTGCCTCATTCGGCCCCATGTATTACCTCGTTTCTAACTTCTCAATAGCTTTCTTGATTCGTGCAATGGACTCCTCTTTGCCAAGTACATCCATAATCTCCGTTGCTCCTCCCGGTGTATTCTGCTTACCGGAAATAGCAGTACGGATCGGCCACATTACATAGCCAACTTTCTTCTCGATCTCTCCGGCAAATGCTTTCAGCGTCTCAAACAATGCATCGTTGCTGAAATCTTCCTGCGCTTCCAATACCGGAAGTACGGATTTCAGAAGTTCCAGAGAATTCTCTTCGTTCGTCTTCATCTTCTTATGACAGTACATTGCTGTGTCATACTCCGGAACAGCCTGGAAGAAATCAATCTGATCTTTGATATCCGGTAAAATCTCGATACGAGTCTTCACCAGAGCAGCAATCTTACGCAGATCATAATCTCCTGTGATCACCTCTTCGATATATGGCTTAGCCAGTTCGAAATATTTTTCAAAATCCATAGCCTTCAGATATTCACCATTCATCCAACGCAGCTTCACAATGTCAAATACTGCCGGGGACTTACTCATATGGCGATAATCAAATACTTTCACCAGATCTTCCAGTGAGAATATCTCCTGATTATCTGTCGGGCACCATCCAAGCAGTGCAACATAGTTCACAATAGCTTCTGATACAAAGCCCTGATCCAGGAGATCTTCGTAAGAAGAATGTCCGCAGCGCTTACTAAGCTTCTTATGATTCTCATCTGTGATCAGCGGACAGTGTACATATACCGGCACATCCCATCCAAACGCTTCATAAAGACGGTTATACTTCGGTGCAGAAGAAAGATACTCATTACCTCTTACTACATGTGTAATTCCCATCAGATGGTCATCAATAACATTGGCAAAGTTATAAGTCGGATATCCATCTGACTTAATAAGGATCATATCATCCAGTTCTGCATTCGGCACGGTTATATCTCCATAGATCTCATCATGGAAGGTTGTCGTGCCTTCTGTCGGCATATTAATACGGATAACATATGGCTTGCCTGCTGCAAGGTTTGCTTCAATCTCTTCCTTAGAAAGGTGAAGACAATGCTTGTCATATACCACAATCTCTGTACCGGATTCTGATACGGTACTCTTCAGCGATTCCAGTCTCTCTTTGTCACAGAAGCAGTAATAAGCATCTCCCTGCTCGATCAACTGCTTGGCATATTTGAGGTACAGACCTGATTCATTACGCTCACTCTGTACATACGGACCTACACCGCCATCCTTGTCCGGTCCTTCATCATGAACCAGACCTGTCTTAGCCAGTGTACGATAAATAATCTCAAGTGCTCCTTCTACAAAGCGCTCCTGATCTGTATCTTCGATACGAAGAATAAAATCTCCATCCTCATGCTTAGCGATCAGATATGCATACAATGCTGTTCTCAAATTACCCACATGCATTCTTCCTGTCGGACTTGGGGCAAATCTTGTTCTCACTCTACTCATTTCTCTATCTCCGTTTCTTTTATTATTACTTTATTATCTTATCTGTAAACCAGCTTTCATTGTAACAGAGATAGCCGGTTCATTCAAGGTTTTCTGTACAATTCACCATTAGAACTGCCATACACCGGATTATCCGGATGTACCTCAATGTAAAACAGTTCAGAGAGACCATCAAATGCCGAATCGCTGATATCTACGATATTTGCAGGTATATACACTTCAAAGACCTCACTACCCAGACTGGTAAATGCCCCGCCTGCAATAGCTGTACATCTGCTGTCAGCCGGAATATTCAGTACTCCATCTGTAACTGTAATCCCGTCATATCCTACTATTCTTCCATCAACATCACATAGAAAACCATTGATACTGGTCACAGTACCTGCATTTTCATCAGGTTCTTCTGTAATCGATCCCTCTGTCCTGTCATATGTAACATCACCTTTCGGCGTATCTGGTACTATGACAGCTGTCACATCCGATGGTCTTTCAGACACATTGCTCTGCATCGGCATTGCAACCTCCTGCGCTGCAGTACCCATCTTCTCCTTGAAATTCTTCATCCCTTCCCCAGGTATACTGCATGAATATCGTGCTGTATCCACATTTATCTTATTCCATGCATACATGTGCAGATCATATGTGGTTGCAGCTGGCACAGTCCACGCTTTTGCGGTTCTGTATTCACCATGTTCCATCATACTGAGCGTATGGATCTTTTCTGCAGATCCCATCAGAAGTGCAACCGTTAACAGTACCGTGGCTCCCTCTCTGATGCTTTTCTTCTGCAAAATATTTTCTTTTACAGTGTCATCTTTTGTCAAATTATATTCTACCATGTTTTTATTATATTATGGTTGCCGTTTACCGACAACAGTTTTGGAGGTGTCAAAATGACACCTCCAAACAATCGAAATTCATGAAATTATAACTATCTGATATTTAATTACATTTTCCAGATATGTGTACAGCTGCAATCGCACCATCGCTGCAGCGGTAACCACCTGCCGCACACTCTTTACACGGATATCACCGGCCACATATACACCATCCACGCTTGTCTGCATCTCTTCATCTGCACGGATATATCCATTCTCATCCATATCAAGTATTCCCTGAAAGAGAGCTGAATTAGGAATATTTCCTACAAAACCGAACAGACCGATCATACCATCTTTCGGATCAGCTTCAATCTGCTTCTTCTCTCCGGTCTTAACATTGCGAACAGTCAGTCCCTGCAGGATTCCTGCGCCATGAACCTCTTCTACCACGCTGTCCCACAGAAAATCTATCTTAGGATTGGAAAATGCTCTCTCCTGTATAGACTTCACTGCACGAAGTTCATCTCTTCGGTGGATGATCGTCACCTTTCTCGCAAATCGCGTCAGGTAAATTGCTTCTTCCACCGCTGCATCTCCGCCTCCGGCCACATATACTTCAAGATCTCGGAAAAAATTAGCATCGCAGGTTGCACAATATGAAATACCGCTTCCCCGGTACTTGTCCTCACCTTCACATCCGATTGGGCGTGCATGGGCTCCGGCTGCTATGATCACATATCGTCCCTGATAAATCTCTTTTTCACCCCGAAGTTTTTTTACCTCGCCATTAAAATCAACCGACTGGATCTGATCTCTCACTCGCACTGAGCCAAAACGTTCTGCCTGCGCTGACATCCGCTTGATCAACGAAGCTCCGCTCTCGCCTTCCGGCATCTGTCCCGGATAATTCTCAATCTCATCCGTGACTGCAATCTGCCCGCCATCGGCTCCTTTTTCAATTAACAGTACTGACAGCCCGCTTCTGCCGGCATACAAAGCTGCTGACAACCCGGCAGGACCTGCCCCCATAATCATTACATCATATATCATATTCATATTGTGTCCCTGTTATTTATTTTTATACGTTAATCTCTGCTTTTACGCCAAGAATACCTTTGTTCTCTTCCAGTAATGGTCGAATCACTTTGGTCAGATACTGATCTACCTGAACAGATGCACGTCCTGTATATTTAGCCGGATCCATGGTTTTCTTCAGTTCATCCAGTGTCAGATTAAATGCAGGATCTGCAGCGATCAATTCCAGAAGGTTATTATCCTTTCCTTCTACCTTGACATTACGTCCTGCCTCCATAGACAGCTCACGGATACGCTCATGCAGCTCCTGTCTGTCTCCGCCGGCCTTAACAGCATCCATCATTATATTCTCTGTAGCCATGAATGGAAGCTCAGCCATCAGGCGTTTCTCGATAACCTTTGGATATACTACCAGTCCGTCTACAACATTCAGGCACAGATCCAGAATACCGTCAATCGCAAGGAACCCTTCCGGCACGCTCAGTCTCTTATTTGCAGAGTCATCCAGTGTACGCTCAAACCACTGTGTAGCAGATGTGATCGCCGGATTCAATGCATCAATCATCACATATCTTGACAGAGATGCAATTCTCTCGCTACGCATTGGATTTCTCTTATATGCCATTGCCGAGGAACCGATCTGGCTCTTTTCAAATGGCTCTTCTACTTCCTTCAAATGCTGCAGAAGGCGGATATCATTAGAAAATTTATGTGCGCTTGCAGCAATTCCTGCCAGTACATTCAATACACGAGTATCTACCTTACGGGAATAGGTCTGGCCGGATACCGGATAGCACTGTTTGAATCCCATCTTCTCAGCGATCATCGGATCGATCTTATCAATTGTCTCCTGATCTCCATCAAAAAGTTCCAGGAAGCTTGCCTGTGTACCTGTCGTTCCCTTAGAGCCAAGCAGCTTCAACGTACTCAACACATAGTCCAGATCTTCCAGATCCATAGAAAATTCCTGAATCCAGAGAGTTGCTCTCTTACCAACTGTTGTCGGCTGTGCCGGCTGGAAATGAGTAAACGCCAATGTTGGCTGATCTTTATACTTATCTGCAAAATCTGCCAGCTCTGCAATCACATTCACCAGCTTGGTACGTACCAGCTGCAGTGCTTCATGCATCACAATAATATCGGTATTATCCCCTACATAACAGGAAGTTGCTCCCAGGTGAATGATTCCCTTTGCCTTCGGGCACTGCTGCCCATATGCATATACATGTGACATTACGTCATGACGTACCTTCTTTTCTCTCTCTTTTGCCACTTCGTAATTGATATCCTCTGCATGCTCCTTCAGTTCTGCTATCTGCTCATCCGTAATATCCAGTCCCAATTCTTTCTCGGTCTCTGCCAATGCAATCCATAATCTTCTCCAGGTACGGAACTTCATATCCGGTGAAAAAATATACTGCATCTCCTTGCTTGCATATCGCTCTGATAATGGGCTGCGGTATCTGTCGTTACTCATCATATTTCCTCCTCGTTAATCAAATGCGTGTGAGATATCCTCATCCGGTACTTCCATCGGATAATTACCGGTGAAGCAGGCATCACAATATCCCAGGTCTCCCACCATTTCTTTTAATTTATCTACTTCCATATAACCAAGCGAATCTGCGCCAATCATCTCTCTGATCTGCTCGGTTGTATGAGAATGCGCTATTAACTGTTCATTGGACGGTACATCAGTTCCGAAATAGCATGGGTAAAGGAACGGCGGTGAGCTTATCCTTACATGTACCTCCTTTGCTCCGGCTTTCTTTAACATCCGGATAATATTGGCACAGGTCGTACCTCGCACAATAGAATCGTCTACCATAACGATCCTTTTATCCTTTACGACTTCCTCTATGACATTCAGCTTGATCTTTACGCTGGACTCACGCTCATTCTGCGTCGGCTTGATAAATGTACGTCCTACGTAACTGTTCTTGTGAAATGCCATACCGTACGGAATACCGGAAGCCTCCGAATATCCCTTGGCTGCCACCAGACCGGAGTCCGGAACGCCTACTACCAGATCAGCCTCTACCGGATAGGACTGTGCCAGTGCCTTGCCGGCAATGATCCGTGAATGATAAACATTCACCTGATCAATGGTGCTGTCTGTTCTTGCAAAATAAATATATTCAAATATACATCTGGCATGCTTAGCCGGATCGATTGCCATACTCATATCCGATTGGATACCGTCCTTCGTAAATGTAACAATCTCACCAGGTTCTACATCCCGCACAAATTCGCCGCCAACTGCAGCGATCGCACAGCTCTCGGATGCAAGAAAATATGTATTGTCTCTTTTCCCGATGCAGAGCGGTTTCAATCCAAACGGATCTCTGGCACCGATCATCTTACGTGGCGATGTAACCACCAGTGCATAGGCACCTTCGATCTTCCCCATCGCATTGCGGACTGCTGCTTCTGCAGTTCCTGCTTTCAGACGTTCTCTGGCAATATGGTATGCGATGACTTCTGAATCAATGGTCGTCTGAAAGATCGCTCCTGTGCGCTCCAGTTCATGACGCAGCTCAATCGCATTGGTCAGATTACCATTATGTGCAATCGCCAGTACACCTTTCACATAATTGATAACCAGAGGCATCGCATTTTCCGCCTTTGATGCTCCTGCTGTTGAATACCGCACATGACCAACCCCCAGATTACCATTTAACGCATGCAGAGATTCACTGTCGAACACTTCATTCACGAGCCCCAATCCCTTCTTGAAGTGTACCTTCCGTTCTCCGTTTGTATCCGTTACCGCGATACCACAGCTCTCCTGTCCTCTGTGCTGCAACGCAAAAAGCCCATAATATATTGTGGGGGCAACATCGCCTCCACTCATATCATAGGCTCCAAATACACCGCACTCTTCTCCAAGACCTGTTGTAATCTTCTCAAATTTATTCATGAATGTTCGTCTCCTTATGTCATATTAATATTCATAGTTCAACACTCAATGACATACATGATTATAATATAGCGTATTCGGAAAATCAATTATCAATTATCAGTTCTCCGATACTCACGCTTCCACTTTTCCAAAACCTGCGCTTCAATATCCAGATCTGCCTGCTGCAAGGCTTCTTTCATATCTTCTTTCAATTCACTGTTCAGATTCAGGTATGTCTGCTCTTTGGACAGCATTTTCCCATAAGCATCCTCCGGCAGATATTTGTAACAACAATAAAGATACGGCTTTAAAATAGAAGCATCCGGATTCACCTCATAAGCTCTCTCATACATATGTGCCGCTTCTTCATACAGAAACATCTTGCCATATGCCGCACCAAGCAACTGTATACCTTACTGTAGAACTCTTTGCCAATGGACTCATCCCAGTCCTTGTTCACAATAGACTGATACACAAGAATCGCAGATGCAGTCTCACCGGAATTCAACAGATTATCTGCTTTGTACTTCTCGCGTTCTACTTCGTTCTGATTCTTCAAATGTTCCAGTACATTGTGAATCTTGGTGATCTCCGCTGCAGAATAAATCGCAGCATGACTCAACACCGTCAGCAGGAACTGTTCCGTCGTGCAGTTCTGATCTAACAATACCCTGAGTTCTGCAGCCAGATCGTCTAATTCCAGTTCCTCTTCCAGCCAGTCACACAATTTTTTATTGATGATCGTATAATCAATCAGATACAGATTATTGCAGAAATAATAGCAGAGTTCTTCTATGGTATAGATATGCATATGAATTCTGGTGATTTCATATGGATGCTTTGCTTTTTTTCTATGACAAAGAATTAAACTGCCCATGACTTCCTCCTAAATGTATGATCTTCTCTACCTGAAAATCCGATGCCGGATAAAATTCTCCGAATCCGATATCCTTAAAAATGATCTTGCAGGTACGTTCGTCCAAAAAGATGGTCTCAATCTGAAGCCGGAGCGCATAATCTCTCCTGCTTTTAAGCCCTTCCAACGAGACAGTCTCCGCCTCTAATTCTCCGGTTGCCAACGATTCAATATGAATCTCAATATCCGAAGTATCTTCCAGAAGTACCTCCCACTGTCCGTCGGATTCATACCAGTGGCTTCCCCACTGCACGATCGGATACCAGCCCTCCTTACCGTGTACCCGCATACGCAGACACACCTGTTCCATCATCTTGCTGTCATCCAGATAAACCGGGATTTCATCCTCTTCTCTGGTCTGATGCCACGCATGATAGCAGGCACCTTTACTATATAAATTATTACCGATAAATGCACGCCGTCCGTTACACAATACCTTCAGGGATAACGGATACCAGTTATTCTCAAAGCCTTCCCCTGTCAGGAATACAGAAGACACGACTTTTTTCTCAAATACACTCTGGATAAATGCACGGAACCGTTCATCGGCATCCTTTGCCTTATCCACATTCAGTACCGGGTAAACCGCCGCCAGCTCTTTCATTTGTGCATTTGCCACCTGATCTACGGTCACAAACATATCTGCGCCTCTTCCGCTGACCGTCTTTAACTTCCGTAGCATATAAGCACGGATCTCATTGCGGTCACAGTAAAACAGTGCGGCCTCATACTGCCAGAGTTCCTTGGCTGATAAAACATATAATGGCAGAAACTCTCTTTAAAGTCCTGAACTGCTATATTCTCCTTTGGAATCCCCAGAAATCTTCCCATGCCTTTCAACATCTTACTGATATCAATATCTGTCTTTGGAACGGAGAATGTAATCCGTTCTATATTTTCAAACCGTTCCAGAGCAAGCTGGAGATACTTGGCCAGAAGCCACACTCCATCCTTTACCTGTCCGTCTATCTTAACTTTTTCCTGTTTGACTGCTTTGGTATAAAGATCTGATACCGTGCACTTTTCTTCCACCGATGCAAGCTGTACAGCATCCTTTCCATATACCCATTCATCCTGTAATTTACCAAGGATCATCGGAATCTGAAAATTATCCACTGACACTTCCAGTGTCTCCGGCTCATGCTTTTCCGGTTCGTAATAACTGATCTGGCAAAATTTCTCATTCAGTTCTATTCCAAGTATTTTATCTGCTCTCACCTGTTACCTCCTGCTGCCTGTCTTGCCGAAGATCCGTTCAGCCAGATATGCTTCCTGTTCATACTCGATCATTGCCTGTTTCTTTCTTGCAGGCGCCATACCCGCCATAGCATTCAACTTGCCATATTTACCAATCTCTGGCACCTTCCGTTCCTGTTTCAGCACCTCTTCCGGATCCGTATAGGACTTCTTGCCACTTGTCTCACAGAATGAATAGCGAACCTGTTCATCCTGGAATAACACGAAGCTTTTCACGTAGATATTCTCATATACCGGCATCAGACTCTCTGTCTGATAGCAAGATCTTCCACATCACCGCGGCGCATCTTATACGTAATACGCACTCTGCCTCCATGGGATGCCTGGAAACTCACCATAGTTTTATCGTAAATCTGTGCCTCTCTGAGCCACGACTCCTCGTATTCCATATAGAATGGAAATACCAGCTGACGCTCACACATTTCCCGCAGAAAACGATGCAGGATCTCTCCCTCTTCCTCGCCGTACTCTTTTCCGGCAAAACGTTTCAGCAGAGCCACTTTACAGATATCTGCCAGATCCTCATCATTTTTCTCTTCATTCATAATGATATCAAAGATGGAGGCACCTACGTTTCTTCCATACACTACATATTCCCTGCTCACATAAGCAAGATATGCCTGTTTCAGGCGGAAATACGGATTGCCATTCAGATAATAATCAATAAATATATCTTCTTCTGCAAACATATCTTCCGAGAACAGCATCTGCGTAATAATACGCTCACCAAGCTTGGTCACAGCAATTCCGTAATCTTTCGCCACTTTCCACAACACTTTCATATTCCGTGTAGAACCACAGTAATAATCAGCAAGATAGGTCAGTGTCATTTTATCATACTGCTGTCTCTTAAAAAGCTCATAGCTCAGATACAGCATAAATTCGTCTTCATCATAATCCTCTTCACGGATCGTCTTACTGCACAGGCGAAATACCTCTTTTTCATCAAAAGCCCTGATACCATTCTTCCGGATATTTTCAAAATTCACTTCCAGTTTATTATTCTCTGCACCCCAGTTGGAAATTCTGGACATGTATTTCTTGCACATTTCCAGATAACGTGGTTCATAGAACAGACGCTTCGTCTCAAATGCAATGGAATCCGTATGATATCCTCCATCCATGGTCTGCCAGATAATCCTTGCTTCCTTATCGTACAGATAAACGATCATACCATCCGGTCTGTACGGAATTCTCTGCTTTACTGTACCATCCTTTTCAATGACCAGGGCACATTTCAGATTATGCACCTTAGTCTTCACCAGATATGCATGGCAGATATCACGCATAGCTTCCAGACGTTCTCCGGTCATCTCTTCCTCTGTACAGAACTTCTTATAAATCACCTTCAGCGATTCCGTAATATGACGCTTCATAAGCTGTTCCCATGCAAACGCCACCATCTGCTCCCGGTAGCTGATATACAGATCACTGGCATTCTCTTCATAAGTGATCAGATTCGCATAAAGCAGTGCTGCTTTTTTATAATTCAGTGTGTTACCATGCATAAAATACAGGAAGATAGACTTCGGCAATGCTTCTCTCACATCATCTTCTTCAATCGTAGACATATAATACTCATAAAGCTGTGCAATCTTAAATCCTTCATTAACCGCTCTCTGATACCATACAAAATAACGGTTATCCAGCTTATTGCCCTTGATGAGCAGCGTACAGATTGCATTCAGGATCATCGGTTCTGCATAAAGCTTATATAACCGTTCCAGAATATGAAACAGAAATTCACTGTAATTTTTCTGCTGGCTGGCAAGATTAGCCACATACATGGCCATTTCTCTGGAAATCAGGCGATATTTTGATGCAAAATTCAATACCATCATCTCGAACTGTCCAAGCTTCTTCAAAAGCAGGCTCTTCTCTTCATAACACTGAAATGCTTCTAACAGAAATAAGACTCCATTGGTCCGATAATTCTGATAATGCTGTTCCAGTGCCGCCAGACGTCTGCCCTTGTCCCGATACTGTGGATCAATATCCAGAAGCATCAACAGAAGCATGGTCGAATCCTGCTGTCTGAGATAAATCTTACCAACCTCATCTATCACACGATCCATATGACTTCCATGTCCACGCACTAATGCCGTCAGATACAGATAGTAAGCATTCACCTTCGGATTCTTACCGATCGCAAACCGGTTATAATTATAATTCTCCAGAATCCACTTGGCATCTTCGATCTGATTGCCATGAATATATACATGTGCCTGAAATAACTGAAGATACTCATCCAGCGGATCGATCTGACGCATCTTCTTCACCTTATCCACAGCACTCTCTGTCCATTTATCCAACGTCATGCGGCCTGCCACACAGGAAACATGTTCCTTTACTACTTGTGCCATCAAAAATTCGATCTCTCGATGATTCTCATCATAGGAGCCATTCTGCATAACCTCCACATCATAACTCAGAATCTCATACGGAGTGATCAGATGGATCTTACCAAAGTTACGTCCGGCATGCAGGCCGTCCGGCTTCACAAGAAAATCTACCTGGTATACATTGCCCACAAAATCGTCTGTCGTAAAACGGTTGCGGCTGACGCTTAAGAATTCGCCCTCTGTCTGGATCTGAACCGGCATATATCCCCAGGTATTCTTGATCACTGTCAGCGTCTGCTTGGTAATCTCCTTCACGTCCTGAAACAGCATACCTTCCCCCGGAAGTGTCAGGAAAATGCATTCTTTCTGTTTAATACCTACCAGAAACTCTTCCATAGCAGCTTCATCCAGAGACCATTTGCGCATATTATCATATAAATAAAAGATACGCTTATCCTCGTATTTTAACACTTCATAAAATTCACGGGAACGGAATAACTTCAATGCTTCTGTATAATCCTTAACCGCCAGTCTTCGGAAATCATCCGTATTCTGCACCTTACCGTAATTCGTCATTACATAAGGTTTCTCTATCAATGCTGTAAACGGAATCGTATATTCTCCTCCGGTACACACAACGGTAAATGTGCCCTGCTCCACATGTCCCGGCAGCAGTCCTCTGCCATCATATTCAAATTCTACTCTTACCGGATTCCCTTCAAATCCCTGTTCCAGACAACGCATACGAAAAGAAGACGAGTATACCAGCCCTCTGATAGAGCCTTCCCCTCGATTCTTGATCATGAAATATCCCTTATAAACTTCCCCTTCACCAATGGTGAGAATCAGGCTTGTATCCGGAAAGACAACCTGCGGCTGCGCCAGTTGAAAATCTCCTTTTGAAACTTTTTAATTTTATTTTTCAAGCCATCCACCTCTTCTTGCATTGCTTTTTTCTTTAAACATACTATAATGAAGTATAGCATTATTTCATGTTTAAAGGCAATACCAACCACAAAATATAGGAGATTATTATGTCTGAGAAGAATATCCAACAGGATCGTCCTGCTTTTCACGGAAGTGATATCGAACAAATCGAACAATATTATAAGATTCCTGCAGAAAGTATTATCAAATTTGGTGCTAATGTGAACCCATTAGGACTTTCTGCTACATTAAAGAAAGACCTGGCTGAACATCTGGATGTGATCACCAGTTATCCGGACCGCGATTACAAAGAACTCCGTTCTGCGATTGCGGATTACTGTGGTGTCAAGATGGAACACGTTGTAACCGGCAATGGTTCCACCGAACTGATCTCTCTGCTGATCAGTGAACGAAATGCCAGACATGCTATGGTCATCGGACCAACCTATTCTGAATATGAGCGGGAGCTTTCACTCACAGGTGGACGCATTTCCGAATACAATCTTTCTGAAGAACATGACTTTCATCTGGATATTGATGATTTTGCCAAAGCTCTGCCTGATGACGTAGATTTTGTGATTCTGTGTAATCCTAATAATCCTACTTCCTCAGCCATGAAAAAAGACGAGCTTCGCTCTCTTCTTGAGCTCTGTAATTCAAGAGATATTTTCGTAATGATCGATGAGACCTATGTAGAATTTGCTCCAGATGTGTCCGAGATTACCGCCATGCCGTTAGCAGCTACTTACGATAATCTGATGATTCTGCGCGGTGTATCCAAGTTCTATGCAGCTCCGGGACTCCGTCTGGGCTACGGTGTCACAAGTAACCAGGCTTTCCTGGATACACTGAAAGAGCACCAGAACCCATGGAGTCTGAACAGTCTGGGCGCTTATGCAGGCGTGCGCATGTTGCAGGATAAAGATTTTATTCAGAAAACGCGTTCCCTGATCCTTTCTGAGCGGGAACGTATCCTCAATGAACTGAATTCTTTCCGTTATGCCAAAGCATATCCGGCATACGCCAATTTCATTCTGGTTAAGATACTCCGGGATGACCTGACATCTTTTGATATCTTTGACCGGGCAATCCGCCAGGGCATGATGATCCGCGACTGTTCATCATTTGAAGGACTGCCGGGTGAATACATCCGTTTCTGCATCATGCTTCCGGAAGATAACACAAGACTGCTTCACTGTCTTGCTGAATCACTGGCATAGCGATTATAAAATGTCAATAGCAGCCGTTTCGCATTTACTTCTCGAAACGGCTGCTATTTTATCCAATCTTACGAAGATCATGATTAGCTCCCACTAATATCAGGATCATATCTTTCTTCAGTTTTTCATCCGGATCAGGATTCACCTCCACCTGACTATTCCACTTAATTCCAACCACAATCACTCCATATTTTTTACGTATATCCAACTCTTTCAGGCTCTTGCCGATCCATGCTTTCGGAACTTCTGATTCCGCAATACTGTAATCTGGCGACAGTGCAATCCAGTCTGCAAAGCTTGCCTTCATTAGATTTCTTGCAAGCTTGATGCCTATTTCCTTTTCCGGGGAGATCACAGCATCTGCTCCAATCTTCTTAAGTATCTCAGCATGCCTTTCGTTCTTTGTCTTGACTACAACATACGGAACACCAATTTCCTTACAGATAACAGTTGCCATAATACTTGCTTCCAGATTAACCGATTCCGCAATGACCACACCGTCCAGATTACGGGTTCCGAGTGAATGGATAAAATCCGGATCACCAAAATCTGCCTGCATAGCATAAGATACGGAATCCGCAATGTGCTCTACCCGCTCCATATCCTTATCCACTGCTATTACTTCACAGCCAAGTCTCTGCAATTCAACAGCCACACTTTCGCCAAACTTTCCTACTCCAAATACTGCAAATTGTTTGTTCATCATTATCCTCCACGTATTATCCGATCATTATCCTCTCTGACGGCAGCGTTCTCAACTTTTCCTTCAGATTTACTTTTCCCGCAAATAAAAGTGCAATTGTCATAGGACCAACTCTTCCAATGTACATCAGGATCATCAGAACAATCTTACTGCCCGTATGTAATTTCGTCGTAAGATCTGCTGTCAGTCCAACTGTCGCAAATGCGGATGCCGTCTCATACATAATCCGTTGAAACCCTATATTATCAGGCTCAATCACTGCAATCGCCGTAGTTCCAATAATATATACTCCAAGTGCCAGCATGATCGCTACAAATCCCACTCGAAAATTGTCCTCGTCAATCTTTCTTCCAAAGCATTCAATATCATGACCACCTCGCAGCATCGTAAGAAATGCTAAAAAAAGCATGGCAAATGTCGTTGTTTTTAATCCACCTGCGGTTCCGCCCGGAGAAGCCCCGATAAACATCAGGATCGTACTGAGAAATCCTGTTTCTTCATGCATTCCCACCTGCGAAAACGTAAAGAAGCCTGCAGTTCTTGTCGTTACCGACTGAAATGCAGAAGCCATAAACTTCTGTCTGATACTTAAGCTGCCAATCGTATCCGGATTATTATATTCCAATATAAATGTCAGGATCGTTCCCAATAAGAAAAGCACCAGTGAGGTGACCAATACTATCTTTGTATGAAGTCTCAGTCTTGTAAACCACCATTTCCGCGGTACTTCATGTCGCCGGATTCTCTTACAATTGTCAACCACATCATACCATACGGTAAAGCCAATTCCTCCAAGCGTAATCAGAAGCATAGTAGTAATATTAATCAATGGATTCGTCACATATTTTGCAAGACTGTCTTCTCCAAGAATATCAATTCCGGCATTACAGAATGCTGAAACAGAATGAAACACACCATACCAGATTCCTTTTAGCAGTCCAAAGTCCGGCACAAACTGAATTGCATACAATACCGCTCCTGCGCCCTCGACAGCCAGTGTTCCAAGAAGTATCCTCCTGACCATTCCCACCAATCCGCCAAGCGAATCCATGTTGTAAGTCTCCTGAATCACAATACGTTCTTTCAGAGTGATCTTGCGACGCATAATCATAAAAAATGCAGCTACACATGCTACAATTCCCAATCCACCAATCTGAATCAGTAAAAGAAGCACCACTTTTCCAACAATCGTAAACTGATACTTCGGGACAATTGTGATAAGCCCTGTCACACAAACAGATGTCGTAGATGTAAACAACGCATCTAAGAAGCTGATCGGCTTCTCGTTACAGATTGGAAGCCACAAAAGCACAGCACCAATAAGAATTACCCCCAGGAACCCAACTGCCAGTATTTTCATCGTATTCCACCTGAGATTTTTCTTTTTCTCTTGTCTCATTCATTTTCCCCTTCACAATAATATCCTATACAATTTCTGATTGAGCCAGAGACTGTATAGGATATTTTCAGCTTATTCTATATAGATAGGACTATTTTTTCAGGATCACAGCCACCATGACGAGTTCTTCCTTACCATTGTTCTTCAGACCATGGCCATGTCCGTCCTCACAGTAAGTCACATCACCTGCTTCCACTGCCACCGCTTCACCATCTTCTTCGTACATTCCGGTTCCCTCAAGAATGTAATACATCTCAGCTTCACCGTGATGCTCGTGATGACCGATCTCACAGTTTGGCTTCAAAGTGATCCGGTTCAGCAAACCGCAATGTTCACCACGCTGTTCAGGCGTAATCAACTCTTCTTTCATAATAAATCCCGCACCGCCATTTACATGCTCTGCTGTCTTTGTTACTCTGTCCTTAGCTGTTGTTTTAAGCATCTTCTCCATTGTGCTCTTCCTCCTCTCGTGTACTTTTGATTATACACGAATCCATTCTGTAATTCAACTTAGAAGCCTGTCTGTCAAACTATTCCGAAAATCATATGCCATCAGCTCTCTGCATAACCTTAATGAAAATAATGTGCACCAATCTGATAGCCATATCCTCCCTGGTCAAAATACAGGCAGTCACCGATCGGATTCTCCCCGGCAAGTGCTGCTTCTGCCGCCTGCATAGCCGATTCCGTATATCCATCCGTACTACGCACTCTGTCCAACCATCCGCTTCCTGCCGGACAGAACTGTCCCGGCTGATAAATCACTTCCTCCATGGTATCTGGATATGCTTCATTCGCCATACGATTCAACACCACAGCCCCCACTGCCACCTGTCCGGTAAAAGACTGGTTACCGGCTTCACAGAAAATAATGGAAGCCAGAAGTTCCTCAGCTCTCTCTTCCTCTTTTTTTAGTGTATCTTCTATCTTTGATGTAAGCTTTGTCTGTAACCCGGTCTGCATTTTATTTTTCTTAATACACTCTATTCCAGGCGCACTTTTAACAACATGTCCGACAGTTAGAATTGCTGTGCTCTCCGGTGTACCTATTTGGTCAATCTCTGCCGCCTGACTGCTAAATCCTATGCTTAGTGCCACGATTGCTGCTAACGCCATACGCCATCTGCAGTTATTTAATTTAAACATAATAAAATGATGCCCTCCTGTTACATATTTTATTTTGTTAATAAAGTATACTCATTTTTTTCGAGTTTATTACATTTATTACAAAATTGTTACATGTGATAACGAGGGCATCATAACATCTTTACTTATTCAATTCAATTACAGATGCATTCCAGAACTGGTAGGGATTGACTGGCTTGCTATAATTTTGCAATATCAATCAATGTCAGTTTCTGAATATCTGTGTTCTCCAGACTGGTGATCAACGCCTTGGCTGTATCAATCGCAGTCAGTACATTGACTCCTGTCTCAATTGCGCTTCTGCGAATCACAAAGCCATCCTTAGAGTGCTCTACTCCCTGTGGCGGTGTATCGATAACCAGATCGATCTTGTGTCCAAGGATCAGATCCATCAGGTTCGGAGATTCCTGTTCGATCTTATTGACAGCGATTGCCTTTACTCCGGCATTCTTCAGAGTCTCTGCTGTTCCTGCCGTAGCAAAGATTTTATATCCGATATCAGCAAATCTGCGTCCGATCTCAACAGCTTCTTCTTTATCTTCATCCTTTACTGTCATGATCATATTCTTAAACTTCGGAAGCTTGATTCCTGCACCAAGGAATGCCTTGTACAATGCCTCATCAAATGTCTTTGCAATACCCAGGCACTCTCCGGTAGACTTCATCTCTGGTCCAAGGCTGATATCTGCATCACGAATCTTCTCAAAGGAGAATACAGGCATCTTCACTGCAAAGTAATCTGCTTCCGGCTGCAATCCCGGTGTATATCCAAGATCTTTGATCTTATGTCCCATAATAACTTTTGATGCAAGCGGAACAATCGGAATACCGGTACCTTACTGATATACGGTACGGTACGGCTGGATCTCGGGTTCACCTCAATTACATACACATCTTCTCCACATACAATGAACTGGATGTTAATCAGACCAATTACGTGCAGAGACTGTGCGAGTCTCTTTGTGTACTCTTCAATCGTCTTCTTTGTCTTCTCTGTAATACTCTTTGCAGGATATACAGAAATACTGTCTCCGGAATGGATACCTGCTCTCTCTATATGTTCCATGATACCAGGAATCAGGATATCTTCGCCATCGCATACGGCATCGACCTCAATTTCCTTGCCCTGCAGATATTTATCTACCAGGATTGGATGATCCTGTGCGATACGGTTAATAATACCAATAAATTCATCCACATCGTGATCATCAATTGCAATCTGCATACCCTGTCCGCCAAGTACGTAAGACGGTCTTACCAGAACCGGATATCCCAGACGGTTCGCAACTTCTTTTGCTTCCTCCGCTGTAAATACAGTACCGCCGGTCGGTCTTGGAATTTCACACTTCTCAAGGATCTCATCGAAGAGCTCTCTATCCTCTGCTGCATCTACGTTCTCAGCAGATGTACCAAGGATCGGCACGCCCATCTTCATCAGAGACTCTGTCAGCTTGATCGCTGTCTGTCCGCCAAACTGTACTACTGCTCCGTCCGGTTTTTCAAGATCTACAATGCTTTCTACATCTTCCGGTGTCAAAGGCTCAAAATACAGCTTGTCTGCAATATCAAAGTCTGTACTTACCGTCTCCGGGTTATTATTTACGATAATTGTTTCATAGCCTTCTTTTGCAAATGCCCAGGTACAGTGTACAGAACAGAAGTCAAATTCAATACCCTGACCGATACGGATCGGACCAGAACCAAGTACCAGAACCTTCTTACGGTCATTCGTCTCTGTCACTTCATTTTCACTGCCATATACAGAATAGTAATATGGAGTCTCTGCTGCGAACTCTGCCGCACAGGTATCTACCATCTTATATGCTGCAGTAATACCATACTGATGACGCATGTCATGAATCTCACGCTCAGTGTGTCCTGTAATCTCAGCAATCACATTATCCGGGAACTCCATACGTTTCGCTTCACGAAGCAGATCCTCATCCAGTGCGCTGCGCTTCATCTGAAGCTCTACCTCTACCAGATGTGCAATCTTGTCGATAAACCATTTATCAATCTTGGTCACTCTGTGAATCTCATCATAGCTGATACCCTGACGAATTGCTTCTGCGATCTTCCAGATACGTCTGTCATCTACAACCTTCAATACTTCCAGAAGTTCCTCTCCTGTCAGATAAGAATAATCATAAGACATCAGACTGTCCACATGCTGCTCCAGAGAACGAATAGCTTTCATCAGCGCTCCTTCAAAGTTATCACAGATACTCATAACCTCTCCGGTAGCTTTCATCTGAGTTGTCAGTGTTCTCTTGGCACTGATAAATTTATCAAATGGCAGACGCGGGATCTTAACTACACAGTAGTCCAGCATCGGCTCAAAACTTGCATAAGTCTTCTTAGTAACTGCGTTCTTGATCTCATCAAGTGTGTAACCGAGTGCAATTTTAGCAGCAACCTTAGCAATCGGATATCCTGTTGCCTTAGATGCCAGCGCAGAAGAACGGCTCACACGAGGATTAACCTCGATTACACAGTATTCGAATGTATCCGGATGCAGCGCATACTGCACATTACATCCACCGGTAATATTCAGCTCACTGATGATATTCAGTGCAGATGTACGCAGCATCTGATACTCTTTATCACCCAGTGTCTGAGAAGGTGCTACTACGATACTGTCTCCGGTATGTACACCAACCGGGTCAATGTTTTCCATATTACATACGGTAATGCAGTTACCGTTGCTGTCACGCATTACCTCGTACTCGATCTCTTTCCATCCTGCGATGCATCGCTCTACCAGTACCTGACCAACACGAGACAGGCGAAGTCCGTTTTCCAGAATTTCCACCAACTGTACTCTGTCGTGAGCGATACCGCCACCGCTTCCGCCCAGTGTATAAGCAGGTCTTAACACAACCGGATACCCGATGCTCTCAGCGAACTGGACGCCGTCTTCCACATTTTCAACGACCAGTGAAGCTGCACATGGCTCACCGATCTTCTCCATGGTCTTCTTGAATTCCAGACGGTCTTCGGCTTTCTTGATCGTCTCAGATGTAGTACCGATCAGACGTACGTTATTCTCTTTTAAGAAACCAGCTTCCTCAAGCTCCATAGCAAGGTTAAGCGCAGCCTGTCCGCCCAGTGTAGGAAGTACGCTGTCCGGCTTTTCTTTCTTTATCAGCTGCTCTACTACTTCTACGGTCAGCGGCTCGATATATACACGGTCTGCAATGTCCTTATCAGTCATAATAGTTGCAGGGTTAGAGTTCAGTAAGACAACCTCTACTCCCTCTTCTTTCAGAGAACGACATGCCTGTGTTCCTGCATAATCAAATTCTGCTGCCTGACCGATTACAATTGGTCCCGATCCGATTACAAGTACTTTTTTAATATCTTTTATCCTAGGCATCTTACTTCTCCTCCCTGTTGTTCATCATGTCAATAAAGCGGTCAAACAGATATCCGGAATCCTGTGGTCCAGGGCAAGCCTCCGGATGGAACTGTACAGTAAAAATATTCTTACCAATGTATGCAAGTCCTTCATTGGTTCCATCGTTAACATTTACAAATGCTTCTTTCGCCACATCCGCATCTACAGTTGATGCATCTACCGCATATCCATGGTTCTGTGAAGAAATGTATACACGGTTATTACTCAGGTCTTTTACCGGATGATTGCCTCCTCTGTGACCATATTTTAACTTGTATGTTTTAGCGCCATGAGCAAGGGCCATCAGCTGATGTCCCAGACAAATAGCAAATATTGGAATGTCTGTTTCGGACAATTTCTTGATCTCTTTGATAATAGATACATTGGTCTCCGGATCCCCAGGGCCATTGGATAACATGATGCCGTCCGGATGCCTTTCGATAATCTCTTCCGCAGATGTATGTGCCGGATAGATTGTCACTTCACAGCCTCTGTTATTCAAAGATCTGGCAATATTATTCTTAGCACCAAAGTCCATCAGCGCAACCTTCGGGCCATCGCCAGGAAGAACTTCTTTTTCTGAGCATGTAGTCACAGTAACTACATCTCCCACTCTATACTCTTTCAGCTTCGGAACAATCTCATCTACGTTATAATTCTCATTCGTAGTGATCATACCGTTCATGGTTCCTTTTTCACGGAGTATCTTTGTCAATGCTCTTGTATCAATTCCTGCAATACCCGGAATATCCTGCTCCTTCAGGAAATCCTGAATCGTGCCTTCCGAGCGGAAGTTACTAGGTATTCTTGACAGCTCCCTTACAATATAACCATCCGGCCATGCCTTTTTTGACTCCATGTCTGGTGTAATGCCGTAATTGCCGATCAATGGGTATGTCATTACCACGGCCTGTCCTGCATAAGAAGGATCTGTCAGCACCTCCAGATACCCCGTCATCGAAGTATTGAAAACAATCTCGCTGATTACATCCTTTGTCGAACCTATGCTGGTTCCGGTAAAAACTGTCCCATCTTCCAAGATAAGAAATGCTTTCATATGTCCACCTATTCCCTTCCAATTTTGTCTTGTAAACTATAAATGTCCAAATTGTCGTAATTATACAACAAGTTTTAACATTTTTCAACCCTTAGATTGTGCATAATCAAATGCATGCATGAAACGATAGCTTTTTTCTTTATTCACATACGCTTCTCATACACATATATTATTGTAACAGAATTTGCGAGGTTATACAATTATCATGGCTCAAGTTATCAGTTCTCCTGACCACCCAGATATCGGTCGTCTGCAGATCAGCCTTACCTCTTCTATCACCGCTTATCCTATCGCAGACGCATCTATAAACATCTCTTATACCGGAGTTCCAGAAAGCACGCTGGAACAACTCACAACCAACTCGTCCGGACAGACCGAAACCATCGATCTCCCGGCTCCGCCTGTCGAATATAGTACGAATCCCGAAAATGAAGTACAGCCCTATTCCGAATATACATTTCAAGTTACCGCAGAAGGCTATGAGCCAGTCACCATTGCCGGTGCAGAGATTCTGGCAGACGTAACTGCCCTGCAGAATATCGCTCTGAATCCTGTCACCGCACCTGCTTCTGAAGACGCCTCTCAGGAAGAGATTTTCGTTATTCCGGCACATACCCTTTACGGCAATTATCCTGCCAAAATTCCAGAAGCTGAGATCAAGCCCATTCCCGAAAGCGGCGAAATCGTGCTCAGCCGTGTGGTTGTTCCGGAATACATTGTCGTTCACGACGGCAGTCCAAGGGACAGTACCGCAAAGAATTACTATGTCCGCTACAAAGACTATATTAAAAATGTAGCTTCCAGCGAGATTTACGCCACTTGGCCGGAGAATACCATCCGTGCAAATGTGCTTGCGATCATGTCCTTTACACTGAACCGCGTGTACACGGAATTCTATCGCAATCAGGGATATGACTTTACGATCACATCTTCTACAGCCTTCGACCACAAATGGATCCCGGAGCGCAACATCTTCGACACCATCTCTGTCATTGTAGACGAACTATTTGCCGACTATCTGTCCCGTCCGAATGTCCGCCAGCCAATCCTCACCCAGTACTGCGACGGCCGACAGGTACAGTGCACCAGCAACGGCTGGATGACACAGTGGGGTTCCAAGTCCCTTGGCGATCAGGCTACACACCGATTGAAATCCTGCGCTACTATTACGGCGATAACATGTACATCAACACCGCTGAAGCCATTTCCGGCATTCCATCCTCATGGCCCGGCTATGACCTTGAAATCGGTTCTTCCGGCAATAAAGTCCGCCAGATGCAGGAGCAGTTAAATGTGATCGCCGGTGCTTATCCGGCAATTCCAAAAATCAACGCAGACGGCATCTATGGTCCTGCTACAGCCGAAGCCGTTCGCGTATTCCAGTCCGTATTTGGGCTTCCGCAAACCGGTGTGACCGATTACTCCACCTGGTATAAAATTTCAGAAATCTATGTCGGCGTATCACGGATCGCAGAATTATCCTAAAAAGCAAAAGGCTCTGGGAATATTTGCCCGGAGCCCTGTTAAATCATACATTCTTTTACTATATATATTACTCAAAATCTGCAAAGAATTTGTAAGATGGATCTTTCTTATTATTACGTTCTGTATTGTAATTCTCAAGATCCTGGCCAGGAACAACGATCATCGTATTATCTCCGGCAACTACTCTTTCTACAATCAACCATTTACCATCTCTGCATTCCCATTTATCAATATCACGACATCTTGCTTCTACGGTAAATGTAGATTTCTTACCATTTTTCTGCTTCTTCGGGAATTTGCAGGCAGCGTACATATAAGTCTCACTTGCTGCCTTATTGCCATCTACCTTAATCAAAATATTTGTCATCATATGATGGGTAGATATCATGTGGCGATGCTGGTTCAACATATTATCAATAAACTGTCTTCCGGTTCCCTTCGGGAATGTTGGTCCATAGTTTACCTTACTGTCTTCAGCAAACACACTGTAACCCAATTCATTGTCGATTCGATCCAGAGCACGGCAATATGTATAGATCTGATCGCGAATTGCCTCTTTTGCTAATAATGTTTCGATGTCTTTGTTCTCCATGTCTTTTGTCTCCTTTTTTATTATTTATTACAGAACTTAAATCATATGATTACAGTATAGCACTTTGTTATTTTTTTAGTAGCTATTATCAGTTTTTTGGTAGACACTTTCTAAAGTTTTATTAACATTTTCAGTTTTTAAATATTTTGCGCACACAAGTTTAAGCTCAATCTGCAAATTTAATTCCCTTATTCGCCTATATCACTTTAACTAGAACTTCAACTCATCGCGATACAAAAAAGATGTATCCACAGCATGTTCTTCAGACATGCCACAGATACATCCTCCTTATCACATAATTAATTTTCGAATATCGTTAAACATTACAACTACCATAAGTGCCATCAGCAGTGCAAATCCGATCAGATGCACATAGCCTTCTTTCTCAGGCGGTATCTTCTTTCTGCGGATTGCCTCTACAAATAGAAATACCAGGCGGCCTCCATCCAGTGCCGGAATCGGAAGCAGATTCATTACACCCAAGTTCGCCGACAGCAGAATGGCAATGTTCAGCATACTGGCGATCACAGTCAACACGCCATACTGAGACGATGCCTGATACGTTTCATCCACCACACCGACGATTCCGACAGGGCCTGACATCTGATCTATGCCCACCTGTCTCATAATTAACATCTTCAGACTGGATACTGTAGTACAGATCCAGTATTTCACCTCATACGTACCATACTGAAGCGACTTGAAAAATCCTGCTTTTTCATTCGCTCCTCTCGAAATTCCCAGACGGTAATACTGATTCTCTTCATCATATTTTGGCGTCAATGTAACCGTATGCTTCTCTCCATCGTGCTCATAGGTGACGTCAACCGTCTCCCCCTGATGGAACTGATTATAAGTCGAAATCTCGCGAAAGATATTGATCTTCTTATTCCCGATCCTGACAATCCTGTCTCCAGGCTGGATTCCTGCTTCCGCAGCCGGATAGCCATTCTCCACCTGTTCTGCTACCGGCTGGTCATAACCTACCATAGCGATCAGAATCACTGACAAGATAAATGCCAGAATAAAATTAAACACCGGACCTCCCGCAATCACTGCGATTCTCGCCCACACGGATTTGCTGTGGAAATTGCCTTCCGAACCGGTTGCCTCGTCATCCTCACCCATCATACAGGCACCGCCAATCGGCAGCCAGTCTCAGGCAGTATCTCGTTC
>NZ_QSDM01000008.1:0-119220 GCF_003464045.1 Dorea sp. AM58-8 | reverse complement strand
CTATTGTTCAGTTATCAAAGTTCTTTGTGTTGTCGTTTGCGACAGCTTTAATAGATTATCACATCTTTCGTCGCTTGTCAACAACTTTTTTATTTTTGTTGTTTCAGCGGTGTGTACTCGCTCGAAACAGCTTATCTAGAATATCATGTTCATCGACATTTGTCAACAACTTTTTTCATTTCATATATTCCGGATTTTTGGTTGTGTCTCATGGACAGCGGTGCTTCTCAGCCCTGTCTCACGCGACAGCTTGTATAATATAGCACAGCAGTCACATCACTGTCAACAGCTTTTTCATTTATTTTCATTTTTGTCTACATTTACTCATTTGTCTACATTACATTGCGAGTATACGATATTCAAAGCCAGTTTCCTTCATTAATTCCATATATGGCATCGGGTCAAAATATTCCGGAGAATATACTCCCGACTCTTTCCATATACCACGCCCGATTAATTCTATAGAAAGTGCTGCCCCAAAACCCGTCTGCGCAGTTACCGCCTGTGAATGCCACCGTTTCATGGAAGCCTGATTATCAAATGGCTGATAGATAAAGTACTCTTTCTTGTCTCCATTTTTCTTGCCAATGCAATGCACACCTACCAGCATACGTCCTGTCATTTCATCCCCTATGTCCTTCGGCTGAGGTGCACAGGCTGCCACTACATCTCGCGGCACTACAGACACATCTCCTACCTGCACCGGATGAAGGCTGCGTAGTCCAAGGTGATCTAATACCTTTAACGCCGTGATCAGATTCTCATCCAGGCTGATCTTAAAGGTCGCACGTTTCAATCCATATTCACCCAGATATCTTGGCATAGTTACGGTTTCCTCATGTTCTACTTTTACTAATGTATTAGCTCCCACTCCATCCGGCATCTGGAATACCTCTTTTCCGGCAAATGGTTTCTCTACGATAAAGCCACCGCGTTCTTCATCATATTCCACATTGGGATTCATCACTTCGTCAAGCACAGTCCATACATTAAACCCGAATGTAATATCATCCGGATCAGCTCCGGGGATCGTAAGGTTGCCACCATCTTTTACATGTACTTCAGTTAGTTCATCAAATAATTCCACTGCAGCATATTTAGCAAATACATTAACCACACCCGGGTCTATACCCATACAGATTACTGCCATGTTTCCACGTTCTTTCCATTTTTCATGGCGATCAAAATTATATCTGGTCATAGGCTCCGTATAACTGTTTTCAATTCCAAGCCCATAAGCCGGATGTTCCATCGGTACCGACCAGGTACCCATGCTTCCGTAATTCGCCCCAGTCTCATAAGCCGCATCAAAGATTATATTACTTGCAAAAGGCGGAGCTGCGTCCATAACAAAATCAATTTCATATTGTCTAATCAAGCTGAACAACTCTTCTTTACTGGTTGCATCTGCCTTTGCTGCCTGAAAATGATCCGGTTCTTCCAATGTATCAGCAATCTCCTTTGCGCGCTCTTCGTCATAATCACAGATCAATCCATACTCCAGCCATTTATGCGACGGATCTCTCCATTTCAATACTTTCATTATACTCTCACCGACTGCTCCGGCTCCCACAAGCATCATTCTCATAATCATTTCTCCCCTCATTCAATGCGGATGTTCTTGGTTTTTGACTCGTCGCACAATTCTGCACAACGGCTTATTGCACAAATCATCAGAAGTGCCATAAGGCACATTCTGAGATTGCATGCGGTCGTCAAGGCCTCGAGCAAGCTCGGACTTTGACTCGTCGCAATACAAAAAAAGAGATAAACATACCGTTTCCCTGTACATCTATCTCTCTGTCCGTTTGCCAGTTGGTTCTTGCCACGTAGGCGATGCTAATGCATTCTCTCCAAAGATTCGTCCGACTGCCTTCCTTTTGCCTGTCAGTTTCCGCAGAGGAACGATGCATTCCCCCGGTTTGCTTCTTCGGCCCCTTTCGGTGTCTAGAGCAGTCATCATCCGCTTTATTTATATTACTATTATACGGCAGCACTACCGAAGCCCGTCAAGAACTTTCTTGAAAATCCTACAATAATCTTCATAAAAAACTTTTATAAATAATTCATATCCAATGCTTTATTCGTGATGAACAAAATATCCACATCTTCTTCATCCGATGCACCATGTGTCATCTCCACGCCTTCATCGTGCCATACAAATTCCCCTGGACCAAATGTACCATGCGAAGTCACCAGTGTTCCTTTCAGCACATAGATACTATGAGCACAATGATGTGTATGCAGTGGAATCATACATCCCTTAGGATAACGTATCTGCTTAATCGTCATCCCAGTCTCAGGATCTACGACCAGTTTATGCTCATACATCAACACCCCCGTCTTGGAATTATTATGTGGATAGTTCTCAATCGCATCCATTTCTTCTTTGTTATAAGAAATTACTCTTTTTTCATTTGTTTCGCTCATATACCTTTTCCTCCATATGACCTGGAAGTCTCTAATCAACTTGATGTTACTGACTCACAGACAGGTTCCATCCCCGGTTTCCGACAATAACATACCCGCCAGCACTTACAATTGTGTTCCACGTTTCACAGCATCATCGCCATACTTTTTTCGTATCTGATCCAGTGCCTCATCCAAATTGCGTAATTTATCACTACGTAATGTATGTTCAGTCGATAGTATACTATGTATTTTCTGTGTACTATGCGTGTCTTTCCCTGCACTGCTATGCAGTATCGGCATATCAAAAAGACTCATCTGCTCCGGTTCATCTTCATGCACCAGCTTGGAACTTCGAAGTCCAAGGAGTCGGATCGGTTCTCCGTTCCAAAATTCCCGAAACAGTTCCATCGCTATATCGTATATCTCCATATCATTATTGGTTGATCGAAAAAGCTGCTTCTGATGCGAGTTATCCCGAAATGTATGATAACGGATCTCCACACTCAGCATACCTGCTTTCATCCCGGCATTGCGAAGACGCCTGCCCACACTTTCTGCCAGATTAAAAAGAACTTTTCCAGCTTCTTCCTCAGTGGTAACATCTTTTGCAAGAGTCCTAGAATTACCAATTCCTTTTGACTCTGCCCGCACCGGTCGCACTACATCATCTCCGATACCATTAGCCGATTCCCAAAGCATTCTTCCATGGCTTTTCAAATGCAACTCCAGAATTGCCGGATCCGCCTGTGCCACATCACCAATTGTCCGCATTTCCAGCTTATGAAGTGTCTCTACGCTGGATCTGCCTGCCATGAACAGGTCCTCCACCGGAAGCGGCCACATTTTTGCCTGAATCTCTTCCGGAAAAAGCGTATGCACTTTATCTGGTTTTTCAAAATCAGATGCCATCTTAGCCAGCAGTTTATTCGTGGATATTCCTACATTTACGGTAAAGCCAAACTTATCGCGTACTGCATTTTTAATCTCCATAGCACCATCTATTGGCGAATGAAATCGATGCGCAATACCGGTAAAATCCATAAAGCATTCATCTACACTGACCTGTTCTATATCTGGTGTATAATCCCGCAGAAGATCCATAAGCCTTTTACTGTATTCCTGATAGCGCCTGTGATCCGGAGGTACCACCACAAGATCCGAACACTTACGAAAGGCATTCGCAACAGGTTCCCCCGTACGGATGCCATATCTTTTAGCAGACTGGGACTTGGCAAGCACAATGCCATGGCGCGACTTCTGGTCACCGCCTACAATAGCATTGATCTTACGCAAATCCCGGTCTGCGCCATTCTTCAATTCTTCTACCGCGCTCCAGCTCAGGAATGCAGAATTAACATCAATATGAAATATTATGGTCATTGATCTATTATTCGCTTCTTGCCGTCAGACTGCCATTCTCCACATCAATTACAATGGTCTGATCTGCACCGACGCCACCCTGCAGCATCAGCTTAGCAGCCAGTGTCTCTACATGTTTTTGCAGGAATCTCTTCAGCGGACGTGCACCATACATCGGATCATATCCGCCTTCTACCACGTAATTCTTCGCTGCATCTGTCAGCCTGATGGAAATCTCCTTCTCTTCCAGACGTTTGTTCAAATCAGCTATCAACAAGTCAATAATGCCATGAATATTATCCTTCGTCAACGGCTTAAACATAATTGTCTCATCCAGACGATTCAGAAACTCCGGACGGAAATGTGCTCTCAGATCTGCCATAACAGCATCCTTACTTGCTTCACTGATATTACCGTTCTCATCAATTCCTTCCAGCAGATAAGAGGAACCAATATTTGATGTCATGATCAGTATCGTATTCTTAAAATCTACCGTACGTCCCTGAGAATCCGTAATACGTCCGTCATCCAGTACCTGAAGAAGTACATTAAATACATCTGGGTGTGCTTTTTCCACCTCATCAAACAGAACAACTGAATATGGTTTTCTACGAACAGCCTCTGTAAGCTGACCACCCTCGTCATATCCCACATATCCCGGAGGCGCTCCGATCAGACGAGACACAGAATGTTTCTCCATGTACTCACTCATATCTATACGGACCATATTGGACTCGTCATCAAACAGGCTCTCTGCAAGTGCTTGGCAAGTTCCGTCTTACCTACACCAGTAGGTCCAAGAAACAGGAAAGAACCGATCGGCTTAGTTGGGTCTTTAATGCCTGCTTTGGAACGAATGATTGCTTCTGTCACAAGTTCTACTCCTTCATCCTGTCCAATAACTCTGTGATGCAGTTCATCTGCCAGATGCAATGTCTTATTACGTTCGCTCTCATTCAGTTTGGCAACTGGAATTCCGGTCCATCTGGATACGATTCTGGCAATCTCTTCATCTGTTACACACTCGTGTACCAGGGATCGATCTTCATCCTTTGTCTGTGATTCCAGTTCTTCCAGCTGCTGTTTGAGCTGCGGCAGCTTACCATACTGAAGCTCTGCTGCCTTATTCAGATCATATGCCTGCTGTGCTTTCTGAATCTCTTTACCGACATTTTCAATCTCTTCACGTACCTTATGAATACGCTCTACAGCTTTCTTTTCATTATCCCACTGAGCTTTCTGTCCGGCAAATTCTTCCCGGAGTTCAGCCAGCTCCTGCTGCAAATGCTCCAGACGCTCCTTGCTGAGACGATCTTCTTCCTTCTTAAGTGCAGCTTCCTCGATCTCCATCTGCATGATACGACGATTCATCTCATCCAGTTCTGTCGGCATGGAATCAAGTTCTGTCTTGATCAGGCACATGCCTCATCCACTAGGTCAATTGCCTTATCAGGAAGGAACCGGTCAGAGATATAACGGTTAGATAATGTGGCCGCTGCTACCAGCGCGCTGTCAGTAATCTTAACTCCGTGGAATACTTCATAACGTTCTTTCAGACCACGCAAGATAGAAATAGCATCCTCAACCGTTGGCTCATCCACAAGTACCGGCTGGAAACGACGTTCCAGTGCGGCATCTTTCTCAATGTACTGTCTGTACTCATCCAGTGTAGTTGCTCCAATACAATGCAACTCGCCTCGCGCTAGCATCGGCTTCAGCATATTGCCCGCATCCATGGCACCATCTGTCTTACCTGCACCTACGATCGTATGCAACTCATCAATAAAGAGGATAATGTGTCCGTCACTGTTCTTGACTTCCTCCAGAACAGCTTTCAGACGTTCCTCAAATTCTCCACGATATTTGGCACCGGCTACCAGTGCCCCCATATCCAATGAGAATATCGTCTTATCTTTCAATCCTTCCGGCACGTCGCCTTTCACGATACGCTGTGCCAGACCTTCTACGACTGCAGTCTTACCTACACCAGGCTCACCGATCAGTACCGGATTATTCTTGGTCTTACGAGACAGGATACGAACCACATTACGGATCTCTGCATCACGACCAATGACCGGATCCATCTTCTGATCTCTGGCTCTTTCCACCAGATCTGTACCATATTTGTTCAATGTATCATAGGTGGCTTCCGGATTATCGCTGGTTACCCGCTGGTTGCCACGCACTGTAGAAAGTGCCTGGAGGAACCCTTCCTTACTGATACCCATCTCCCGGAAGATTCCTTTCATTGCACGGCTTGGATAACGAAGCATTGCAAGGAACAGATGCTCAACTGATACATACTCATCACCCATCTGCTTTGCTTCATCCTCTGCGTGCACCAGGACATTATTCAGATCCTGTCCAACATACTGCTTACCGCCCTGCACCTTTGTGCGACCGGCGATTGCCTGTTCCACACGCTGTGTTACCACACCTATGTCCAGGCCCATCTTCTCGATCATCTTCGGGATCAGCCCATCATCCTGTGTAAGCAATGCATACAGCAAATGTTCCTGCTCGATTTCCTGATTACCATAGTCCATTGCAATCTTCTCGCAGTCCTGAACTGCCTGAAGTGATTTCTGCGTAAATTTATTTATATTCATAAAACATGCCTCCTTTGACATGCGAACCAGTCGCACTTCTCTTTGTTCTATTCACAATATAGCACCGGCTATTAGCCAAGTCAATAGTCGAGTGCTAATTCTTTTCATCTATTATTATCATGCTGCGCCCTTTGTTCTGCCGCCACATGCTGCTTCAAATTCTCGCAATTTTCGTTTGGCTTCTTCTGTCAGATTCTTCGGAACATCAATCTGTATTGTCACATACTGATCTCCTTTTCTGCCAGAATCCCTCATTGCACCAATACCCTTGCCTTTCAGACGGATCTTGGTTCCGGACTGAGTACCCGGATTAATCTTACACATAACCTTTCCGGTCAGTGTAGGCACAATGGTTTCGCCACCGAGTACCGCTGTTGTAAATGGTACCCGGGCAGTGGTGTATACATCCATTCCTTTTCTTTCAAATCCTGGTTTCTCGCCTACTCTTACTTTCAGTAACAAATCGCCCGATTTGCCGCCATTGATACCTGGCATTCCTTTTCCTTTCAAACGAATGCTCTTACCGTTATCAATACCTGCCGGGATATGAACCTTCAGTGATGTCTCACGTCCACCATTATTCGGATCCGTCAGATGGATAATCTTATCTGCACCAAATGCAGCTTCATCAAATGTTACATCTATCTCTGCTCTTGTATCAGAGCCATTCTCTCGATACTGACCTCCAAAACCTCCCTGGAATCCACCACCGAAGTCTCCACTGTGGAACCCTCCGCTATGGAAGCCTCCATTGTGGAAGCCGTTTCCAAAATCGCTGTAACTGCTGTGGCTGCTCCGTCCTGCACCACTGCCAAAGCCTCTGCCGAAGATATTCTTCAGGATATCATCCATGTCTCCCATATCTCCGCCTTCAAAATGATACTCATGGAAGGTGCCATTCGGATCACTGTACGTATATGTTCCTCCACCCGGTCCGCCGTATCCATATGCTCCGGAGCCTCCCGCTCCTGCCGTGCCATCAAATGCCGCATGACCGAACTGATCATACATTTTCTTCTTTTCCGGATCGCTGAGGACATTGTAAGCTTCTGTTGCTTCCTTGAATTTCTCTTCTGCCTGTGGATTGTCTTTGTTCGTATCCGGATGATATCTCTTCGCCAGCTTACGATAAGCTTTCTTAATCGTATTCTTATCGGCTGCCCTGTCTATACCAAGGACATCGTAATAATCCCGCTTCGCTGACATGTCTCTCCCTCCCATCTATATATTTATCTTATGATGCCAGGGTCAAAAAGTCTAAATCCGCAGGCACCATACATATTATTACTCTGTTACTGGATTTGAATACCCCGCAGGTTCGGGTGCCTGCGGGGTATCTGATACTTACATCTACAATTTTACAATTACTCGATGGTAATATAATGACTCTTTTCTTCTACCGGCTTCTCCTCTTCCTTCGGTACTACGAAGGACAGAATACCGTTCTCATACTTCGGATGAATATCTTCCTCTGTAAGGTACTCACCAACATAAAAGCTTCTGCTAAGACTTCCGGCATAACGCTCTTTTCTGATATAGTTACCTTTCTTGTCTTCCTCATCTTTATCCAGGCCCTTGGCTGCACTTACAGTCAGTACACCATCTTTCAAATGCATCTGGATCTCATCTTTTGTAAATCCCGGCAGATCAATATCTACTTTATATCCTTCTTTTGTATCTTTCACATCAGTCTTCATAAGGTTCTTTGCATGCTTACCATACAGCTCTTTATCCACATTCGGAAATGCTGGAAATGCAAAATCATTCATAAAATCATCAAATAAGTTCTCTCTAAAAATACTAGGCATCATCATAAGTCATATCTCCTTCCAAATGATAAATAATATATTTAGCACAATCGGAAAATTCCGAGGTGTTGATTGCTGGAACTTCTGGAATCGTGATTCGGAATCCTGTATGAATGCTGTCGGCTTCATATCTCTGATTCTTTATCCCTCTTCCTTTGTTCTAGTTGTACTATAGCACCTATTATTAGCACTGTCAAGAGATGAGTGCTAATTTTTTGATTTTTTTTTGCAAACCTTGATTTTACGGGGTTTGCAACACTTTTTCTTTCTTATAATCATCACTTTTTCTTGATTTGACACCATTCTGACACCAATTTTTTTATTTTTGGTGTCAGCTAATTGCTACGCTTTCCAGCCTTGTGATTTCACTCTCAATTCTGGACATCTCACTTACATGGTTATATAGCACCAGTAGTTGGTGCTGATCTGCCAACCCTTATCCTTTCTCATAATTTGAACGCAGATAAGCATTCCCCCGCTTCAAGTGCGCGGACACTAAACGGCGGGTGAGGGGGATGCTTATGTCAGTGGGAGTTGAAAGCTCCCACCGACAAATCGCGAAGCGACTGCGTTCATGCGCAAGTAGCGAAGCGGATTGCGAATGTCCGCTTTACTCTATTTCATTGTATTTTTTCAAAAAAATCCCATGCCGGATGATTTGCATACAGCATAGGATATGTAGGTTTATATTGTGTTTGAAAATTGTTTCAGAATTGTTAATTCAAGCGAAATATTTAACACCAAATCAATTTCTTAATTCGTTTTCTTTCTTATCCGTAATATTGTTATCTGCATCCATGACAGCCCGTACATGCTGTGCCTTTTGATGCCATCCATAATCTTTCTGCCGCAGGTGTCCAGTTTGCTGCCACCTCCTCACATTTATCTAAAAATTCCTTTGCTGTCTCAAGATTCTGATAGTCTGTACTTCTAGCCCCATTCTTTTCTACAATGTCCGTAAACCGTCCTGGATTATCAAGTACAGGACACGGACGAAGCATGTTATCATTAAACGGTTGATTGTCATGATATCCCATAAAAAGTCTTGAACAGTATGCCTCTAACAATGTCTTTTCCCTGATATTGGAATCTGAGTAATGGATTTCCACTCTCTTTTACTTACTCATCCATATTATTTTCTCCTTAAATCTATCCTCAGGCATACAAACTGCAGTAATTGTAATTTCTACAATTGCTACTAATGATACTATAACAAATATCATTTTCTTCATAAATCTCACCTTGTTTTATGGACATATTTCTATCTGATATTTATTTTTTAATTGAGTTTTATTTGAGGCATGTTGATTCTCTTACATTCTATTTTATCATACACGTCTAAAATATCCTATACCAATATCTTGAAACGTGTATGCACATTTAATTTTTTACTTTCTATTCTTCACCACAACACCCGCTACTACTGCAACTACTACCACTGCTACTACGATAACTTTTCCCATGTTCCGAACCTCCTTTCGACTTCGTTAAGCGCATATTATCCTATATTTGTTTATATTTTGATAAAGCAATGTTTGAGTAATATTAATTTTCTGTTCCATTATTTAACTTAACAAAAAAAGGATGCGCTACGGTAACTTCTCCATTACCTTGGCACATCCTTTCGTATTATTATTTTTTACTATTCTTCTTAATGACAACTATGGCTTCCACATCCGTGCTCGCCACATGTATGTCCTTCCCCGTGGCTGTGCTCATGGTGAGAACATTTCACATCTGGATTGTAATCCAGTGTTTCATTAATAAAGGCTTCTACTGCTTCATCCGCATCTCCGGAAACTCCTCCAAAAAGTTTAATACCAGCTGCCGCTAACGCTGTCTGTGCACCGCCTCCGATTCCGCCACAGATCAAAATATCTGCGTTCAATGCATTAAGAACTCCTGCCAATGCACCATGTCCGCTTCCATTCGTATCTACTATTTCTGAATGTACTACTTTTCCTTCCTCTACATCGTAAATCTTAAATGTCTCTGTGTGTCCAAAGTGCTGGAAAATCTGTCCATTTTCATATGTTACTGCTATTCTCATGATACCTTCTCCTTTTTCTTCTGCATATTTTTTGTATATTTCCTGTTTATAACATCCTCCAAAGCTGCAGTTGCTGCTCTGACCATCACAGATTCTGAAATCCCCACCCTCAATTCTGAGTGGATGTCCATCAATGAGTGCATCTGCTATTTTCTTCCTGGCAATCTCGTAAATTCGTTGAACTGTTGTTCTTGCGACTTGCATAGATGCTGCACACTGCTCCTGACTATAACCTTTCTTGTCCAAAAGACGAATTGTCTCATACTCATCTACCGTCAGAACAATAGGTGTTTTTTTCTCAGTATTATCTGCCGGAAGAAATTCTAAAATATTGGGGAAATGACAGACTTTTCTGCATTTTACTGGTCTCGGCATAAACTGCTCCTTTCTTGCTTTTTTATATAATAGCCTTATAAAAGGCATATCGGAACCATTTTGAACTCATCCATCTCGGGGTTGGTTTATTTCTTGAGCATTTTAAATCTCCACCAAGCTTACTAAAAAGCTGGCCACGTCCACACAAATGATTACAGAAAAATTTATTTCCACCGAATATTGCTATTCCTAACGGCACCAGGAAATCAATCATCCCAAACCAAGCGAACAAAATATTTAAAAAACCTAGAGCAAAATAAATGATCGCCCATATCCATAAATAATCATACCAATGCTTTGTTCCCCTTTCAAATTTGTTATCTCTATTGTACCTGAAAAAGGTAAATTCTTCTGTGATATTATTACATAAGAATTTACCTTGACCGCTAATAACTAAAAAGACATATTTTTATTATACATCACCTTTATATTTATATATGATGTTTAGAATCTCCTCAATTGTTCTAATAATTATTTTTTGTTTTTCTTTCATTGTTATAGATTTGCTTTCTTCTTCAGATAACGAAGAATAAAGGTGGATAGTATTAGCATGATGCCATATTTCATCGCAAATTTTCTCAATTTCATCAGTACTCCGAAATGCCTGGTCTGTTTGCATTTGCAAGTGTTCTCGTTGCTCTTCCAGATGATTCATCTGTTCTAGTAACTGATCCCTTTCTTTCTGCAATTGATCATGTTGTGCTTGCAGTTGATCCATTTGTATTTTAATTTCGCTCATCTTATCTTTCTGTCTCCGCATAAGCATCATCAAATATACAACTATGAATGCAAATAATAGTATTATATACAGCATAAACGTCTCCTCACGACACATATATTTTGACAGTTTTCCGAAAATCAACTATCGACAATGGCATAGAAAGAACAGTTACTTTCCCTGGTTCCTTTTTAATCTCAACAGAATCAGGATTGCCTGTGATTAAAATTACAGGTGTTGTCCTGTCAGCACGCCATGGCTGATTCGGTTGTCTCGTCATATCTTCGGTAACAATCCAAAGATCCGGCTTATGTTTTCCTAATTTTGTTTTAGCACTTTCCGGTGTGTAAAACAGCATGATCTGCTCTGAAATAAACTGCAATGCTTCTTTTAATCCTTTTGCATAGCGTTCATTGCCACAGATCAGTGCAATAATAGAATCATCTTTCTTTTTTTGTGTTACCTGAATAAAATCCAAAACTGGTGTATTATAGAGACTAAAGTCTTTTTCCAAATTAACTTTATCATAGTAACTCTTTGCTGCCTTGCACATTCTCAGACAAAACTGTTCTATGTCTATACGAATATCGATCCTGTTCTCCTGTATGTTCATACTGTCCAACTGACAAACTGACATTCCACAGTTTAATCCAAGATGAAAGTGTATATTATTTTCATCATTTAAAAATCCTTTGTTTTGATGAAGATATTCACACCGAAGCTGCCAACAACGTCCTCCGCAAATATATGGCTTTTCATCGGATTGAGATAGTTTAAAGTGGTCCCCTGCATATTCATCAAACCAGCGGATATACTGGGTTCCCACATCACGGGTCGGATTTTTTTGCCGATCCAGCATAACCCGGCCATCTCGATAATGTTTAACAATTTCCGGGAAAGCAATACCTCCGCAAATATCTGGCAAAGTCAATGCCAATGCCAGTGCAGACTGCCATCTTCTATCTACAATATTCAGTTCTACTTCTTCAATTCGGTCCAAAAATGTAAAACTGACATCTCCCTGCATTATTTTTCCCTCCCTCATATTTACATCAATCATGTACTATAATCAGTATATTTTTATTTATGGCATATGTCAATTATAGAATTGACGCATCTTAAAAAAGCAAGTATACTATGTTCGTAAAGGAGATAACTGTTATGAACTTCGAAAATTATTTTCCACTATGGAATGATTTGAACATAGCACAGAAAAAACTAATTTCAGACAATTTAATCACACAGAATGTAAAAAAAGGAACGATCATTCACAATGGAAACCTGGATTGTACTGGATTATTACTGGTTAAATCCGGGCAGCTTCGAACTTACATATTTTCAGATGAAGGACGGGAGATTACACTCTACCGTCTGTTCGATATGGATATGTGTCTTTTATCCGCCTCATGTATCATGCGGTCCATCCAATTTGAAGTAACCATTGAAGCAGAAAAAGATACTGATCTTTGGATCATCCCTGCTGAAATCTATAAAGGTATTATGAAGGAATCTGCTCCTGTCGCAAACTATACCAATGAGTTAATGGCTACCCGTTTTTCTGATGTCATGTGGCTGATTGAACAAATCATGTGGAAGAGTTTGGATAAGCGAGTTGCTTCATTTCTTTTAGAAGAGACCTCTATCGAAGGAACAAATGAATTAAAGATCACTCACGAAACCATCGCCAACCATCTTGGTTCCCACAGGGAAGTTATCACTCGAATGCTCCGATACTTTCAAGGCGAAGGACTCGTCAAACTCTCCCGCGGTAAAATCACAATCCTTGATTCGAAAAGACTGGAAACACTACAAAGATCATAAAAATGTTTTTCTATAACATCTAAAGAATCCTCCATTTATCAGAATTATGAAAGTCGTTCTAATAAATGGGGGATCTTTTTATACTACGATTAAACTATAAAAATATTTGTTTATTTCTAATAATCCATACCGCATGCATATGCCCTTCCGATCAGCGCACGGTCATTAACCACTGCATCATAGAAGCGGAATCCACCGGAAAAGTTGTATGTTTCATAACCGTTTCCTTCCAGAATACGGCTGGCAATGTAACTGCGCAGACCACTTTGGCATATCAGATACACAGGCTTTCCTTTCTCAATTTCATTAATTCGTTCCCTCAGTTCATCTACAGGAATATTGTTGAATCTATCCATATGACCCCTGTTAAATTCACCTACCGTTCTCACATCCAGCAACACCACATTTTGATCTTTAGAAATCTTATCCATATCTTCCAAATGCCATTGTTTTAAGGTACCTTTCGCTATATTGTCTATCATGAATCCAGCCATATTTACAGGATCCTTGGCAGATGAATAAGGCGGTGCATATGCGAGATCTAAATCTTTCAGCTGGGTTGCCTTCAGCCCTGCATGAATTGCTGTTGCCAGCACATCAATACGTTTATCAACTCCTTCATATCCAATAATCTGAGCACCAAGCAAACGATAGGTTTCTTTTTCAAAAACCACCTTCATGGTCATCACTTTTCCACCGGGATAGTAACCGGCATGACTCATAGGAGAAAGAATTACTGTATCTACCTCTAATCCTGACTTTTTGGCATTGGTTTCATTGATACCTGTAGTGGCTGCTGTCATATCAAATACTTTGATAACAGAACTTCCCTGACTGCCCAGGTAACGACTATCACCACCACAAATGTTATCCGCGATGATCCTGCCCTGTTTATTGGCAGGTCCCGCTAAAGAGATTAACGCATCATTACCAGTAACATAATGTTTTACCTGAACTGCATCACCTGCAGCATAAATATCCGGTACAGAGGTTTCCATTCTGTCATTCACTACAATACTTTCTTTGATGCCAAGTTCCAGACCAGCTTCTTTTGCTAATGCTGTGTCTGGTGTAACTCCGATTGCCAGCACCACCATATCAGCCTGAAGAGATGGATTATCTTTCAATAAGACCTCCACTCCATTGTTTTTTTCTTGAAATCCTTCTACTGTATAGCCCAATACCAGTTTTATTCCATGCTTTCTCATTTCATTATGGATCATGGATGCCATATCCGGATCAAAAGGATTCATCAGCTGCTTAGGCCGCTGGACGATTGTAACATCCATGCCAAGCTCCCTCAAATTTTCTGCCAGCTCTAAACCAATAAAACCGCCACCAGCCAATACAGCCGATTTTGGATGATTCTTATTAATATATTCTTTTATCCGAAAAGTATCTTCTACAGTACGAAGTGTAAAAAGTTTATCAATACCTACTCCTGGAAGTCTCGGCTGTGTTGGCTTTGCACCTGGAGAAAGGATAAGTTTATCGTAATTTTCTTCAAATATTTCACCATTTTCTAAATTTTTCACTGAAACAGTTTTACGTTCCGGATGTATGGAGATAACTTCATGATGAATTTTCATATTAATACGGAAGCGTTTAAAAAAACTCTCAGGTGTCTGTAGTGTAAGTTCTTCCGGATCTGTGATTGCATCTCCAATATAATATGGAAGCCCACAATTCGCATAGGATATGTATCCGGATCTTTCAAACACAGTAATTTCTGCATGTTCATCCAGTCTTCGGATTCTTGCTGCAGCTGTAGCTCCTCCGGCTACACCGCCTACGATTATTACCTTCATCTTATTTTTCCACCTTTCCTGAATAACCAGCAATGCCACCGATATTATTTACTTTAGAATATCCCATTCGTTGCAACAGCCCTATTGCTTGACGACTTCGGGCTCCGGAATAACAGTATACAAACAGTGGAATTTCTGTATTCTTCGCTACTGAAACAACATTATTAAGTTGTTGTAACGGTACATTTTTACTTTCTGGTATATGCCCTTCCTGATATTCCTGCGGAGTACGTACATCCAGCAGAACTGCACCAGTAGTCCTTTTATATTCCTCTATCCCTTGATTAATATTCGCCTGTTTAAGGAAATCGAAAAATCCCATTAGCGCACCTCCTTAAAGCATTTCTAAAATTGCATTCTTAGGTCTCGCACCTGAAATCTGTTGTACAATCTTCCCATTCTTCATAACCACCAAAGTTGGGATACTCATAATACTAAATTCACTTGCCAGTTCAGGCTGCTCATCCACATTGATTTTACCAACTCTGATATCAGGGCGTTCACCTGCAATCTCCTCTATGATAGGAACCACCATACGACAAGGAGCACACCAAGGCGCCCAAAAATCCAAAAGGACAGGTTTATCAGAATTCATTACTTCGTTCTGGAAATTATTTTTATTGATATTAATTGCAGTCATTTTATAATCCTCCCTATCATTTCTTTGTGGCTTTATTATAATCTGAATTTTATTTCTTTTCTGTGATAACATCACCATACCACATTGCCTTAACTTCTTGCCATGCTTGCAAGATTTGGACTAATTCCAGCAACTACTGCATTGGGATATTTTCTTTTAATTTATCTACAGCAGTATCTGCCGATTCCTGTGAACTTGCCGCCAATACAACTGTAGCGCCTTCCTTCAAGAATTTATCAGCTGTAGCAAATCCTATGCCACGGCTTCCACCCGTAATGATTGCAACTTTATCTTTTAATCTCATTTAGACTACCTCCTTACTTAGTTTCTAGCTACATTATAAGCAAAAGGTAGATTATTTTCTGTGATATCATCACAAAATATCGCAATAAAAAACCCTGTTGCTCACGCACCAGGGTTTTGATTTATCCATCCGTATTTAACACAAGATTAGGCTTCTATTCAACTTCTGAAAACTGATCTTTTCCAACATTACATAATGGACATTCAAAATCTTCCGGAACATCCTCCCACTTTGTTCCTGGTGCAATACCACCTTCAGGATAACCTTCCTCTTCATCATATTCCCATCCGCAAACGTCACATACATATTTCATTAGTTTGTTCCTCCTTATAAATATATTACTGTTGTATCTGAATTATTTTGTAATCTTAGCACGAATGTCAAGTGTTTTTAGCATTTCCAGAACCCATGAATTGACTGCTGTAGCTACTACAAGCATGATACCCGCAAAATTTCTCTTTGCTATTTCAGGAATGATTGACTTAAATATTGCTACATTTTTATTTACTAAATCAAGCCTTGTCTCTCCCGATTTTTGCCCCGCTCCGGCAGATATGACAACAATTGCAGCATCAGGGCAAATACCGATGCCGAACCAACAAAGCCACATCCTATCATTACTGCTTTTTTTGAATTAATCACTTTCTTCTTCGTAATAATCTCATCCCCTTAATAATTCTCTTCATGTACTTCAAAATAGCTCTGTGGATGATTACATACCGGACATACTTCAGGTGCCTTAGTTCCTACCACAATATGTCCGCAGTTACGGCATTCCCATACTTTAACTTCACTCTTTTCAAAAACTTTAGCAGTTTCAATATTCTTAAGAAGTGCACGATATCTTTCCTCATGGTGCTTCTCAATCTCACCTACTGCCCTGAATTTTGCTGCAAGTTCAGGGAATCCTTCTTCCTCAGCTGTTTTAGCAAAGCCTTCATACATATCTGTCCACTCATAATTTTCGCCTTCTGCCGCTGCCGCCAGGTTTTCCTTTGTGTCACCAATTCCTGCTAATTCCTTGAACCACATCTTTGCATGTTCTTTCTCATTATCTGCGGTTTTTAAAACAATGCTGACATCTGCTCGTAGCCTTCCTTTTTCGCTACAGAAGCAAAATAGGTATACTTATTTCTTGCCTGCGATTCCCCTGCAAATGCCTCCTGTAAATTTTTCTCAGTCTGTGTTCCTACGTATTTGTTTGCTACCATTTCTTTTTCCTCCGTTTTCTTTACTATTTTTTCAAAATCTGATGCCGGGTGCTTACATAAAGGACATATAAAATCATCCGGTAATTCTTCTCCTACATATTCATATCCACAAATTCTGCAACGCCATATTGTCTGCCCATCCTCGGTTTTTCCGACTGCCTGTGGCTTAGGTTTAATATTATTCTGGTAATAATCATATGTGACAGAAGGAACATTACTTAAAACTTCCATATCTGTTATCTCACCGATAAACATTGTATGTGATCCTAAGTCCTCCGTTTTATTAACTGTTACAGAAATGTATGCATTTGTACCTTCTGTAATATAATAAATACCATTTGTACCCCTAGCACACTTTTCAAATGCTTCAAATTTATTGGTATCCCTTCCTGATTGGAAACCAAAATATTTGAACAATTCAAACTGTGCCTTCTGACTTAAGACTGATACTGTGAATTTTCCAGTTCTCTGAATCATGTCATGCGTGTAATTTGCTTTGTTGACGCAGATACTTAACTGGTTCGGTTCTGAAGCTGCCTGAATGGCTGTATTAATAATACATCCATTGTCTTTTTCATCTTCCCTGGCAGTCAGTACAAACAATCCATAACTCAACTTATACATTGCTTTCCTATCCATTTTTCCTCCTTTAGCTTCTCCCTGCATTTTGGGCAAATACCTTTAAATGAAATATCATAATCCAAAAATTCGATTCCATGAGTGTTATGAATTCTTTCCAGCAAATCCGGTATTTTATGAGAAGATGCCCGTGCTACGCATCTTTAATCTAAATCATTGTTCTATTTTTCGTTCAAAAACATATTCAGCATCTGATGATAAATCAGGCCGGAATGAATAACCAAGTCTGTCGAATTTCTTAATATCTACCGGATTCTCAATATTATTTTCTGCCATAAATCTGACCATTTCACCACGAGCCATCTTGGCATATGTACCTTTTGTTACCATTTTATCTCCAGAAGCTTCACAAAATGTAACCGAAATATATCTGTCCTGTGGTGTCAAATACTTTTCTATACATTTTGAGTATTCTTTTGATGCAAGATTAATGATAATCCTGCTGTCATCTATTACTGAGTGGTATAACAAGTCACCCCAGTACTCATACAGATTTTTGGCATCTCCAATCCTGATCTTTGCCTGCATTTCCAAACGATAAGGCGTCACACCATCTCTTGGTTTTAACACACCATAAAATGCAGATATTATTCTCAAATGATTTTGTACATACTCGAACTGACTGTCCTCAAACACGGATGGAGCCATATATTGAAAAGCAATTCCTTCATATGATAACACAGCTGGAGTAAGTAAATGATAAAGATCCATGTTTTCAAATCTATTGAAATTCTGTTCTGCAATTTTGTCATTACATTTCCAGATAGTCTTCAGTTCTTCTTTTGACTTACTTTTCAACCAACTTTGTATCTCAGTCGTCTTTTCAATAAACTCAGGCAATGCATCCGGTGCTATGCTGTCAATATCTGTAATCATCTTTTTAGCAGGGGATAATATTATCTTCATTAATTTAATTCCTTAAGCATATTTTCAGGATCATCTGCAGCCTTGACTTTATCATTTGCCTTTATAATAATCCCCTGTTCATCAATAAGATATGTGGTTCTTACTACTCCCATAGAGACTTTTCCATAATTTTTCTTTTCTTTCCATACATCATAAGCTTCAATAACTTTCCGCTCTGGATCTGCTAAAAGTGTAAATGCCAATCCATATTTTTCCTCAAATCTCTTATGAGAGGATACAGAATCCTTACTGACTCCAAGAATAACCGCACCTTTTTCGGTAAACTGAGGGTATCTCTCGGAAAAACCACATGCCTGTTTCGTGCATCCCGCTGTATTATCCTTGGGATAGAAATATAAAATCACTTTTTTTCCTGTATAATCCGATAATCTATGTATTTTCCCATTTTGATCGGGCAACTCAAAATCAGGTGCCTTAATTCCTACTCCCAACATTATTTATTCCTCTCCATCTGTAACTTTCTCTTTTTTTGCCTTTTCTTTTCTATTCCCAGTAATCATTTTATGACCTGTATATATCGCCATTACCATACATAACATAGAACTTAAAGCAAAGTATTTATGACTTGATTTCAGCTTTTTATATCCAGTGTAATAAGTCCCAAACATTGTAATTAATGCTCCAACTGACCAATATTTATGTACTTTCATGTAATTCCTCCATTTTTCAGTGTATTCAATTGTAATTATACTCTACCACATTCCTGTGTCAATTTGATAATAGCGCATTCCTATAAATTTTTCAGAATATCATGGTTAAAATTATGACATTTCATAATAGTGTGCGTAAATCCCACCTTTTGCCAACAGCTCATCATGCGTTCCGCGTTCTGCAATCCCGTTTTCTGCAACCACCAGAATTTCATCAGCATTACGGATCGTTGACAATCTGTGTGCAATGGTAATTGTAGTTCTGTCTTTTGCCAGTTCTTCCAGACTCTGCTGGATAAATTTCTCGCTTTCATTATCCAGAGCACTCGTTGCCTCATCCAGAATCAGGATAGATGGATTCTTCAAAAATACTCTTGCAATAGAAATGCGCTGTTTCTGACCGCCGGACAATCTGGTTCCTCTCTCACCAACGAATGTCTCATACCCATCCGGAAGTCCCATGATGAATTCATGAATATTAGCCTTCTTTGCCGCCTCAACAATCTCTTCCATTGATGCATCTGGTCTGCCATACGCAATATTCTCACGAATACTTCCACAAAACAGATATACATCTTGCTGCACCAATCCGATCTGATTACGAAGACTTTGTAATGTCAGTTTCCGCACATCCTTCCCATCGATTGTAATACGTCCTCCAGATACATCATAAAATCTCGGAAGTAACGAACAGATGGTTGTCTTTCCACTTCCGGATGGTCCGACCAACGCAATCGATTTTCCTGCCGGGATATCAAAAGAAACATTATCAAGAACCAGTGAGTCATCGTCATTATAATGAAAGGAAACATTTTCATAACGCACATGCCCTTTGATATTTTCCAGTGGCTCCGCATCTTCTGCATCTACAATCTCCGGTTCTGTCTCAACGACATCTAAAAATCTCCTGAATCCGGACAACCCTTTTTGCATCATTTCCGTAAGCTCTACCAGAATCTGGATCGGACTGATAAAAATGCCAATATAAAGCGCATACATCGCCAGATCTGCCGGCTTCATCTGTCCATGTGCGATCAGCCAGCCTCCAAATACCAGCGTTATCAGATACATCATCCCCTGAAAGAATAAATTGCCTCCTGTAAAACTACCCATACAACGATAGTTTGCATCCTTTGAGATCAAAAAACTTTGATTGCTCTTTTTAAATTTCTCCCGTTCAATATCTTCATTCGCAAAAGACTGTACCACACGGATTCCTGCCAGCGTATCCTGAAGGCTGGAATTCAGATTTCCGATCTTACGTCTGTTATCCATAAATGTTGCCTGCATCTTCTTGTTCTGCCCATAAGAAAAAAACAGCATAAATGTCACAAGCACCAGAAGCGGAATCGCCAGTTTCCAGTTGATCAGGAACAGAAATACAAAAGATCCAACGATTTTAATCAACGAGATAAATAAATTCTCTGGTCCGTGATGCGCAAACTCCGAGATATCGAATAAATCCGATACCAGTTTACTCATCATCTGTCCTGAGTTATTCTGATCATAATATGAAAATGATAATTTTTCATAATGATCAAATAACTGTTGGCGCATATCTCGTTCCATATGTGCTCCCATCATATGTCCCTGATAACTAACATAGTACTTGCATCCTGCCTGAATCACATACATAACAAGCAACACGAGTGTGATCGGAATCAATGCCCGCAAAATCGCATCAGAACTCTCTGTAAATAATGTCTTCGTCAATGTTCGTAAAATCTGCGGAAAAGCCAGATCGGCCAAACTGATCACTGCGGCACAAATCAAATCCAGAAAAAATACCCCCTTATACGGAGCGTAATATTGAATAAATTTCTTTACTGTATGCATATTAATCTCTTATTCCTTTCAAATCAGTCTGCTACATTATATCATAAAAATTCTTCAGTGTTTCATTCGTTTCAATTCCGGCAGCACCGTGCACAGCATCGTAATAAAGCACACACTTCCACCGATTACATTGGACACCGGCTCTGCCATAAATACACCGGTTGGTCCCATATCCAGTGCGTATGGCATCAGATAGGTCAACGGAACTACGATAACTACTTTACGGAGCAGGGAAAAGAATATCGCCTGCTTCTTTTTATTCATTGACTTGAATACCGTCTGACCAATATACTGCAGATCCATGAAAATAAATGCAGCAAAATACTGATGAAGAGCCGGCACCGCATCCTTCAAAAGTTCTGTATCCGAACTGAATATTCCGATTAATGTCTCCGGGACAAGTATGATCGCCCCCCACATAACAGCTGTATATCCAAGAACCATAAGTCCCATAACCACCATTGCTTTGCGCACCCTTGCCGGTCTACGTGCCCCGTAATTATAGCTTAAGATTGGTGATGTTCCCTCATTCATTGCATGAATTGGCGTTTCTACCAGCTGCCGGACACTGGATATGATCGTCATAACTGAAATATAAATATCACCACCAACAACAGACAGCACATTATTACAACAGATAGTTACCAGACTGTTCGTCAGCTGCATGATAAATCCAGATGTTCCGAGACTTACAATATTCTGCGCATATCCTCTACAATCTGCCAATTCATCTCTATGTAAGAAACGCACTTTCAGTTCTGCTTTTTTCATAAGGAAGAATAATACAAACATTGCTGAAAGACACTGTGAGATAACCGTTGCGATTGCCGCGCCACGCACGCCTAATCCAAACAGAAATATAAACACAGGATCCAATATCAGATTCGTCAATGCCCCGATAGCAACAGAAAGCATGCCGATCAGTGAATATCCCTGTGCATTGATAAATGGATTCATTCCAATTGCAATCATCGACGGCAGGGTACCAATCAGATACAGCATCATATATGGATATGCGTAAATCATAGTCGTATCAGATGCTCCAAACAGCACAAGTAATGGACGTGCAAATACAAGTCCGATCATCATCAACAGAATAGCACTGACGCATACCAGTAAAAATGATGTATTCATTACACCAACTGCTTTTGTTTCCTCTTTTTTGCCTCTGAATATAGAAAAAAGCGGTGCACCACCAGTTCCAAACAGATTGGCAAATGCACTGATAATTACAATCAATGGAAAACAGAGGCCAACTGCTCCAAGCGCAGCTGTCCCTACTTCCGGAATCCGTGAAATATAAACACGGTCTACGATGTTATACAACAGATTCAGTATCTGGGCAACCAGCATTGGAAGTGCTGCGCCAAGAATATTGCCAGTTACTGTTCCATGTTCGAAATCTATTCGTTTCAATTGACATTCATCCCTTTTCTTTTTCTTGATTGTCAGTATAGCACGCGATGTTCCATATGTAAATTATTGTTTCCCAGGCTGCTCTCTTCAAGGAGCCACCACTAGCAACACATCTTTTTCTTCAAAGGCAGTACAGAAGATTCTATTGACAATTATGGAGCAGTATTTCAGTTAATTTAATTGCATTCTCTTCTGAGATATACTATCATGTGATGCAGTAACAAATAACACCATCGTTTACAGAAAGGTTTTTCACATGACTCTTCAACAGTTAAAATATGTCATTACTGTAGCCGAGACCGGTACGATCACCGAGGCCGCTAACAAGCTTTATATTTCCCAGCCCAGTCTGACCAATGCAATACATGAACTGGAAAAGGAAATGAATATCATCATTTTTAACCGGACTAACAAGGGAATCACACTTTCTAAGGAAGGTGATGATTTCCTTGGATATGCCAGACAAGTGCTGGAACAGGCAGCAATTCTGGAGGATAAATACAAACATACGCCTGGTGGTAAAAAGAACTTCTGTGTATCAACACAACATTATTCTTTCGCAGTAAATGCTTTCGTTGATCTCATCAAAGAATACGGACAAGATGATTATGATTTCAGTCTTCGTGAAACCCAGACATATGAGATCATTGACGACGTAGCAAAAATGCGCAGCGAACTTGGCATTTTGTTTTTAAATGAATTCAATGAAGTCGTTTTAACCAAAATCCTGAAATCGCATGATCTTTCATTCCATCCATTATTCACTGCCAGACCGCATGTATTTATCAGCCGTTCACACCCGCTCGCGCAGAATGCAGTAATTACCAATGAAGAACTGGAAGCCTATCCTTATCTCTCTTTTGAGCAGGGAGAACACAATTCATTTTATTTTTCGGAAGAAATCTTTTCTTCTTCTGAACGCAGAAAAAATATCCGCGTCAGGGATAGAGCAACTTTATTCAATCTATTGATTGGTTTAAATGGCTATACTGTATGTAGTGGTGTCATCGACGAGAATCTGAATGGACGTGATATTATTGCAGTCCCTCTGGCTGTCGATGATGATATGCGTATCGGATACATCACGCACAAACGAGGAATGCTCAGCAGACTGGGATGCTCTTATCTGGAAGCTCTCAAAAAATATTTCATCTGATCGGGTTATCCATAGTTTTAAACTATGGACAACCCGAATTTTTATGTATTTTTCAATCTTCTTCTATCCATATATAATGAAAAACATCACTTGAAACTTATAAAATATATTATATGGAGGACATTAGAATGAATTCATTACAGACACCTTTCAGATATGATTATGTAGGAAGCTTTCTCCGCCCAGAGCGGTTAAAAAAAGCCAGAGCTGATTTTGAATCAGGCATGATCAATCCGTCACAGTTAAAAGAAGTTGAGGACGAATGCATCATTGATCTGGTCAGCAAGATCAAAGATCTGGGATATCACGTAATTACAGATGGTGAATTCCGCCGTTCCACCTGGCATCTGGACTTCATGTGGGGATTCAATGGAATCGAGCACAAGAAAACCTTAGATGGTAATACCACCTTCGATGGAGAAGCAGCTATGATCGATGATACTTATATGATCAGTAAGCTTTCTGTCAAAGAGCATCCATTCGTAGAACATTTCAAATTCCTCAAGGCTCTGGAGGACGAAAATACCATTGCAAAGCAGACCATTCCTTCACCGGGACAGTTCTATGCTTACTTTACAGGTGCTGAGCTTCTCACCACTACGCTAGATATCTACGGAACAGAAGAAGCTTTCGCTGACGATGTAGTAAAAGCCTACAATGAATTTGTCGCTGAAATTTATGCAGCCGGATGCCGTAATCTGCAATTTGATGATTGCGTATGGGGCGGCATGGTAAATCCAAAACTTGCCGTTGCACTCACCGGCCGACGCGGTCAACAGCTGGAAGAATATAAGAAACTGATTCTCGACTTAAACAATCGTGTAGTTGCTCTTGCACCGACCGATCTGATTATCAACACTCATGTATGCCGCGGAAATTATCATTCCACATTTTTCAGTTCCGGCGCTTATGATGGTATTGCAGATCTGCTATTCGGAGAAGAACACGTAAATACATACTATCTGGAATATGATGATGAAAGATCCGGCGGTTTTGCGCCACTTGCAAAAGTATCCGGAGACAAGAAAGTTGTACTTGGACTTATCACTACCAAGACTCCTGCTCTCGAGAATAAAGAAGATGTCATTGCAAGAATCCACGAAGCTGCCAAATACATTCCGTTGGACAGACTGTATCTCAGTCCGCAATGCGGCTTTGCCTCCTGTGAGATTGGTAACAAGCTTACCGAAGAAGAACAGTGGAATAAGCTTCGTCTTGTAAAAGAAATCGCAGAAGAGGTATGGGGTAAATAATACCCTCTGCCATATAATATAGAAAGAACTATGATTAATCAAATCTGTTTGATTAATCATAGCTCTGAGTTTCTAATATTATTCAGCATCAAAATCTACTTCAAAGACTCCCTCGGGAGTTTTCATCGTCAAAACTCCCAGATTAAAATCTTCATCATGAATCGTAATATGATATTCAAATATCACACCCTCTTCAAAATGTGAAAGCAACAGGTATTCTCCATTCTCCTTACCATCAATCTGATCACAGATATCATCATACACCTCTGCACCTGATATCTTTCGTGGATAACCGGATGCCTTGATTTTCGCTTCAATAATTTCGTATAATTCGTTCATATCGTTCCTCCTATACCGTTATATCACCTTATGTTCCAACCATTTTCTGCTGTGGAATCTCCATGTAAAGAGCACTGCACGCACTGTCCAGTCAGCAAACATTCCAATCCAGACACCCATCGGACCGAATCCCAATCCGCGGATCAGCAATACAGACAGGCAGAATCTGCACAGCCACATAACTGCGCAGGAGCTTATCATCGAAAATTTTACATCTCCCGCTGCTCGCAGACCATATGCCGGAACGAATGCCGAAACCCACATAATTGGTTTCACTATGGTAATCCACATAACCATATGCCAGCACATATCTGCACTGGTCTTCTCCATGCCTCCAAGCATCGTAACCGGTCTCGTCAGTATAAATACCAGTAGACAGCTTACGATAATCGTAACTTCTGCAATGACAGAGAGCTTTTTAATATAATAGACTGCTTCGTCTTTGCGATTTGCCCCCATACACTGTCCAACTATCGTCATCAGACCTACTCCGACACCGATACCTGCGATTCCATTCAGATTCTCCAGAATGTTCGTCATTGCCTGTGCTGCAATAGCAACAGTTCCAAGCGTAGATACCGTAGACTGTATTGCAAGTTTTCCCAGCTGAAACATACTATTCTCAACACCTGACGGAATCCCGATTCCAAGTATTCTTCCAATCATCGGCCAGTCCGGACGGATCTTCAGATAATCACGCACAACAATCGGTTGCCTGTCTCTTCTGAGCTGGATCAACACAACTAGTGCACAGAAAATACGAGAAATCAACGTCGCAATTGCTGCTCCTGCTACTCCCATATGAAAGCCCCAGATCATGATTGCATTGCCTACAATATTCATGATATTAGAAATCATAGATATTGTCATCGGTCCCTTAGTATTATCCTGCGCCCGGAAAATAGATGCCGCCGCATCATACAACGCTATAAATGGAAATGACAGTGCCGTATAAAAGAAATAAATCTCTGATGCCCTCATGACATCAGCTTCCACCGACCCGAATATCAACCGGAGTAATGGCTTCTTAAACCCCAGACAGATTGCGCTGACAACAATTGAGATCAGGGTAATAATAAATAATACCTGTCTCGCTGATTCATTAGCACGTTCTTGATTCTGTTGTCCTATGTACTGTGCGCAAACGATCGCACCGCCCGCTGCAAGTGCTGAAAATGCCTGAATTACTAAAATATTGATCGAATCCACCAACGAAACCGCTGAGATTGCTGCTGAGCCAACATTACTTACCATCATCGTATCTGCTGTACCCATGATGGAATTAAGTAACTGTTCCAATACAACCGGAATCAGAAGGCTCCGAATCATACGATTCGTGAACATGTGTTGTTGTTTCATTCTTCTATAGCACCTCTTCAAAAGAACCCACGCCAGTAGATTACTAACGAGGGTTCACACATTCAATATCAATCATTACATGGAAATCCACCCAAATGCATTAGCCACCGAACTAAGCAGAATAATGGCTGCAAAAATCGGGCAGAGATATTTGATCATAAAATTGAAGATCTTCTTTCTACGGAAAGTTCCTTCTCCGTGGAGAACTTCTTCCTCAATCTTCTTTACTCCAATTACTTTAGATACCAGCAGACAGGTTGTAAATGCTGCGATCGGCATCATAACAGAATTAGTCAGGAAGTCAAAGAAATCCAGGAACTGCATTCCAATAATCTTCACCCCTGCTAACGGTCCATAACCAAGAGCTGACAGACTTCCCAGTGTAATCATGATAACGCCGACAACTACGGTTGCTTTCTTACGTCCCCATTTCAGTTCATCCTGGAATGTAGATACCGCACTCTCTGTCAATGCAATAGAACTGGTCACTGCTGCACAGAGTACCAGCAGAAAGAACATAATACCAACAAGTCTTCCAAGTCCCATGCTTTCAAATACTTTCGGAATCGTAATAAACATCAGTGACGGTCCTGCCTGCAGGCTTGCTGCATCTCCGCCTGAAAATGCAAATACCGCCGGAATGATCATAAGTCCCGCCATAATCGCAATCGCCGTGTCAAAAATCTCTACATTTCTTGTAGAATCCTCAATCGCTACGTCTCTCTTCATATAAGAACCAAATGTTACCAGAATACCCATTGCAATGGACAGCGAATAAAACATCTGTCCCATTGCAGCAACCACCGTCATCCACGAAAAATTATCCATGTTCGGAACCAGGAAATACTTTACACCGGCCATAGCTCCCGGTCTTGTTACCGAATAAACAGCAATAATTATAGATAATACCACCAGTATCGGCATCATAAACCTGGATACACGCTCCACACCGTTACGAACACCGGCATAAATAATTGCTACCGTAAATAATGAAAACAGAATAAAGCAAATCTCTGTAGATACTCCATCTGATATAAATGCTGAAAAATATCCGTCAGATGCGAGATCTGTACCCTGTCCCATCACATAGCCTGCCAGATACTTAATAACCCATCCTCCGATCACCGAATAATACGGTACGATCAAAATCGGAATAACAGCATTGATCCAGCCTCCGAACTTCATCCACCCCGCCTTACCGAACGACTGATACGCTCCTACCGGACTCTTCTTTGTCATACGACCAATCGTTGTCTCTGCCACGATCATCGTATATCCAAATGTCAATGCCAGTATAATATACACCAACAGAAAAATTCCTCCGCCATACTTTGCTGCCAGATATGGAAATCTCCAGATATTTCCTAATCCTACGGAAGCTCCCGCTGCCGACAGTACGAATCCCAGCTTACCGGAAAACGTACTTCTCTTTTCACCATGCTTTTCCATAGTCTCTCCTCTCAATTCATTTTACGCTTTTTGATACTTTAGCAATTATTGTACCACAAGAACAGCTATTGCCTCAATAACTTTCTGAAATTCCAGAGGTTTTGCCAGATGCATATTCATACCCGCCGCCAGGCTTTGTGCAATATCATCATCAAATGCATTCGCCGAAAGAGCAATGATCGGTATGCTTTGCGCATCTTCTTTTTCCGATGCCCGGATGCATCTCGCAGCTTCCAACCCATTCATAACCGGCATCATAATATCCATCAGGATCACATCAAATGTGCCTGACTCACAGCTTTCATAGATATCTGCTGCTTCTTTTCCATTCCACGCTTCAGTCACAACAGCTCCCTGTTCTGTCATCATATATTCTGTAATTTCCATATTAAGTTCGTTGTCTTCTACCAACAGAATCTGAAGTCCTTTCATCACCTGTAATGGATCTTTTTTCTCTGACAACTGATAATATGCCCGGTCGATCTGTACCGGAAGCTTTACAGTAAATACTGTTCCAATCCCCCGTTCACTTTCAAAGCTGATCTCACCATCCATGCAATTTACCAGCTTCTTTGTAATGGCAAGTCCCAATCCTATGCCCGAATAAGTTGTTCTGACACTTGTATCCTCCTGAACAAAAGCCTCAAAGACATGCTTCTGAAATTCTTCACTCATACCGATACCGGTATCTGCGCATACCATCTCCAGCTCTACTGTATTCTCATCACTTGCAAGTTCTCTGCATACTACATTAACACTTCCACTGTCCATGCTGAACTTCACTGCATTTTCTATAATATTCTGGAAAATCTGATGAATATGTAACGGACTTCCGATCAAATGATAATGTTCTACTTCGGCAGAATTAATCTGAAGACTGATCTGCTTCCGCTCTGCCTGCACATTTACAAAACGTTCCACATCATTCAACATCTCCTGCAGATCAAAAGCTTCTTCTGTAAGCTGGATACCACCAGATTCCAGCTTACTCATATTCAAAACGTTGTTCACCAGATCCACCAGCATGTCCGAACTCCGCATGATCTCATCCAGACATTCTTCTATTTTATCCACATCATGGATATGATTCTTACCGATATTTACCAGCCCTCTGATTCCGTTAATCGGAGTACGCATATCATGGCTCATCCGTTTCAGAAAATCTGTCTTAACCGCATTGGCCCGTTCTGCTTCTTCGGCTGTCACACGCAGATCTTCCTGATACGTCATCTCTTTTCTCTTCTGTTCTGATACATCACGGATAACCAGCATAACGATCTGTTTATGATCATCCTGCTCAGACTTCTGTGGAATCAGAAGTGCCTGATACCAGAGCCCCTCTACATCTTCAAACGTATATCCTATAAATCTGCGATCACCCAGGCGTTCTTCCAGATCCTTAAGCTTCAGAAATTCTCCAAAAGCTTCCTGATATGCCGGAGCCACCCGTTCTCTGTTAAATGTGTCCAGCATCCGGTCTGCCTGCGTTATATGACTGATCACCTTTTCAAGACGCTTTGACATCACAATCGGTTTCCAGATATTTTCCTCTGGATATAATGCCAGATTAGCACTGTAAATACTGGCGATCACATTGATCAGATGATATTCTTTTTCCTTTCTCTTCATTTTAGATCTCCTGATATACTGCACCAGAATAATGAGACTCAGGCATCCAAAAATATACAGCGCCAGTGTCATGACCACAACCGACTGTCTATTGGAAAACACATCCGAATCTTTATAAAACACATACAGATAATACTCCCTGTATATATCGTGTTTACCGTACCAGTTATCTCCGTTGCTGGTCATCTGAAACATTCCATGATCTGAATCACTTGCTTCTCCATCCTCTATATCCACAGCCGGACATTTCTCCATCATCCGACCAACCTGCTCTTTCGCATTGGAACACAGAACCTGTTTGCCATCTGTGATTACAATGATCGCATTATTACGGAAACTGTCCCCGGAAAGTAGTGAATTTAATGAAAATTCACTCATGTCTTCATCATCTGCTGTCACATCTTCATAGCAAATGATTACGCCGTCTCTGTCTTCTCTCGCAATGATCACATAGTCATAACTGCTATCATCCAGCACAATCCGCTCCGCATAACTTTTCTGCGGATATTGCTGTACATTAGCAGCATTATCTTCGGACAGAATCTGTTCCAGCAAATTACTTCTTTCCATCTGATCACGGTCAGCATAATACTCTGTATTCAGATCGGCATCCAATATCCATATTCCTGTCAGAGACTGATCCTCCTCGAACTGTGCAAGCTGATCATTACTGCTTAATACAATATCGTTCAGATAACGGCATAGATTCTCCGCTTTCAGCTGTAAATTCTGCAGATTATCAACCTGATTGCCAAGCTGGTAATCATCATATTTCTGGCAGCTTGACTGCAGGAACTCCAGCACTTCATCCGCTTCCTGACTGATATTGTGCTTTTCTGAATTAGATGTAATCTGAAACACCACATATAGGATCAGATAACCAGTTATGATTATTATCGCACTCAGCAGCTGAAGTTTTCTTCTGTTTTTTGATTCATTACTCAGCAATCTGCGCATTACTCCTCCTCTTTGTACAAATTAGACTCCACATCCAGATGATATCCTGTCAATATCTCCGTAATTGTTCCATCCTCTCTCATCTCACTCAAAGTCTGCGTCAGTTTCTGTACCAATTGCTCGTCTTTATCCTTTGCAAACGCAACACCAAGCCTGGATCTGTACAGGCTGATATTCAAATATTGATAAGCCTCCGGATATTCCGCTGTATACTGACCCAAAGTCGCCTCATGTCCACCAACTGCATCCACATAGCCTTTCCGCAAAGCGGTAAAAGCATCTGCGATTGTACGATAAGTATGTAACTTATACTCTGTAGGGATCTCAGGATTCATATTCTCAAGAAATATCTTTTCTGTCATAGAATTAGCCTGTACTGCAATCGTCTTCCCTTCCAGATCTTCAATTGTCTTAATATCACTGCCGGTCTTCACCGCCAGTACTCTTCTCGTATACAGATATGGTCCGGCCCACAGATATTTATCTTCCCGCTCTTCCATCGTATAACAGCTCCACAGACAATCAACGATATCTTCCGGAAGTGCAGAATCTACCTTTGCAATATCTACATCAACAAAAACTGGTTCATATCCCATTCGGTGAAATGCTTCCTTCGCCAGTTCCACATCAATCCCGGTAAATTCTCCGTCAATGTCTTTATAAAAATATGGTTCATACACCACTCCGCCCACTCGAATCTGCGGTAGTTTTTTATCTGATTCCTTCTCCTCCTTCTGGCATCCGCATAATACCATAACAATACAAAATACCAGAAAACATATAAATGCACTGAATCTTGTCCTCTTCATCTGTTACTCCCTCATAATACAAAAGGAAGCAATTCAACAAATATTGTTCAAATTGCTTCCTCATTATTCGAAAATATTGTCTATCAATATTCTGTCATATATAACAAAATACGTCAAGTTTTATGACTACCATTTTTCTATTCCTGTACAAATTCAATAATGCCTTTGCCAAGTCTGGAAATACGTGCCAGAGAATATACATGCACACCCTGTGCTTCCAGCTTCTCACGTCCTGGCTGGAAAGACTTCTCAATCAGTGCACCCACACCTGCAATCGTGGCATGTGCTTTTCTCAGCAGCCTCAGTGCACCTGTGGCAGCCTCACCATTGGCAAGGAAATCATCAATGATCAGGACATGATCCGCTTCACTGATCTGATGGCTGGAAAGAGTCAATTCATAACTGGTTCCTTTGGTAAATGAGCTTACCAGTGTCTGATACAGATCATCATTCAACACCTTCGATGGCTGCTTCTTCAGAATAACCATCGGCACATTCATCTCATATGCTGTCATAAGCGCCGGTGCAATACCAGAACTCTCAATCGTCACGATCTTAGTAATCCCCTGATCCTTGAAATGCTCTGCAAACTCTTTGCCAATCTCATGCATCAGTTCAGGATCTACCTTATGATTGATAAAACTGTCTACTTTTAATACGTTTTCATTCAATGCCCGGCCTTCCGCCAGAATCTTCTCTTCCAGTACCTTCAACTCTTTCACCTCATATATATTTACTTTAATTTTAAAAATTAACTTATCCAATCTGTCCCAGATCTTTGACCACTTCTCCTGCTATGATCAATCCTGCAACTGCCGGCACAAATGCTACGCTTCCCGGAACATCTCTCCGTTCCGTACACTTATGACTGGCTCCCGGTGGACAAATGCAGTTCGTACGGCAGCTGATCAACATATCTTCTTTCGGTCTCGTAGGCTGTTCTTCTGAATATACTACCTTCAGCTTCTTCACTCCGCGCTTCTTAAGTTCTCGCCGCATAACCTTCGCCAACGGACATACCTTTGTCTTATAGATATCTGCCACCTTGAACTGACTTGCATCCAGCTTATTCCCAGCACCCATGCTGCTAATGATCGGTACATTGCACTCCTTTGCTTTCATCACAAGGGAAATCTTCGCTGTCACAGTATCTACCGCATCTACGATATAATCATATTCCTCAAATGGAAATTCGTCTGCATTCTCCGGAAGAAAAAAGCAATTATGAATCTCAACCTTCGCCTTAGGATTAATATCCAGAATTCGTTCCTTCATAACTTCTGTCTTATACCTGCCAACGGTCTTTCTCGTAGCTATGATCTGGCGGTTCAGATTCGTCAGACACACTTTATCATCATCAACCAGATCCAGCGCGCCCACACCACTTCTTGCCAGCGCCTCACATACATAACCACCCACACCGCCAATACCAAAGACTGCAACTCTGGCTCCTTCAAGCCGCTGCATTGCCTCTTTTCCCAGCAATAATTCTGTTCTTGAAAACTGCGTAAGCATCTATATTAAACTCCTGTAAATCGTCTCTAAATAATCTACTAATAACCTATATTATGTATTCTTTCCTTACATTTGTCAATACTCCAGAAACCACCAGAAATATTTTTTGCGGGGGTTGACAAGGATTGTATACATGTTATAATAAACCACGATAATTGAATATCGAGCCAATCGAAGATTGCAGGAAAGCAGGCATCATGCCCGCCGAAGGAATAATACTCTCAGGTGTCTCCATTTAGAGACGAGACTGTAATTGGATGGCCCTCTGGAGAATCCCTTAAGTGGGTGCCGAAGGTGAAAGCAGGACATAGGTTCCGCGAATCTCTCAGGCAAAAGGACAGTGTGACTAGTATATTAAAACAACCTTGTTGTTTTTATTATTTTGATATACCAAGATCTCGTGGATTCTCCCCGGGATTTTTTTGTTCCACAAATTGAATTCCCGGGGAGCCCTCTATGTGAATCTTTTTCATCTATCCATTTTTCAGGCAGAGCTTTTCCCATATCTTCTATGGCTTAATAATTTTGAGAGGAATCGAGGAAAAAAACATGGAATTCATTGCAAAAATCGTTGATCTGGTCAACACATTTCTCTGGGACTACGCACTGTTGGTACTGCTCCTTGGCGCAGGTATCATTTTTACCTTCCGCCTGAAGTTCATTCAGGTACGTAAGTTTGGCGAAGGTATGCGTTCACTGTTCGGTAATTTTTCGCTGCACGGTGGAAAAAGCGAAGAAGGTCTCAGTTCTTTTCAGGCACTGACTACTGCCATTGCTGCGCAGGTCGGTACCGGTAATATTGCCGGAGCTGCTACCGCTATTGCATCCGGTGGACCCGGTTCCATTTTCTGGATGTGGGTCAGCGCGTTTTTCGGTATGGCTACGATTTACGCTGAAGCAGTTATGGCTCAGCACACCCGTAAAGTAGAAAACGGTACTGTAATCGGCGGTCCGGTATATTACATCAAATACATATTCAAAGGAAGCTTCGGTAAGTTCCTTGCCGGTTTCTTCTCTGTAGCCATCATCCTTGCACTGGGATTCATGGGTAATATGGTACAGTCCAACTCTATCGGAGTTGCATTTAACAATGCATTCCACGTACCGACTATCGCTGTTGGTATCTTCGTAGCAATTGTAGCTGCTATCATTTTCATCGGAGGTATCAACCGTATCGCAAGCTTCACAGAAAAAATCGTACCGATCATGGCTCTCCTGTACGTACTTGGAAGCCTGATCATTCTGGTAACACACCTTCCAGGTGTAGGTACTGCATTTAAGGATATCTTTGTAGGTGCATTTTCACCACAGTCAGTTGCTGGCGGTATGCTGGGTGTGACCGTACAGAAAGCTATGCGTTTCGGTGTTGCAAGAGGTCTGTTCTCCAACGAAGCAGGTATGGGTTCTACACCTCATGCACATGCAACAGCTAAAGTATCCAATCCATGCGAGCAGGGTATCATTGCTATGATGGGTGTGTTCATCGATACATTTATCATCCTGACTATGACAGCACTGGTTATCCTGTCTACCGGAGTTCTGGGAAATGGTCAGACCGGAGCAGAACTGGCACAGAGTGCATTTAATGTGGGATTTGGTGATTTTGGAAATATCTTCATCGCCATATGTATGCTGTTCTTCGCGTTTACCACCATCATTGGCTGGTATTACTTCGGAGAAGTCAATGTACGCCACCTCTTTGGTAACAAAGCAGTAAAGGTATATGCCGTAATCGTAGTAATCTTCGTTATTATTGGTTCTACATTAAAGGTAGATCTGGTGTGGAATATGGCAGATATGTTCAACGGTCTGATGGTTCTGCCGAACCTGATCGCACTTCTGGCTTGCATGAAAGTTGTAACGTCTATTTCAAAAGAGCACAAAGCGCTCTGATTTATCGTAATAAACTGCACGATATGTGCAAAACAGCATCCGCTTTTACCCTCCCGCGGATGCTGTTTTTTATTATCAGAAGCAAAAGGCCTGAATTTATGCTACACTAGCTATATACAAAGAACGGAGGTACGCCTATGACTGCAATCCGCACTGGCATAAAGAACTGTAGCTTACCCGTGTAGAATGCGGAGATTTAGATATCCGCGTGGACGGTATTGACTATACATTGCATCAGGCGAAGCCATTCTCAACTTGTCAATGACGAAGACGAATACGTACAGCTTATCATCGGGCTAAAATCGTAGAACTGTAATATCAATATCAGGCTGAACTGCTTTGTCAGTCCAGCCTGATATTATTCTCTCTACTTCAAAAATGATCTTTTTATATCTTCCGCTGCCTCTTCTGGTGAATTCCAATCAATGACCGTAGAATCTATCTCCTGTTGCAAATTTTCAGCAAATGTAATTGCTTCTTTTCTACTGCTGTCTCCCCAATGATGCCAGTCTGGATAATTCAGATCATCCGGTGTATAACAGCTAATGGCCAATAGTTCCTGTTTACTCAGACATATTCCTTTTGCATTATTATTCAAATAAAACACATGTTTCAACTCCGCAGTTGCCGCTTTATGATCTATCCGCATTTCTTTTGCCGTGAACTGCATTTTCCTGTTAACATTCTCCATTTCATCAATTGATAAACTCAGATATTCTTTAGGTATTAACTGTCTGGTATTATCATATTTATTCATTGTTCGAATCGTCAGATTATAATAGTTAGGCCAACCATATATCATGTATTTCGAGTTCTCTTTTTTCAGCATAATACGATCCCTTGATACTTCTGAGAAACCATATTTATATAAAAGTTCCAGAGACACACTCGTTTTTCCACATCCTTTACCTCCGACTAATATAATGCCTCCGTATTCCTTTTTATATAATGCGGCCGCATGCAGCATTACAGCACGACTCTTCTCTTCTGCCAACACTTTTACTATATCACGTACTACTCGTATTCCATCTTTATGAAGTACTCCTTTATCCGAATTATAAATGTGAATTTCCTTAGATAAATAATTCAATCTATACACACTTTTTGTGGCATGATTATATATACTGGTCGTCAATCCATTTCTGTATTCAGTTCCCGCTTCATGCACTGCACTTTTCTTACTGTTATGGATAACTATCCTTTGACCAAATTCCAGTATTTCCCGAAGTTCATCATATGATTTATTTTCCAGAAACACACGGAAATCTATCTCTTCATTTTCACTCTCACGAACAAAATAATCCGCCAATAATCTATCCATAGCATCTATCACATCTTGATTCCCGGCAACCATCCAATGCACATTCATAAACTTATAATATACTTGCATCACTTCCAATCTCCTTTCTCACATCATCATAACCTCATAAAATCGATACGGTATATAACGAATCATTTCTTCATCAAATCTATATTCCATATAAAACCCATTCTTTGTTTTCCGTACCAGATTAACCTCATTTAAAATCTTTAAATGTTTTGAAACAGCTGCTTCGCTAATCTGCAGCCTGCTAGCCAGTTCTTGTGTCGTAGCCACATCTTTCATAAGTAATTTGATGATTCGAAGTCTGTTCTTATCTCCAAGCGCTTTAAATAGCTGTACGAATTCTTCCGGAATATCGCCTTTCGCCTGTTCCACAATAATCCCCTTTACAACTTCCAACTCATCTCCATGCTTATAAAGCCATAAATGTGGATACACAAAAGTACTGACGGTCATCCATATAGTCTGTATCTCACTTTTCTTATACCGAAACTCACGATTCTTCATATAGACAACTTCTTCCGACTCAACTTGTAATCTGGAATGAATCGTTCCAATCCACTTCCACATTCCATCCTTTTTCCCCTTCTCTTTTTCGTCCTGAAGTACCCGCATCAGATATGTACGTAGGATAATTTCTTCCTTTCGAAACACCAGATCATAATATTGTTTCATTACACGTAACACTCGGTCTCGATCATTTTTACTCATTTCACTTCCAGCAGAATCTTTAATCCATTGATTCCACTGATAAATATTTTTACCCTGAAAATAAGCAAGCATTTCCACAATTTCCATTTGGCGTATTTCTTTCCATTTCTCTGAATCAATAACCAGAATCCATGAATTGGTTATTTCCTTCAATTCACGAATCTTATTAACTACATCAGGAAAGGCTACTTCCTTTGCATAAACCCATTTCTTTCGTGACACATGATGTTCAGGATTTGCCAATACATGCATAGAAAAGAAGAACTCCCAAACCGGCAGATACGATACTACTACCTTGGTATTCTCCTCATAGAACATATCCAGAACCATATCCATCTCCTCCTCTTTCGATTAACCAACAAGTTAATCAATTCCCATTTCATCTTAGTTGTTGGAATTATAGAGATTGATACTACATTTGTCAATATTTTATAACGAGATTCGATTTTTCTGCCTCTCTTATTTTCCCATAACATTACAACAGGCAGTTGATTCAAAATCAACTGCCTGTCTCTCTAAAGCACTTTCACTTTCTGTTCAAACTCTTGCTCTGTATCCACAAACTGATAAGGTTCATACTCTCCATATGCTGATGGTCGACTAATTGTGACCAACTGAATCTCATCAGTTCCAACCTCAGACATTATTTTTCTTTTAAAATCCACTAAATGCTGACCATGCGAAGTCTGTAACGCCAAACTGCCAACACTACCGAATTTCTTTGCAATCAGATAACACATAATCTAGCACCTCCTTAAAATCACTTTCTGACCTGATTTTACCATTCTCATATTCTTTCCGCAATACACATCCTACTGCATTATCATACTTTTGTTTATACACATATTTATGAAGCCAATTATTTAATTGACGATCATAAAATGTATTATATTGAATTTCTATAGGATAATGATAATTACTTGCCTGATAATATACATGCACGCCTCGATATCCATCATCAAATGCTTTTCCATTTGACATGTCAGCAACACGGATATGTTCAAATTTTTTCAATTCCAATATAACTTCATAATCATCACATAATGTTCGAAATCCCAACAAATCATCAAAAACTTTTCTTATCAAAATAATGAAGATTCTTTTTCAAATTTATTCCTAATTTTGAGCAATATGAAAGTTTATCTAATTTCTCTATTGATAAACCATCCTTTCTCAAAATTTGATTAGTTACACTATCTGACTTTCTATTTGTCACCAATACAACCCCTTTATTTAAGCTCATTTTTCCATACACAACATACTATATAAAATATTCTATCGTCCGCTCCGGCGTCAGAAGTGTCTCTCTATTGGACAATAACACTGCTTCTCTTCCTGCCACCGGCCCCAGTGCATATAATTTTTCTTCATCCTGATTAAAATATTGCTCCGGCACAATGCGGTTATACTCCATCGGATGATCCATATGTATCTCGATATCTTTCTCTTCATATGGTTCTGTCCAGTAATATGGATCAAACATTTTAATCTTGCCATCCTGGATTCCCGTCAATGTCACATAGTGCCATTCATCCAGAAACAGTCTTACTACGACAGCTCCACCTCTGCGTAAGACATCATTGATCCGACTGCTATCGCCAAGGTATAGTATACATCTTCTCCGGACAGATATGCACTGTTTACTGACAGCCTGCCGATCTTGCCAAATTCATTGAGCCAATTTGACAAAAACATCATAGCCATACGCGAAGTGCCGCTCTGTCCCGGCACACCTTCTGCACTGTAGCAGTCCAGACAATATAACATCACATTACGTATAATCTCCGGTGGAATATCCTCCCGATCAAAAAGATAGCTGATCGCATTCAACATCGATGTCGGTCCGCAATCACATTCTGATATCTGATAGTGTAATGGGTTCTTCATATTTTGCCTCCCTGCATCTATGCTCTCTAGTGTACCATCTGCTCCCCTGATACGTCAACAGGAGCAGTCCTCCCGGACTGCTCCTGCTAATATCTAATATCTTTTATCTCTTAATCTTCTTCGATGTGTTCCCGTCCCTGATCGATGATCGTACGCACATGATCATCTGCCAGTGAATAGAATACAGACTTACCTTCCCGTCTGCTCTTGACCAGCTTGTTCTGCTTCAGTATCCTGAGCTGGTGGGAAATAGCTGACTGTGTCATATTCAATGCCTCTGCCAGATCGCAGACACATACCTCTGCTTCAAAGAGCACATACAGAATTCGGATTCTTGTGGAGTCTCCGAAGATCTTGAATAATTCCGCCAGATCATACAGCTCCGTCTCAGCCGGAATGGTCTCATTTACTATTTTCAGGAGATTCTCATGTACCTCGCAAGATTCACAGATCTCCACATCATTTGCTTTTTTTTCCATTTTATCACTCCTAGAGGTTCTTTACAAACAGTGCACGGATCGCATTAAGAACTGCAATCACCATAACTCCCACGTCTGCGAAAATCGCCATCCACATATTCGCTATACCAAGTGCTCCGAGGATCAGGCAGATTGCTTTAATACCAAGTGCAAAATAAATGTTCTCATATACAATGCGTAAGCATTTTCTGGATATCTTAATCGCCTTTGCAATCTTCTGTGGATCATCATCCATCAGCACCACATCGGCCGCTTCAATGGCTGCATCAGATCCAAGAGCTCCCATGGCAATTCCGATATCTGCTCTGGAAAGCACCGGTGCATCATTGATCCCATCACCGACAAATGCAAGTTTCTCTTTCTCGCCTTTCTTAGCCAGCAGTTCTTCTACCTTCGCAACCTTATCTGCCGGAAGTAGTTCGCTGTGTACTTCATCAATGCCAAGCTCTGCTGCCACCTGATCTGCCACCCGCTTCATATCTCCGGTCAGCATAACTGTCTTCGTGATACCCGCGCGCTTCAGATCCTGGATTGCCTGTTTTGCATGAGGCTTCAACTGATCTGATATCAGAATGTGTCCAGCATAAGTTCCATCCACTGCCACATGTACAATTGTACCTACTTCATGGCATTCGCTGTATGGGAGATTCATCTTCTTCATCAGCTTCACATTACCAACCGCCACTTCTACGCCATCAACTTTAGCCTTCACGCCATGTCCGCTGATCTCTTCTATATCCGTTACACGATTACGATCGATTGGCTTGCCATATGCTTTCTGCAGACTCTTACTGATCGGATGTGAGGACGAACACTCTGCCAATGCTGCGTACTCCAGAATCTGCTCCTCCGGAATTGTATTGTGATGTACTCCGCTGACCTCAAATACGCCCTGTGTCATCGTACCGGTCTTATCAAATACTACATATTTGGTCTGCGCCATGGTCTCAAGATAATTGGAACCTTTGACCAATACACCTTCATGACTTGCTCCGCCAATCCCGGCAAAGAAGCTGAGCGGAATACTGATAACCAGTGCACAAGGACAACTGATAACCAGAAATGTCAGTGCCCGATAGATCCAGTCACCCCATTCCGGCGCAAGTCCCAGCGCCAGCATGCGCACGATTGGCGGCAGGATTGCCAGTGCCAGTGCGCCGTAGCAGACTGCCGGTGTATAATATCTTGCAAATTTCGAAATAAAATTTTCAGATCTCGACTTTCTGGAACTTGAATTCTCCACCAGTTCCAGAATCTTGGATACGGTAGACTCCCCAAACTCACGGGTCGTCTGAATCTTCAGCAGACCTGTCATATTGATACATCCACTGATAACCTCATCACCGGCTTTTGCTTCTCTCGGAAGGCTTTCACCAGTCAGTGCACTGGTATTAAGTGTGCTGCTGCCTTCTGTGATCACGCCATCAATCGGCACTTTCTCACCCGGCTGTACGACAATCACCGTGCCAACTTCTACTTCATCCGGATCCACCTGTTCCAGTTCTCCATCTTTTTCAACATTCGCATAATCCGGTCGGATATCCATCAGCTCACTGATATTCCGTCTGCTCTTGCCTACCGCATAACTCTGGAACAGCTCGCCAATCTGATAGAACAGCATTACGGATACGCCTTCCTTATAATCACCCAGCGCAATCGCACCTACGGTAGCTACCGCCATCAGGAAATTCTCGTCAAATACCTGTCTATTCAGAATACCTTTGATTGCTTTGCGCAGTACGTCGTATCCGATTACCAGATACGGCACCATATAACAGATAAATCTGATATATCCCTCTAATGGAAGAAAACTGAATGCAATGATCAGTACTGCCGCAACGATAATACGGATCAATACCTTTTTCTGTTTCTTTGTCATATCTGCTCCTGTCCTTTCTAATTCATTTTCCGCTTTATTCTCTGCAGATATCTGTTACCATCCAGCTGTATCTTACAGGAAGATCTCGCAGTCGTCTTCTACTTTCTTGCAGTTCTTCAGGACTTCTTTCATAACCTTCTTAGGCTCCTGTCCCTCTTCAAATTCCACGATCATCTTCAGCATCATGAAGTTAACAGTTGCATCCTTAACGCCTGCCGTCTCCTTTGCTGCCTGCTCCATCTTATTTGCGCAGTTTGCACAGTCTACGTCGATTTTGTAAGTCTTTTTCATAATAAATACTTCCTTTCTGTTATTGAATTATTTGTTTGAATATATGAGCACTTGTTCATATGTTTGTTTTTATTATAACACTACCATCCTTTCTGTCAATAGCTTTTCGCATCTTATCTGGAATCCCTGTAAACGATATGGTATGATGAAATAAACATCCGAAGGAGGCAATTTATGCACGTAGGTAAGAAAATGCAAAAAAGGGAAAAGTCTGCCATGTCTGTATCACTGTATGGCAATCTGGTCTTTGTCGTCATTGAACTTATGATGGCACTGGTCACCGACTCTCAGGCAGTACTTCTGGACGCTGTCTATGATGGCGTAGAATTCTGTATGCTGCTCCCTTCCATTTTTCTGATTCCATTACTATACAAGCCCTCTAATGAGGAGCACCCATTTGGATATATGCAGATTGAGACCATCTTCGTTGTTGTTAAGGGGATCACCATGACAGCAGTTACCTTTGGTCTGATTTTTAACAACATCAACCTGATGCTGCACGGCGGTCATATTGTATCCTTCCACACCGTTGCCGGATTTGAATTATTTGCCTGCATCTTAGGTATCATCGTAACCGTTTATCTCTATTATAAAAACAAACAAATGGAATCACCGCTTATCAATATGGAAATGCAGGGCTGGCGGATTGACAGCTTTATCTCACTCGGTATGACCATTGCTTTCCTGCTGCCAATGCTGATCCCATTCGACTGGTTCCAACATATCGTGCCGTATCTTGATCAGTTAATCACCATTGTACTCTCACTGGTTATGATACCAACACCGATCCACACTGTAATCACAGGTATCCGTGATCTGATGCTGATTCCACCGGAAGAAGAAACCATCGATGATATCAAAGAAACCATCGAACCGATCATCGGCGTATACGGGCACAAAAACCTGTATTACGATATCGTCCGCACCGGAAGAAAGCTCTGGATCAGTGTCTACATCAGTTTTGAAAAGGACATCGTATCCCTGTCCAAATTTAAACAATTACAGGATCAATGTATTAAGGCACTGGCTTCCAAATATTCCGATTTCTACTTTGAACTTCTGCCAGATATAGAATTTACCGGAATTGAAGATATTGAATAAACTCCGGCAAAAATCTGTTGACAGCTTTTTATCCAAGTGTTATATTATATGCATACAAACCAAAGGCGGTTTTCCAACAGGAAAACTGCCTTTTTGTTTTGTATCATAAAAAAGGTTGCTATTGCAGAAATGCCGAAGTATCATTTTCCCCAAGAATGATCTCCGGGCAAACTCCAATTCATATATACTTTTCTCCTTTGGGAGAAGCATTCCCCAAGCTTTGTATATAGCACTGCAGAGCAACAAAAACCTCTCAATGACATACCAAAAGGAAGAAGCACGACATCTTCATGTCGTGTTTTTTCTTGTCTTCGCTCATCACTTTTTTGTGCATTATGCACGATTTTATATATTATTTTTTTCATTTCTTGGTTAATCATACTTTTTCTTCGGTGCTATAATGTGCTTGTAACAAAGAAAACCTACTTAACACACCTCTTTGAACAGCAAAGTTGAAGGATGCTAAGCAGATCAGATTTTTGGAGGAAAAGATAAATGAATACTTTAAAAGCTGAAAAGAGAAGCATGGACATCAAAGCAAAGAAATTAAGAAGAGAAGGTTTCGTTACCGGTAATGTATTTGGCAAAAAGCTTGCAGAATCCATTCCAGTCAAAATCGAGAAAGCTGCAATTGAGAAGTTACTGAAGACAAGCCACAAAGGTAGCCAGATCATGTTAGATATCGACGGTGAGTCTTATCAGGTACTGATCAAAGATGTAGAATATAACCCGTTAAAGGGTCAGGTAGATGAGATTGACTTCCAGGCACTTGTAAGTGACGAAAAAGTTCATTCTGTTGCAGAGATCGAACTGGTTGAACATGAGAAGGTAGTATATGGAGTACTGGAGCAGTTCCTTGAAGAAATCCAGTTACGCGCACTTCCTGCTGCATTGGTTGATAAGATTGAGATTAATGTCGGTGAGTTAAAGGTCGGTGAATCTATCAAAGTAAAAGATTTGCCAATCTACCAGAACAAAGACATTGACATTCTGACAGATCCGGAAGCTACTATCGTAACCATCCAGGAGGTACACAATGCTCCTGAAGCTGACGAGGAAGCTGAAGAAAGCACAGAAGCATAATTTCATATTTGCGATCAAAAAAAGGATTCCAGTTGTGGAATCCTTTTCTTAATTATAATGCTTTGATTCTTTCGATCGCTGCTACAGTATTCTCATATGAACCGAATGCTGTCAGACGGAAATATCCTTCTCCGCTCGGTCCAAATCCGGATCCCGGAGTTCCTACTACATTGGCATTCTCTAATAAGTAATCAAAGAATTCCCATGAAGTCATCTTATCTGGTGTCTGCAGCCAGATATATGGTGCATTCACACCACCGGATACGTTGTATCCCGCACTCTTCAGTCCTTCGTAAATAACCTTCGCATTGTTCATGTAATAAGCTACCTGCTCTTTTAACTGCGCTTTACCGGCATCTGAGTATACTGCCTCGCCGGCTTTCTGCACGATATACGGAGCTCCGTTGTACTTAGTTCCGTGACGTCTTGCCCACAGAGAGTGCAACATAACATCACCCTGCTTGATATCCTTCGGAATAACCGTTGCCCCCAGACGTACGCCGGTAAATCCTGCATTCTTAGAAAAGCTTCGAAGCTCGATCGCACATGTTCTTGCTCCCTCACACTCATAGATTGTGTGTGGCACATTGTCCTCTGAAATATATGCTTCATAAGCCGCATCGTAAATAATAACTGCGCCTACTTTATTCGCATAGTCTACCCACTCCTGGAGCTGATCCTTTGTGATCGTAGAGCCGGTCGGGTTGTTCGGGAAGCACAGGTAAATAATATCCGGTGTCTCCTTCGGAAGTTCCGGTGCGAAGTTCGTCTCTTTTGTACATGGCATGTAGATTACATCACTCCATGTCTCTGTCTTTGGATCATAAGTACCGGTACGTCCTGCCATAACATTCGTATCCACATATACCGGATATACAGGATCACATACAGCAATCTTATTATCTTTAGCAAAAATCTCCTGGATATTACCAGAATCTCCCTTTGCACCATCCGAAATAAAAATCTCATCAGCCTTAATATCGCAGCCTCTGTCCTGATAATCATTCTTAGCCATTGCTGTTCTTAAGAATTCATATCCCAGATCCGGTGCATATCCGTGAAATGTCTCTGCATGAGCCATCTCGTCTACTGCTCCGTGCAGTGCATCAATGATCGCCGGTGCTAACGGCTGTGTCACATCTCCGATTCCAAGACGGATGATGGATTTATCAGGATTCGCCGCAGAATATGCAGCTACTTTTTTACCGATTGTGGAAAACAGATAGCTTCCCGGTAACTTCAGATAATCTTCGTTCACTTTAAACATCTTGTGTATCTCCTCTTTTTATTACTTTTATACAGTAACTATTCCGTCATATACAGTGACTGCCGGTCCTGTCATATACATCTTTCCATCAGCCTCATCCCATAAGACGGATAATTCTCCACCTTTTAATTTTACCGTAACATGACGTTCTGTCAAGTCATTTAATACACCTGCCGCTGCTACTGCACAGGCTCCCGTACCGCAGGCAAGAGTTTCCCCGGCTCCACGCTCCCATACCCGCACAATCATGTGCTCTCTGTCCACCACCTGAGCGAATTCCACATTTACCCGTCTCGGAAAACGTCCATGATATTCAAACTCTGGGCCAATCTGTGCAAGATCCAGTCGTTTTACGCTGTTTACCCAGACTACTGCATGCGGATTTCCCATGGATACACCAGTCATCCGATATTCCATATGACGGATTGAGATTGGCTCCTGCACCACTCTGGTGTGTTCCGATATAATAGGAATCTTATCTGCCTGGAAAATGGGATATCCCATATCTACGGTTACCTGAGATATTTTATCTTCTTCATCCGTCTCCAGCCACAGCCTCCGCATACCTGCATCTGTCTCAATGATAAGTTCTTTCTTCTTCGTCAGTCCTCTGTCATAGACATACTTTGCAAGGCAGCGGATTCCATTGCCGCACATTTCAGCTCTGGATCCATCTGCATTATAAATATCCATTCGAAAATCTGCTCTTCTTGATGGCAGAATAAGGATCAGCCCATCTGCCCCAACGCCAAAATGCCTGTCACTAAGCCTTTCCGCAAGCCTTTCCGGTTCTCTGATGTTCTCTGTGATTCCATTTACATAGATGTAATCATTACCAAGTCCATGCATCTTCGTAAAATACATCCGCAGCACATTCCTTCTATAATAATTTTCAAAAATGCCTCGACATTCTTGCTGCTATACTTATTCTGACATGATGCTAAGTACCATCTCAGCCGTCTCTACGATATTATTACCACTGTCCATACTGCACTTCTGCAGATATCTGTGTGCTTCCTCTTCAGTCATATTGTTACGGGCCATCAAAAGTTCCTTCGCATCTTTGATCAGTTTCTGCTGCTTCGGATCTCTCTGTGATCGCTCTTTCTTTCGTTTCCTGCGTCTGCGATCCATCGCCTGAAGCATCATATTCATCGTGTTAAGAAGGTCATATACCTTGATCGGCATATTAAGTCCTACTACACCTTCCATATTATCTCCCTGCCATTTTTCCGGTGACGCTACCAGAAGCATCTCAAATTCTTTCGGAAGGTATTCCCGTAATTCGGTATACAGCATATCTGCCAGCTTATAGCCGCATACCACAATTCCCTCATCCAGAAGTTCTGTATAGTGCAGTACCTGAGCGCCCGTAGTACATACTCCGATGACTTCACAGCCGCCACGGGTCAGAATATTACGAATATTGATTGCATTATCTTTATTTGGAAATACAACAATAACATCTGCCACACTTACACCCCCTGTCGATCCACTCTGCTGTCCTCATTATTATCTAATAAGGGAAGCTTAGATCACACGGAGATATTTCTGAATTTCCCATTCTGTAATCTGAGCGCGGTATTGTCTGTACTCTTCTTTCTTCGCCGCAATGTATTTCTCAGCCAACTCTTTTCCAAGCACGTCTTTGATAAATGTATCCTTTTCAAATTCTCTGGCCGCTTCCAGGAGACTTCCCGGCAATGAGTCAATTCCCATCCGCTCACGTTCCTTCTGTGTCAGTTTGTAAATGTTGGTATCCACACTCTCCGGCGGCATAATCTCATTGCGGATGCCGTCCAGTCCTGCTGCCAGACACACTGCCAGTGCCAGATATGGATTTGCTGACGGATCCGGACTTCTGAGTTCAATTCTGCTCTCCTCGCCACCTGCCGGGATCCGGATCAGCGGTGTACGGTTGGTCTCAGACCATGCGATATATACCGGTGCCTCATAACCCGGAATCAGTCTCTTATAAGAATTTACCGTTGGATTGGTAATAAATGTAATCGCTTTCATGTGCTTCATGATACCACCGATAAAGTAATATGCCTCTTTACTGAGTCCCTTTTCGTCAAAATTGTCAGTGAACACATTGGCTCCATCTCTGTTCAGCGTCATATTCAGATGCATACCTGAACCATTGGCTCCCAGATTCGGCTTTGGCATAAATGTTGCATGAAGTCCATGCCTCTTGGCGATAGTCTTAACCACCAGCTTAAATGTCATGATATTATCAGCTGTAGCAAGTCCTTCGTCATAGCGGAACACGATCTCGTGCTGTCCCGGCGCAGCTCATGGTGGGATGCCTCAATCTCAAATCCCATATCCTCCAGGGTCAGCACCATATCTCGTCTCGCATTTTCCCCAAAGTCCAGAGGTCCCAGATCAAAATAGCTGGCATTCTCATGGGTCCTGGTTGTCGGCTGTCCATCCTCATCTGTCTCAAACAGGAAAAATTCGCATTCCGGTCCTACATTAAATTCATAACCGTCTGACCTGGCATCTTCCAGCACTTTCTTAAGTACATATCTCGGATCACTGTCAAACGGTGTACCATCCGGGCGGTGTACATCGCAAATCATACGCGCAACCTTGCCCTGCTGCGGTCTCCATGGAAAGATCTCAAATGTATTCAGATCGGGGTACAGATACATATCAGACTGCTCAATTCGCGCAAATCCTTCAATAGATGAGCCGTCAAACATGCACTTATTATTCAATGCTTTTTCCAGCTGGCTGGTTGTAACCGCCACATTCTTCATAGTTCCGAAAATATCCGTAAACTGGAGACGGATAAACTCCACATCCTCTTCTTCTACCAGACGAAGGATATCTTCTCTCGTATAATTATTCATAATGGATACCTCCTATATTGATTTTTACTCATGTTGCCGTGATTTTATAACGTGATATATTAAGAATATTTCCAAATACCAAATAAGGGCATTCTTCACCTAAGAAAAACGCCCTTGTTTTGTATGAGATTATTATAGAGATATGTGGACTTTCTGTCAATCTTAACCTGATGTAATATTTTTCGGGAGCAGCATTCCCAGATGCTGTTCAAATTCTGTTCCGGCAACCTCTTCCACCTGATCCACTGCCGAGTCACGCATAGCTGCCTCGACAAATCTTCCTGCCAACATGCACAAGTCTCTTAAGCTGTCTCCACGCACCACACCACCGGCAATGATCGATGCAAAAAGATCGCCTGTCCCAGAGTAACTTCCTCCGATATACGGAAATGCGATCAGTTCACATTGTTCTTGATCAATGATCAGATTACCGATCTTCGCTTCTCCGTTCTCCACCAGATGAATCCCTGTCACAAGAATATGCTTCGCACCTTTCTGCAGCAGACTGTCAGCCATCTGATGCAGCACTTCTATCTTTAATTCTCCCGGCAGTCCGCATACGGTCTCATAATCTGCCTCTGTAAGCAGACACAGCTCCGTAAGATTCGGTGTAACTACATCTGCCTGACAGGCAAGTGCCTTCATCTTCTCAAGAAGCCCATCCGTAAACATATCATACTTTACGCCGTCATCTCCCATGACCGGATCTACCAGAAGAAATGTATCTTCCCTTCGAAATGTCTCCAGAAATTCAAATATCCGGTCAATCTGTGCTTCACTTGCTACGAATCCTGTATATATTCCATCAAAATGTGCACCAAGCTTCTCCCACTCGCTGCGTATATATTCCATCTTATCAGTATAATCATCCAGATAATAACTCGGATAACCGGTCTGTGCACTCAATACCGCTGTTGGCAAAGGACACGGCTGCACTCCCATTACGGATATCACCGGAATCGCTGCTGTCAGTGAGCATTTCCCAAATCCAGACAGATCATTAATTACTGCTATCTTCTTTGTCATCGGTCTATTCGTCTCCCTGTTCGTTAATAGATCCTTTCAAATAGAAAAGGACCAACACTGTTATAGTAACAGCATCGATCCTTTGATGTCAATGTCTTAACTTTGTCAGAATACTAACTCCATGCGGGTTCCCTCACCCAGTTTACTTTCCACATGCACCTCGCCATGATGAAGAATCACTCCATGTTTTACAATAGAAAGTCCAAGTCCGGTACCACCTCGTTCTTTGGAATGGCTCTTGTCCACCCGATAGAATCTTTCAAAAATCCGGTCTATCTGATCCTCGGGAATGCCAATGCCATTATCTGTGACAACGACCTTTTTTCCCTGTAAGGTATTGCCCGCCCAGACACTTACTTTACCGCCGGGATTATTATACTTGATCGCGTTCTCAGTAATATTATAGATCATTTCATCCAATATCTGACGGATACCTGTGTATTTTACACTTTCTCCCGTCAGCTCCAGACGCACCTGATTCTTTGCTGCCTGCGGTGCCAGACGACTGATGATCTCACGGGAAAGTTCGTACAGATCTACCTCTTCTTTCTCCAGTTCCACACGCCCCTCATCCAGTCTGGATAACTTGATGATATCTTCTACCAGCGTAATCAGACGGCTTGCTTCCTGATAGATTTTCTCTGAAAAGTGCTGCATATCTTCCGGCCTTACTAAACCATCTTTCATAATCTCTGCATAACCAGATATAGAAGTCAGTGGTGTCTTAAGTTCGTGAGATACATTCGCTGAAAATTCACGACGCATCGCTGCCACTGCTTCCTTCTCCTTGTTGGACTGTTCAATTCTCTTAAGAAGTGGCTGAAGTTCCGGATACATTTCCTGTTCCAGCGGTTTCTCCAGATCCAGTGTATTGATCGGACGAATCAGACGTTCTATCTGCCATTTAGACAGAAGCCATGCTGTTACAATCATAATCAATGCCAGAAATATCATAAATGGAAGAATGTGAAACGCTGATTTCATAGCTGAATTCATCGTCCTCGATACACGAAGTACGGTGCCGTCTGGCATCTTTTCCGCATAATAGCACATTTCTTCTCCGATCGTATCTGACTTACGGATATCCTCTCCCTCTCCTTTTGCAAATGCTTTCTTTACCTCCGGACGATTCTTATGATTTTCAAATGTGTGCTCATCTTCTGTTGAATCATACAGCACAGTTCCCTCTGCACTGATCCATGTAATTCTCGTATTAGCCCGCACTTCATCCATTTGATTCAGATATTCCGTACCGGAAATCTGCACTGCCTTGCTAATATAATCCGCCTCACGGTGAATCTCTTCTTCTACCGTGGTAACTGTCTGACGGTACATAATTCCTGTTAAAAATATATATGCAATTACCAATGTTGCGGTGAGAACAAATACCATGCTGTGCTGCATCTTCTGTCTCATAGGCTGTATTTTCTGTGTCATAAAACTCTTCCTTTATTCGCTGATCCGGTAACCTACACCCCGGACTGTCTCAATCATATCCCCTGCTGTGCCAAGCTTCTGGCGCAATGTACGGATATGTACGTCTACGGTACGTGTCTCACCATCAAAATCATACCCCCAGATCTCTTCCAGCAGCTGATTTCTGGTAAGTACAATATTCGGATGCTCCAATAATCTCCGCAGTAATTCAAATTCCTTTAACGTAAGCTGCACCGGTTCTCCATTTACCAGAATCTCATGCTTCTTCACGTCCATCTCAATTGCACCATGTACAACTTTCTGTGGGCGTTCATCCCTCTGTCTCTCTACACGTCTGAGTACCGCCTTAACTCTGGAAATCAGTTCCATCATACCGAAAGGCTTACTCACATAGTCATCGGCTCCCAGATCCAGACCGATTACTTTATCGTATTCTGCTCCTTTAGCTGTCACCATAATCACCGGAATATTCCGGGTCAATGCATCTGCCTTTAACTGCTTTAAAAGCGTCAATCCATCCTCACCTGGCAGCATGATATCCAGCAAAATAAGCTCTGGCAGTTCAACTGCCAAAGCTTTCTTTAATGCTTTACCATCCTCAATCTCTTTTGCTTCAAATCCCATCGTCTGAAGGGTGTATGCTACCAATTCTCGGATATTCGCGTCGTCCTCTACACAATAGATCATATATGGCTCTCCTTATGCACTCCTGTAATTGAAAATTCTACCCATTCTGCAATATTGGTCGCATGATCTCCGATTCGCTCCAGATACTTGGATACCATGATCAGGTCAATTGCCGTACTCCCATCTTCGTCCCCGGCACTGATCAGACGCATCAGCTTCTTCTTCACCGTCTCAAACAGCTCATCTACCGCGTCATCCTGCCCAATAACTTCACGTGCAAGTTCCAGATCCCGCTGAACATAAGATGCTACGCTGTCATGCACCATCTTCGAAACAGCCGATGCCATCTTGTCAATCTCAGGAATCTCATTGGTCTCATTCATTCCTGCAGAAATAATAATCTCTGCGATATCAGATGCCTGATCTCCAATTCTCTCCATATCCGTGATCATTTTGAGTGCTGCTGAGATCTGTCTCAGATCTCTCGCTACCGGCTGCTGCTGTAATAATAAACGCAGGCAGAGACGTTCGATGTCTTTCTCCATATGATCGATCTCATGGTCTGCCTCAACCACATTCATCGCCTGATTCGAGTCTCCGTTACGCAGTGCCTTCGCAGCTCTGCTGATTGCGACCTCACACAATTCACCCATGTGGGTCAGCTGACTGTTCAATGACTCCATCTGTCTGTCAAATCTGTTCCGCATCTTATCCGAACCTCCCTGTGATATAATCTTCCGTCCTCTTATCAGAAGGAATTGAGAATAATTTCTCTGTGTCGTTGTATTCAATAACCTCTCCAAGCAGGAAAAATGCAGTATTGTCAGATATGCGGACTGCCTGCTGCATATTGTGTGTTACCATGACAATAGTATAGTCTTTTTTCAGTTCTGCCGCAAGGTCTTCAATCTTCGAAGTAGAAATAGGGTCCAGTGCAGAAGTTGGTTCATCCATCAGAAGTACTTCCGGCTGCACTGCCAATGCTCTCGCGATGCAGAGTCGCTGCTGCTGTCCGCCTGACATACCAAGTGCGCTCTTCTTCAGACGATCTTTGCATTCATCCCAGATTGCCGCATCGCGGAGAGACTTCTCCACGATATCGTCAATCTTTGCTTTTGAACGAATACCGTGTGTTCTCGGTCCATAAGCAATATTATCATAGATGCTCATCGGAAATGGATTCGGCTTCTGAAACACCATTCCCACACGTTTTCTCAAAAGATTCACATCCATATTATGAAAAATATCCTCACCATCCAGTGTTACTTCTCCTTCAATTCTGCATCCTTCTACCAGATCATTCATTCTGTTTAATGATTTTAAAAGTGTAGACTTACCACATCCTGACGGTCCGATAAATGCTGTGATTTTATTTGCTTCGATATCCAGATTAATATTCTTCAATGCATGAAAATCACCGTAATATAAATCCAGATCCTTAATCTTTATCTTTCCCATTTCGAAATTATACTTTCCTTTCTATGCTTTTGTCAGCCTCTTCGCCACAATACCTGACAATGTATTGATCACTACTACCAGCACCAACAAAATGACTGCTGTTGCATACGCCTGATCCATATACAGACCTTCACTCGCAAGCAGATACATATGCACTGCCAGTGTCCTTCCTGATCCCAGTACACTTGAAGGTACCTGGGCTACCGAACCGGCCGTATAAATAAGTGCTGCTGTCTCTCCCACAATACGTCCGATCGCGAGGATCACGCCCGCCAGAATACCAGGCACGGCAGACGGCAGAACAATATAAAATACGGTATGCAATTTACCTGCTCCAAGTCCAAAGCTTCCTTCCCGGTAAGAATCCGGAACAGACAGAAGTGCTTCTTCCGTTGTACGCATAATCAGAGGAAGAATCATGATTGCCAGCGTAAATGCTCCGGACAGAAGCGAAAATCCCCAGTGGCATGTACTTACAAAGAACAACATTCCGAACAATCCATATACGATAGATGGAATACCTGACAGAGTCTCTGTAGTAAGTCTGATAATATCCACAAATCTATTGCCCTTCCCAGCATATTCAGCCAGGAAAATCGCTGAAAAAATACCAATCGGCACTGCCAGAAGCAATGACAGCAATGTCATAATAACAGTATTGATCAGTGCCGGCATCAATGATGCATTCTCCGAATTATAGTGCAGAGAGAATAGCGACGGTTTCAGGTACGGTACGCCATGTACCAGAATATATATGATCAAAAAAATCAATACCGTAAATGTAATAAGTGCCGCCAGTTTTACCAGAAGCATCATAATAAGCGAAGCCGGATGGCGCAGATAAGAATACATCTTCTGTGAAAAATCATTTTTCTTATTCATAATCTGCCCTCCTCTTCAATATTGCTACTGCTGCATTAATAATCAGAATAAATACAAAAAGTACAACTCCTGTCGCGATCAATGCTTCTCTGTGAAGATCTGCTGCATACCCCATTTCAATGACAATGTTGGCTGTCAGGGTTCGTACACCTTTGAATATACTTCCTGTAAGTCTTGGCTGGTTACCGGCAACCATAATAACTGCCATGGTCTCTCCGATCGCACGTCCGATACCTAATACAACTCCTGCCAGAATACCTGACCTGGCCGCCGGCAGTACTGTGCGGAATATACTTCTTTCGTGTGTTGCGCCAAGCGCAAGTGAACCTTCATAATACTGTGGTGGCACAGCACGGATTGCAGACTCTGTGACTCCGATGATCGTCGGCAGAATCATCATTCCCAAAAGCAAGGATGCTGTCAAAATACTGTTGCCATTTCCTGATTGTCTGATAATGCCTGCATGCTGCAGGGATTTGGCAATGTTCCTTATCCACGGCACCAGCACGACCAATCCGAAAAAACCATATACTACGGAAGGAATACCTGCCAGAAGTTCTGTTGCCATCTTCAGTGGACGATAGATCTGCTTCGGACAATAATGTGCCATATATACGGATGTCAGGATACCGATCGGCACTCCAAAAATAATCGCTCCGGCGGTCACATACAGACTTCCTACGATCATTGGCAGGATACCGAAGATATTGTTTTTCGGTCTCCATAATGTCCCGCTTAAAAATTTTCCAAATCCGATCTCTTTCATCGCCGGGAGCCCATTTGCAAAAAGAAATATACAAATAAGCGCTACCGCCAGCACCGAAGCGCAGGCGGCAATAAAGAATACGCCCCGCATGAAAGATTCTTTCCATGCATTATGTTTCATTTATTTGGCTACCTCATCCCATGTAAGTGTTTCACCAGTGTAGATGCTCTTTACCTGATCGCTGCTCAGCTCATCAATCGTGCTATTCTTGTTTACAATAACTGCAATACCATCTGTAGCAATTACCTGTGCTTTCAGTCCTTCAGAAAGTTCTGTATCTTTCAGTTCTCTTGATGCCATACCGATGTCATAGGTTCCATCGATTGCTGATGTCATACCTGTTGTGGAATCAGTTGTCTGAAGTTCAATCTCTGCATCCGGATTGTTCTCTTTGTATGCCTCGATCAGTTTCTCCATCAGAGGTGATACAGAAGAAGATCCACCAACTACGATTTTTCCTGAAGGGTTAGATCCTGAAAATGGCTCTGCATTGTCATCAGAAATATATCCGTTCTCAGCTACAACAGCCTGACCTTCTTTACTGAGGATAAATGAGATAAAGTCTTTTGCAAGTTCGCTTTCACTTCCTTCTTTTGTTGCAATGTTAAACGGTCTTGATACTTTGTAATCTCCACTCTTTACATTATCAGCAGTTGCTTCAGCTCCATCAATCTTAACTGCCTTTACGCTGTCATCCAGAGCTCCGAGTGATACATAACCAATCGCATAATCATCACCGGCTACTGTTGTCAGCATAACGGATGTACTGTTAGTGATCTGAGCCTCATCGGTAGTATTGTCAACCTTCTCATCTCCGTTTTTTTCTTCAATGCCGAACAGTTCGATGAATGCTCCTCTTGTTCCTGATCCATCTTCTCTGGATACCACACTGATGTCATTTGATGCATCCCAGTCAGAAGAAGCTTCCGTCTTACTATCTGAGCTGCTGTCAGACGATGTATCACTGCTATTATTTCCGCATCCTGCAATCATTCCTGTCACCATGGCGCATACGCCAGCTACTGCTATAACTTTTTTTAATTTCATCTTTTCCATACTCCTTTTGTTCTGTGTTTTTGTGTTCTTCACTTCACATTTAGAATCATACAAGTGCTATGTTAAATCTGAAATCCAGGAAATGTTAAATGCAAGTAAAAGATAGCTATTCAGAACCTCGTAACGCAAAAAAACTCCCGCTCTACAAAATGTAAAACGGGAGCCTATGCCCTTAGACACTTCCTGTACGTTCTAATAACTCTTCCTGCTCTTTCAGCATATTATCAGCCACTTTTTCCTGCGGCTCTGCCTGCGTCTCCTGATTGGCGACACACGCAAGGATTGCTTCATTTAACTGAAGCATCTTATCATCCAATGTTGCTACCATATCAGCACACTCTTTCAAATCCCTGCTGATATAATCCGGCGCATTGCCCTCAAACTTATAATATATCTTATGTTCCAGACTTGCCCAGAAATCCATTGCAATCGTCCGTATCTGGATCTCCACCTTCGTATCGACAACACTGTCTGACAGGAAAATTGGCACTGACACCAGCATATGATAACTCTTATATCCGCTTTCTTTCGGATTCTTAATGTAGTCCTTGATTGACAACACCTTGAGATCTGTCTGATTACCTATCATCTCTGCCAATTTATATATATCAGAAGTAAAAGAACAGATCAGACGCACACCTGCAATGTCATTCACATACTTCACCATGTTCTCGATTGATGTCTCGTGTCCGTTGCGCTTTAGCTTTTTAACAATACTCTCCGGGGTCTTAATTCTTGTCTTGATGTGTTCGATTGGATTGTAACTATGTACATGCTGAAATTCATCATTTAAAATCTCCAGCTTTGTACCCACTTCCTTCAACGCTGACGTATATAAAAACATCACCGTCTTCCAGCTGTCTACATCCTCATAATTACGAATCGCTGTCTCCATACTGTAATAATCCTCTCCTCTCTACGGAAGAGTCTTAACGTACTTACTTGTTTTTAGTATAGCACAATTGTTGGAGTTTGTCATAAAATTCACACTTTTTTAAGAATGTCATTTGATATGCTCCCTTCTAAGTAGACAAGAGAAATAATAAAATCTTGTTTATTTAGAAGGGAGCTTTCTTTATGGCACGGCGGTCCTTTTAATCATATTGGGCAATTCTGTTTTTTATAGCGTTTCCCTTTGTATATATGATGTTTTTAATATATTACTCTGCATATCGTATCCGATCAATCAAACTCAATTTTCGGAAATTTGCAGATACTCCATATGTGAGCAGTACCTGTAAAAAGGCAACCACACAAATCAAAAGCACTGCTGGGACCACTGGAAAATGATACTCACTGATCTGAAACATGTGTTTGGTTTTTGCATAAAGAAATGCACCATATCCTACAAGACTTCCAATGCCCACAGAAACTGCCAATGTTCCCAAAGTATAGATGATTCCTTCCAGTTGCAGCATACGGATCAACTGTTTTTCAGACATTCCTATCGCCTGTATCATTCCAAGCTCCCGCCTTCTTGTGTAAATACTGTTCATCATAGTGTTCACAAGATTCATGATTCCAATTCCACCCAGAATAATCAGAAATGTATAACACAAAACGCTCATCAACCGCATCTTCTTTTCCCACTCCTGAAGTTGCTCTTCATAACTTCCTGTCACCAGGTATTCACTGTTGTCGGCAAGTGCCTGAAGTTCCTGATATGCACTGTTCTTTTTCTGATCATTCACTGTGATTTCCAGTGTGTAGTTCAGATTATTGGGATTCATTTTTTCCAACACTGATTGGGGCAGATAAAATGAACTTCCGCCAAGGCTTTCATAGTAATCTCCGATGGCTCCTATCTCAAAAGTCTTTTCTACCTGGTCATCTCCCATATTCAAAACCATCTTCAAGGAATCTCCCACTTTCAGTTCCGGGAACCAGTATACCATATTAGCAGACATGAGGATTTTATCTCCTTTTTCCAATTCTTCATATGTCACATGTCCTTGTATCTCTCCTTTTTCCAGCGTTTCTGCATAAGATGCATCCAGTCCAATAATATCCGCGCCCCAAATTTCACCATCCATAGATAGTTTCGGAATTTCGCCATTCATAAATGTTTTTACCTTTACCTCTTCCACACCGTCTACATCACGAACCTGATCAATAAACGCTTTCGTCAAGGGGTTATTCTGCTGAACCTGTCTCCAGTCTCTGTCCGGATTCATTTTGTCCCCACCCCATGTTTCCAATTCAATTTTATAATCAGATTCAATATCCTTTCTTGCAATTTCTTTCGGTGCCGCGCAAGATAAAATAGTTGCCACAACCATGAACAGAATACCAGTTGCTCCTAATGTAACAATCGTAATCCCAGTCCTCTTTTTATTTCTTGCCATATTTGCTTTTGTCAAACGAAAAATCGTGAGATTCTGATAGCCTTTCCGTACTTTTTTCCCACGTTTTTCTAACCCCTGATAACGCATAGCCTCAATGGGCGAAACTTTGGCAGCAATTCGCATCGGTTTTGCCAAAGAAACTGCGGAAGTAAAGAGCACCGCCATAATGGTAATCGCATAAATCCACCAGTGCAACAAAGATACCTCACCATTTTTTACAAGTTCTGCTGCTACCTGCATTAGAGGGTCTTCGCCTGCCATAAAAGTAATCATCTGTTTCATAATCCATCTGGACAGGAAACTACTGATAAGCAATCCTACAGGGAGGGCAAGCGCCGTAACCAGCATTCCTTCACGGAATACCATCTGCCGAATCTGTCTTTTGGTGGAGCCTATGGCTTTTAATTTTCCATATTCCTGTACTTTTGGTATCATAGACACATAATAAATACTGTAAATAGTCAGGATTCCTGCTAAAACAACCATAACGATTACCACGATCATTCCTTTTACAAATGACGGATCCGTATAATTTGCAACCAAATACTCTCTGTTTTCTACCACATTTCCCTCAGGTACACCAAAATCCTCTCCGATTTCTTTTCCCCTCGCTTCGATTTCATCTGTTGTCATATGCTCTGCATCTGCCAGACGGAACATCACACGATATTCTCTGTCTGCTTCCGGTATCATCTGTTTCGCATATTCCATGGAATTCATCACAAAATACATTTTCTTTTCTTTATTCAAATCAGAAGATTCCATAAAGCCACAGATGCGGAAAGTGTCTTCTTTCGCATATCCCATACCGTCTTTTTCGTAAATTTGGTATGGAATCGTGATTTCATCACCCAATTTCCCCTGAATTCCCAGTTCCTCTAAAACTCCCTTGGAAACAACAATATCTTTTTCATTTTTTGGGAAAGTTCCTTCTTCTAACTCCGCTTTGTTCAACCGAATCCCATTATTATCCATAGCGGTCATAATGATTGTGGCATCATCATCTATAATCTGTCCCAAATCCATTCTCAGACCGATTTCTTCTATATCATTATGCACCTGAAGTGCTTTGGTGTTTTTCTCGGAAACTTGGCGGAACATAATATGGTAAGTTGGATAATAAGCATCCACCGATGCAAGCTGTACGCGGATCATTCCATATCCCACCGTTAAAACAACAAATATCAGAAACGTAGTCAGTGCAATGGCGCATCCACATAAAAAGTTTCTTCCTTTGTTCTGTTTTACATTGGCAAGCGCTGTTTTTGTTACTGTTTTCATGCTCTCACCACCTTACCGTCTTCAATGACAATCATACGGTCAGCCATCTGCGCAATGGTCTCATCATGCGTGATCATAACCAGTGTCTGCCCATATTCTGAAACACAGGATTTCAACATAGAAATCACTTCTAACTCCGTCTTGGAATCCAAATTTCCTGTTGGTTCATCTGCTAAAATAATCGCCGGGCGGGATGCCAACGCTCTTGCAATAGCAACCCGCTGCTGTTGCCCACCAGAAAGAGTATTCGGTAAGGATTTCAATTTATCCTCCATTCCGATTCTACAGATAATATCCATAACATACTCTGTATCCACTTTCTTTCCATCCAATCCAATGGGTAGCACAATATTTTCCCAAACATTTAAGGATGGTACTAAATTATAACTTTGGAAAATAAACCCAATCTTTCTTCTGCGGAACACTGCAAGTTTTTCATCTTTCAGTTTAAAAATATCTCTTCCTTCTATCAAAACCTTTCCGGAATCAGGACGGTCCAATCCTCCCAGCATATGAAGAAGAGTACTTTTTCCCGATCCAGAACGTCCTACAATTGCTGTAAATTCACCTGGTTCGATTATTAAATCTGTATGGTCAATAGCTTTCACCAAATTATCGCCTTTTCCATAATATTTCACAAGATCTCTTGTTTCTAATATTGCTTTCATAAACTTTGAAGCCTCCTTTTTCTTTGCTAATGTCATTCTATCAATCCCGTCTTACAGCAGGCTTACAAAAAGCATAACAATTTTGTAAGAAATCTTTTTTTCAGAAATCTATTTCTTTGGTAATGTCACCACAAAATTATTACCGCCTTCAGGTGCTACTTTTACACAAATCGTGCCTTTCTGCTCTTCCAAAATTTTTCTGGCAAGATAAAGTCCAACCCCAGAGCCCTCCTGTTTTTTTACATACTCTTGGTTTCCTCTGTAAAAACGCTGAAATACCCGATGCGCCTCTTCTGCCGGAATACCTGTTCCCTGGTCGATAAATTCCAGCATCATGCAGGTAGCAAGCTCTGTTACCCGAATTCGGATTTCTGTATGCTCCGGCGAATACTTTACTGCGTTGTCTAAAATATTTACGAACACTTCTCCTGTCCATTTCGAGTCGTGTACAATTTGCACATCCTGAAATTCATCCAGAGAAATATCTATGGATTTTTCATACGCTTTCATATACACACTGTTTACAGCCTGTACCAATGTATTTTTCAGACTGCCCATCTCTGGCTGAATCTGAATCATCCCAGATTCCAATCTGGACACATGAATCAGTGAATCCAAAAGATTTTCCAGTCTTTGAATTTCATCCCATTCCTTTTTATAAAATTCTTCCCGTTCCTCCCAGGTTAAATCGGCAGACCCCGCCAGTTCACAACTCATCTTCAATGAAGCAATCGGTGTTTTCAATTGGTGGGAAATATCTGTAATTAAAGATTTTGTATTGTTTTCTTCTCTGGAAAGTTTTTCTCTTACTTTTTCAAAATGATTCTGCAGTTCTATATATTTTTCCCGAAGTTCTTCCTGGTTATTTTCATCTTGCTGCCGGTCTCTTTTATTTTGCAAAAACAAAACCCATGAAACTCCAAGTCCTGCCACAAAAACCATCGCCATTCCTATTCCATATGCAGCAAAAGTTTTCACGCTTCTCCCATCAAAAGGAGTATACCCGTAACGCTCCTCCAGCTCTTTCCCCGCTTCCTCTTCCTGACGATTTCTTTGCTTTCCTCTGTCAAATAACTCTATATACTCCGTCTCCTGTTCCGGATGGGACAGCACTAACGCCCCTAATTTCCCCTGCTCTTCCTTGTATAAACTATTTCCTGCCAGAAACAGCAACAATATCTCTGTCACAAACAGAAAAAGCAGCCCTGCTGCCAGAGCTACTCCTGTACGCTTTCTTCGGTCCATATATATCCCATCCCCCTTACATTTTGTATATAATCATTCCCGATTTTTCCTTTCAATCGGCTGATATTTACAGGAACTGTATTATCGTCTACAAACTGCCCGTCAACATCCCAGACATACTCTAAAATCTGTTCTTTTGATAAAATCTGCCTTGCGTTTTCCATAAAGTAAATCATTATCTGAAGTTCCTTTTTACTTAATGTCAAAGGAGTCACTCCATCAGCATTTCGTTTTAACGCTCTCATTTCTCCATAATTTACTTCGATATTTCCCGATAAGATTCTGTTGTGTCCGCAGACTCCTTCCATTCTTCTCATAAATGCCTGAACTTTTGAAACCAGTACCATCAGGCTGAATGGCTTTGTAATATAATCATCCGCCCCTGCATCATAGCCGTTTACCATATCAATTTCCGAATCCATTGCCGTGAGAAACAGTACAAAGACTTTGCTCTTATTTCGAATCTTCCTGCAAAACTCCAGTCCGTTTCCGTCCGGCAGAGTAATATCACTGATTACCAGATCTATTCTATTTTCATCAAACAATTTTTCTGCCTCTGAAATCTGAAAAGCGGAAAAAACCTGATACCCTTCTTTCTGCAGTTTTAGCGCGATTCCACGGTTCAGATTCTCATCATCTTCCAATAACAAAATTGTCCTCATTTCATCTACCTTCCTAATCTCCTAACATGATAAACAATCACATTTTACCACACTCCTCCAAAACTGCATAGTATCCACCTGCTCTCCAGAAAAGAAAAAGGACCGCTGCACCTCTATTTCCGTGGACTTCTTTTTTTGTACGCTTCGCGTTAAAGCAGATCGCTTCGCGCTCTGTCACGGCAATTCGCATTCCGCAACTACGTTGCTCCATGCTCATTTCCGTGAGAATCGAAAAAGGTTAGATACCTTGGTGTGCAAGCACCCCGGTATCTAACCTTTTCCTCTTCTTTTAACGCTAAAACTCTATTCCTTCTCTGGCGGATCTTCCTGTGTCGTATGGATGTTTTACTTTGGTCATTTCGGTGACGTAGTCGGCGCATTCGAAGAGTGCGTCGGTCATGTGATGACCTGTCATGACAATCTCGAGTCCGCGTGGTTTGTGTTTTACGAATTTTACCAGTTTTTCTTCGCTTAACAGTCCCAGATCTACTGCACAGACTGCTTCATCCATAACCAATACATCGAAGTTGATGCAGAATTTGGCAATCTCATCGAGTGCTTGGTGTTGTAATGTCTGTATTCCGCCTTCTCTTCGCTGTTCATCTGATTATAAAACTTGGTATGGCGTTTGCCTGGAAGTAATGTGATATTTGGAATCATCTCCAGTGCTTTTCGCTCGCTGGATGAATTATCTTTCATAAATTGGAATACAAGTACCTTAAGTCCGCTTCCTGCAGCACGTATTGCCTGTCCCATGGCAGCTGTTGTCTTTCCTTTTCCGTCTCCGTAATAAATGTGAACGAGTCCTGTTCCCAGCATATTTCCCCCTACTTTCTCTATGTTGCTCTTTCTTACTTATCTGATTTTTCGGATTATTCAACGCCTTTTCTCCACTGATGAGCAGACTCATATGGATTTGGAACGTTTAAACCCTAGCATCATATATCTTAGGGGGTTATTTCTTATAAGTCAAGCTTCATATCGCCATACTTGATCCATTCTTTCTTGCGCATGAATTCTGAGATTGCCAGAGTTACAATTGCCGGCAGTACAATCTGGATCACCAGAATCTTGATCAGTACTACCATCGGTGCCTCTGTGGCAACCATAGTCTGCCATGTCATGATCTGACCGACCAGTCCTGCTGTTCCCATTCCGGAACCGGTTGCATTGCTTGTCATATGAAGCAGCATCGTTCCCACAGGTCCTAGGATTGCACTGGACAAAATGGCCGGGAGCCAGATTACTGGCTTACGTACGATATTCGGAACCTGCAGCATAGAAGTACCAATTCCCTGTGCCAGAAGTCCCCCTACTTTATTCTCACGATAACTTGCCACTGCAAATCCTACCATATTGCAGCAGCAGCCTACAGTTGCAGCTCCTGCTGCCAAACCTGACAGATTCAGGATAATACCGAGTGCTGCGGAACTGATCGGCAGCGTCAGGATCATTCCCATCAATACTGATACTACGATACCCATAATAAATGGCTGTTGTTCTGTTCCCCAGTTAATGAGCGATCCAAGCCACGTCATAAATCCTGTGATCGGTGGTCCAAGGATCAGTCCTACCAGCGAGCCAGCGCCAATCGTCACTAACGGTGTCACCAGAATATCAATCTTTGTCTTACCAGTTACTAACTGTCCGAGCTCAATGCCTACGTATGCAGCAAGAAATGCACCTAATGGCTCTCCCGGTCCTGCATAGACCATCGTACCTTCCACTAATACGGTACCAGCCAACAGTTTACTTGCAAATGCACCAACCATTCCGGCTGTTGCAGAAGATACCACTACCAGCTGACTACATCCAAACTTATATGCTACACCAATGCCGATGCCAGCTCCCGTCAATGAAGCCGCAACTTTTCCGATCACGAAGATCATATCCCCGATCGAGCCGCCGATCAATGTGCCAATCTGTTGAATGATTGTTCCAATGATCAGTGTTGCAAATAATCCCTGCGCCATACCGCTCAAACCATCAATAAATATTCTGTCAAATATTTTTCTGCACTTTCCCATAACAAAATCTCCTCATATCTACTCTCTATATTTGCATTTACAGCAAATTACAGTTGTCTTGTCACGTGGAAAGTCTAACATATGAACTTTATGAAATCAAGAATTGTTTTTCTTTTAACCCTTCTTCTACCAGATCCAGAATCCGGTCCGATTCCGCTTCAATCGTATGAAAATGAATATCTCCGGTCAGTTCTTTTAACGGTCTGGCTGTATTGCCAAGAAGCTTCTCCATAAATTCATCCACATCCCGTCTGCTATTGATAAAGAGATCCACCGATATCTGACCATATAATTCATGCTCAACAATCACATCCAACACCTTCGCCCCGGCATCCACAATACAGTAAAGCTCATCCCGCATCTGCTCATCCGTATGCTTCACTGCTACCACTCGCTTACAGGTCAACTTATCCTCCTGCTTGCCGTATAACATGTAGCCTCTGTTAGTAGATAAAATATTCCTATTCGTTGCACGCAGAAGTGCGATATCTTGCACGATTACCTGTCTGCTGACACCAAGCCTCTTTGCAAGGCTTGTACCGGACAATGGATCTTTTTCTGTATTTAAGAGTTCCATGATTTCTTTTCTTCTCTTATCTCCGTCCATATTTTTCACCTCTTGCTACATTGTTACACACCTATATCCATAAATGCAAGTCTTGACATTTACAGAATCTCCTCTTATGATACGAACAGGGAGGATGGACATATGTTTCGATTATGGGCTAAAGAATTTAAAGACAACCGAATGCTCCGCGACACCACAATCTGTGATGAATCTGAGGACACCCGCACACATAAGGTATTTCATGCATTGGACGAGGTCTGTTATGAGTTTGACCTGAGTAAGCCGATCTGGCTGGACAGCACCATCCAGGAATTCAAGCGCCACGCCAAGGCAAGATTCTATCAGGATAATTTTGTAGATTCCATTGATTTTGATTATCTGGAGATTCAGGTAATTGAAGAAGATTAAATAACAAACGGGAAGAGCTTCTATTTTATTGAAGTTTCTTCCCGCTTTTGTATTTATTCTGTTTTTATTGCCGCTAACGGACTTAACTTCATCGCCCGGAGTGCCGGAAAGAATCCGGCCAGCGTACCGATCAGTGTAGCAAATGCAATCGCTACCAGCACCAGCCATATTGGAATATACGACAGATTGCCTTCTATTCCCATGGCCGCTCCATGACCTGTCAGAAAGTTAATAATCGCTGACAGAATATAACTCAGCACCATACCTGCCACCCCACCGATCAGTCCGATAGAAGCAGCTTCTATCAGAAACATTTCCCGGATATTTTTCAGACTGCATCCCAATACCTTGATGATTCCGATTTCTTTGGTACGTTCGTAAATGGACATCATCATAGTGTTGGCAATACCGATAGCAGCCACTAACAGTGATACTGCGCCGATACCGCCAAGCACAGCCTGGATCATGCCCATCTGCTTCTTGGCACTCTCCATATACTCTGCATTGGTACTTGCATTATATCCCATTGACCGGATGCCGGACACAACCTCATCAAGCTTATCCTGATCATCAACCTTAACTTTCGCCGAACTGTAGCAGAAATCTTTATAAGGTTTCCCATTTTTCGTCGTTGGCTGACCAGGAATCGCACGACCGTTAAATTCTTTTTTCAGTACCTGTTTCAAGGTATCCAGATCGCAATAAATATTCTGATAACCTGTTTTATAGTTCTCCGGATCTCCTGCTATCACGCCGCAGGCTCTCACTGCATGTTTCTGGACAGCCTTCTGTGTCTGACTGCCATCACTGCTGCCACTACTGTCAGCAGAACCGTCTGTCGTCCCAAAAGCCTGTGTATTCTGCGCCGCATAATATCCGTCCTGATCTAACACCAGAAATACGCTGTCTTTTTCCAGATCAATATCTGCCAGTTCTCCTGTTTCATAATAGCTGTTGGTGCCACTTTTATCCGTAAAATTCGTAATGACTCCATTTCCATATATCAATTCTAAATTGCCGCTGTTCGATTTCGGCAGTCGACCGCCCTCTTTCAAATCCAGCTTCAAAGCCTTTAGATCCTCCGGTTTCATAGCAACCAGTTCTGCCCATCCTTCATAGCCGCCTTTGAGCAGCAGCACAGACATATCATATTCCGGCGAAACACTTGTCACATGATCCAATTTGGCTAGTTCTGCAACCGCACTGTCATTCAACCTTTTTTCAGAGGCTTCATCGGAAGAATCACCGGAATAAGACATGCTTTCACCGCTTGCGATACCAGTTACATTAATCGTATTCATCCCTCCGGCATTTTCAATTTCCTGCAGCATGGCCTGTTGAAGCCCAAGCCCCAATGAGATCATGACGACAATAGAAGTTGTACCGATCATGACGCCGAGAACGGTCAGAAATGTCCGGAGCTTTCTCCGCTTCAGATTATTGATGCTCATCCTCAGAAGGTCCATCCAGTTCATCCAGCAAATCCTCCTCTTCCTCTGCTAATTTCTGAGATTTCTTTTTCTTTTTGATCACTACTGCTGCCACAATGCCTGCAATGATCAAAATCACAAGAATGATCGGAACAATCGGAAGTCCACCGGCCGCATTCTCTTCCGGCATCTCGTCTACCCCCGCATCATCTGTCGCCTCAGTTACAGTAAGATTAAATGTCTGTTCCGTTGTAGACACTGTTCCTGATTCATCTTCATAAGAAAGTGTCATCTTCACCTGTCCATCTCCCTGTGTTGCCTGTATTCCCTCAAGCATCACATCAATTGAAGTACTGGAACCCGGCTCCAGATTGCCGAGAAATGTTTCATTTTTCTTGATATCCTCGCCTTCGAAAATAGCTTTTGCATTATACAGCTTAATTCGTCCCAGATTATACAGATTGCAGGATACATTTGCCTCTTCACCTATAGCTATGCTTTCCGGAGTAATCTCGAATTCGCTGAATTCGAATCTTGCATCCTGTTTCACCGGAATGGATATGCTCGAAGAAGCCTCGATCTGTGATGCATTGGCATCTTCGTATTTCATACTCACATTAATGCTGTATGGCTTCTGTACCAGATCTGCCTTCGCATTCAGATCAATCGAAATATCTGCGGTGCCATTTGCAGCAATTCCATCCAGATAAATGGAATTCGAACCAGACGATGGTAAAAATGCAGGTGCAGTAGTCTGCTCATCACTGCCTTCTGTCGGTGCTTCCAGCTCAAACAGCATATTGCCGACTCTGCTGGATTTGGATGTGTTTTTCAGATGAAGTGTCAGTGTAAAATCACTTCCTGCCTTTACATCAGCAGGATTGGTAGTAAATCCGGTCACGATAACTCTCGGAACAGAACCATTGCCGGAAGCTTCACCGCCTCCGCCGCCACTGTACACCGCATCTCCATTGTCTACGCCGCCGGCATATGCATCAATGTTTCCGCCATCATTGGAACCACCTGCTGACTGTCCCGAATTATCGCTCTTCGAATCCTCCTTCTGGGATTCCGGTTTTGCACTGGTATTCACACTGTAGGTTACTTTATCATCATAGACTTTTTCGCCGCTTTCATTTTCCGCCGTCACTGCAAATGTCAGACGGTATGTCTTATCTCCCGCATCATCACGTTGTGTGAAATTAAACTTTACGCTTCCGCTATCACCTGCATTCAGCTCCGGAATGGATGCCTCATAGCTCTGATACTCTGTCTTAAACGGCCATTTATCTGTATTCTTTTTCAATACCGGTTCTACCTTGATATTCTTCAGTGTTTGATCACTGTTGTTCGCTACATTCAGTACAAAATCCTGCGCTTTCTGATATTGATAAGTCTGTACTTTATTCCCCGGTGTAGTTACTTTAAGTGCTGCATCTGCTGCTTTTGCCGGCAGTATCCCTACTGTACCCGCAAGTAATGCCGCAATACACAAACTCATCAGCCATCTGCTTACTCTCTTCATTACTCTTTACCCTCCGTTTCTTTTTCTCCCCCGGCTTCAGTCAATTCCCGGTTATCCTCCACCTTCACAATCTTACCATCTATAATATGAAATACCCGGTCCGCGTAAGACGCCAGATGATTATCATGAGTCACCATGACAAGCGTCATATGCTGTTCTCTTACCACCTTTTGCATAAGCTGCATTACTTCTTCTGATGTATGAGAATCCAAATTTCCTGTTGGCTCATCCGCAAAGATAATATCCGGTTCTACAACCAATGCCCTTGCAACGCCTACTCGCTGCTGCTGCCCGCCTGACATCTGCTTCGGCAAATGCTTCGCGTGCTTCTCAAGTCCTACTAACCGCAGCATCTTTTCTGCCTTTTTCAGCCTTTTTTCTTTCGGTTCTCCTCGAAAGCTAAGCGGTAATGCTACATTTTCCAGTGCATCCATCGTTCCTAACAGATGAAAGGACTGAAAGATAAAGCCAACATGCTCCCGTCGAAATGTAACCAGCTGCTCTTCGTTCAGTTTCTCAATATGATGACCGCTGATGATCACTTCTCCTTTTGTGGGTCTCTCCAGACCTGCAAGCATATTTAATAATGTAGATTTGCCGGAACCGGAAGTTCCGACGATTGCACAAAACTCTCCTTCGTATATGGTAAAATCCACGCCATCCAGCGCACGGACTACTTCATTACCCAGTCGGTACAGCTTATACAGATGCTTCACTTCTATAACCTTCCTCATAACTTCCTCCTCTCCCCCTTGAATATCACCAGTATACCGATAAATACCAAAGAATATTGGTAGTATTTTCTTAATATTCTATGAATATTTCCCGATTGTCAATCCTTTACCTAACTGTTATGATGAAAGTAATCAAAAACGAACGGAGATGCTCTTATGAATGATATTTCCATAACCGAAGCTTATTTTGTATACAGTGTCCGGGGCAAAGGCAAGCTTTCGGGCAATGACTGTCGAAAAGTAACCGGACTTCTCACAGCAGCCCTCTGGGAAATGACACAGAATGGACTGCTCACGCTCACCGATAGCCGGATCGCTAAATGATGTCGACCATTTTACCAGAGCATGGTTTCAGCCGCTCTATGAACACATCAGGGAAATGGAACCAAACGACCTCTCCTCACTTCTGCAGGATTATTGCAGCAGCTGGTCAGACCGACATCTGAACGCACTTTCCAACGAAATCGGACTCGTGCTTGAGAAGCAGAAACTGATTACTCGTGCAAAACTCGGTATTTTTAATGGCAGGACTTATTTCATGCCTCACCAGTCTGCTATTCCGGGGCTAAATGCCGAACTACAGGTCGATATCCTGTATCAGAACCCGGTTTCCGCAGACACTGCTTTTCTGTGGCTCCTGCTGGAACAGGGACAATGCATTCCATCGGATATTTCCGGAGATATGCGGGATACATTTGCCAATAAAATAAAAGAAGCCCTCACAGAAGGTGCCGATTCAGCACTCGTTTCTGCAAAAGCTCTGTTAGATCTGACCTTTTCACTCATGAAAAAAGGGCATCTAATCATGGATTAGGGTTGTCTGGAATCCTTATTTCTTCATCTGTGGCTCGAATATCCAGGATGCCAGATAGCCAAAGATCAGCGCGGCTGCGATTCCGGCTGCGCTGGCTTTGAATCCTCCCGTGAAGATCCCGATCACACCATCTTTTTCTACCGCTTCTTTTACGCCACGGAACAGTGTATTGCCAAATCCCAGCAACGGTACACTTGCACCTGCTCCGGCAAATTTCTGAAATGGTTCATATACGCCAAAGAATCCAAGTACTGCTCCACTGCACACTAACAGTACCATAATGCGTCCCGGCATCAGCTTGGTTCGATCCAGCAGAATCTGAACGCATGCACAGATCAGTCCACCCACCCAGAATGCATTTACATAATCCATTTACTCCACCTCCTGTTTCTTACCGGACGGCTCGTGTTCCAGTACGATTCCGTGAGCGATTCCCGGCACGCTCTCGCCTTCATTGTAACTGACAGTTGACATGAGTGCACCTGTAGGAACAAATAATACACGTTTCCATTCTCCGGTTCTGAGCTTTGGTAAAATATATGCTGCAAGCGTCGTTGCTGCGCAGCCACATCCACTGCCGCCGGAATGAGTATCCTGGGTCTGCTGATTAAAGATTGTCATGCCACAGTCCATATGATTCTGCGTCAGATCAATCTTCCACTTCCGCATCAGATCCAGCAGAATGCTCTGCCCTACGTATCCCAGATCTCCTGTTATAATCCGGTCATAATCTTCTGGACTACGTCCCATATCTTTCAGATTCACTGCAATCGTATCCGCAGCTGCCGGAGCCATACAGGCTCCCATATTCTGGGAATCTTTTAACCCATAGTCCACGATTTTCCCTATCGTAAGTCCTGTGATTTTCACATTGCTTTTCTTATTGCCAACCAGAAATGCACCGCTTCCGGTCACCGTCCACTGTGCAGACAAGGGTCTCTGGTTCGCATAGCTTAATGGAAACCGAAATTCCTTCTCTGCCGTTCCAAAATGACTGGATGTCACAACGAGCATCCGTTCTCCATATCCTGCTGCCACGCACATAGCTGCAAGTGCCAGTGCCTCACCGGATGTAGAACAAGCTCCGAACAATCCAAACAGCGGAATCTGCAAACTTTCTGCTCCCATCGATGTAGCAATCCCCTGACGCAGCAGATCACCGCCAAAAAGATAACGTACCTGCTCTGGTGTTACATTAGCCTTATGAAGTGCGCGCACACACGCTTCCCTCTGCATAACGCCTTCTGCCAGTTCCCAGGTTTCCTCCCCAAAAAGGTTGGTCTCATCAAATGTATCAAATAACTCTCCTAATGGTCCTTCACTCTCTTTCTTTCCCACTACTGATGCGCTGCTCATAATATAAGGAGCCTCGGCAAATACTATGCTCTGGGCTCCCTTTGTTCTCTGAATCATATCTGTCCACCTTCCATAGCTTAAGCCTTGTGTTATGGCTTAGTATGGAATGATTTTCTATTTTTATACATCTGCCTCTTTCACAGCAGCTATTTTATCCAATGTTTTCTGCCTTATTGTGCCTTGATAAAATGCAAAAAATTCTCATTATAAATCTTATCCAACATCTTGTTATCCAGTCCCAGTCCATGCATGGTGCGGTCTGTTGCACTGATATAGTAGCCGTCTGGTCTCAGCGGATAGTCACCCTTAGTCTCCAGAAATTCCGTGATCAGCCGTATTCTTGACCGGCTTTCTTCCATAGATAACAGCTTCGGTTCTTCTGCTACCAGTACCCTGGCTCCGATATCAGATCCGTAGCAGATCCTGTCCTGATATTTTTCAAAAAATCGGATTGCATGCTCTCTGTCCTCCGACAGGTTATAGAACAGTTCACTTCCCGGTGTAATATCAATCCTTACATTCTCAAATTGATCCAACAACTCTGATAGTCTCGGTAACTGTCTGGACATAAAATAAAAATGTGGGAATAAGATACGAAGCTTTGGATGCCGCTCCAATACGTTCTGCATTTGCCGGTATTGATCTTCATTATTCACATAGGTCTCATCGTAAAACCAGCCCGCCTTCTTCGCAAATTCTGTTACCTGCGACGCATCCCAGAATTCTTCCGGATCATTCACATGCATATACACCGGTATCTGCTCCTGTTCCAGATATGCCCAGTAATCCTCCCACACCGACTGATCAAAATCCGGAATTGGATAATATTTGCGAATATTTGGCTTACCTTCTAACATCTTGATTCCTGTACAGCCTTTTGTCATAAGATTTCGCGCTTCCGACACAAGTGCTGTCTTAAGTTCATCTTCAGGCAGTCGGTATAATTCTCTTCTGATTCCTCCAAATATATAAACCGGCATCGGACACTGCTCTCTGTAGCGAAATGCATCCCCCAGCACTTCACGTCCCGCACTGTCCGGAATGCATTGCAATGCGATTCCATCATAATGATATTCTTCCACAATCTGGTTTAATCGGTCTGCTCCCATGTATTCTATATAATGAATATGTCCGTCTATCATAAACCACGTCCTCCTGTCACACTTTAAACTTCTATTCTAACTCTTCTAACCATGCCATTTTAGCAAGTAATATTGCGGAAATTGGCATCACAAGCACACACGCAATCGCTCCGAAAAACATAGATACGCAATTCTGAAACAAAATTTTCGAATTCAACAGCAGCTCCATTGAGTACTTTTGCATCTTCAGATATGAAAAAAGAAGTAATGATTCACCAAGATATGCAAAAAGTAACGTATTCACCGTCGTTCCAATCACTTCACTACCAATATGCATGCCACTTTTAATCATTTCTGTAATCGTAATATCCGGTTTATGGTTCTTCACCTCATATACAGATACCGTAACTGTAAGAGACATATCCAGTACCGCTCCCAATGTACTTAATATGATGATAGATGCCATAACATTTTTCATGCTAATACCTAAATTTACATTGTAATAATAAAGCACATCTTCTCCTACCGCCTGTATCTCATTCAGACCTCCAATTTCCGTTCTCCACACAACACCATAAATAAAAACAAATAACACGCTCATTGTGACCACAACAGCAACAAATGCACTCCACGTTTTTATATTCGAACCATTTTGGTAAAATAAGGTAATACAAGAAACGGCTCCACTCGCTCCGATTGTAACCAACAGTGAAGGTACACCAATTGCCATAAGAAAAATACTCAAGCTAAGAAGCAGGAGATTACCACATAGAGCAATCAATGATATCGCACCTCTCTCGCCTCCAACAATTATAACAGAAAACAATAAAATCAAACCAAGTATACCTAACATGATTTTCTCCTTTTTTTCATAGACAGTTTCATAAAAATGGTTGTAATAAATATCGAAACCGGGATCGTCCATACAATTCCTATACTTTCAACCAAAAAGCGACACAATTCACAGGGAATATACAATTTAACAATCGTTACAAACCGGATATCATTATTCATTCGAATCAGAAAAGTGGGAATCAAACCACTGCCAAATACAAATAGCAACACATTAATCATCGTCCCCATAATATCATAACCTATTTTTCTTCCTGATTTAAAAAGTTCAAGAAATGTGACATCCGGTTTCTGTTTTACGATTTCACCTAACGCCGCTGCTATAGCGACGGCAACATCCATAATGGCACCCAATCCGGATAACAATATTTCCGCATGGAACATATCATCCGGATTATCAATGCTTCCCAGATATTCCATCGTTGAGTAATCCAGTTCCTGTACATGTCTGATAACCAAATCAAACATCCCCATGATCAATACAAGCACACATAAGGTTGACAACAATGCCGCCCACGTCTTCTTATTCACGCCATTCAAACCAACTAATGTCACTATGGCAAATAGAATAACGATTTTGTTACAGATTGCCACCACATTTGATGTATTATCTGCTTTCACGAAAAACACCGCAAATATCATAATATTGATTCCAACTGTTATTATCGTTAATATCCCTTTTCGTCCTGCCGCTTCCACAAGTACGAAAATCAAAATTCCCAACAGCATTACAAGCTCTGTATCCCGTTTTACTCCCTTGATTCCAGAACCACTTACAAATACTTTATCTCCTTTGTGATATTTCTGCTTTAACATTTCTGTATATGTATACTCATTGGAAAAATGCACTGTTTTTCCCTTTTTTTCACCATTTAAAATAATCCCCTGCATCTTTTGGCTATATTTCTTCTCTGCTGTTCCCCGGGTGCTTTTTCCTTCTACTTCTCTGGTTGTCTCAACTTTCGTCAACTTTGCAATTGGAGTAGTATACAGCCAGGTATCATTCATTATAAAAACAATCGCTACCAAATACAAAATGCCAAATATATAATATTTCTTCTTCATATCCGCTCCTCATATAGCTTTTTCTTGAAAACAGTCCTTATTTTATCACAACAATTACTTTTGTCAACCAAATGTGAAAACCATTTTTAATTTCACTTTTATCATTTTTCCATTGACGCGAATACGATTTCGGACTATAATTTACGGTATTTACGCTAGGGATTATCTTCATATCCGGAGGATTTATAATTATGAACATCCAATTGTCGGAACATTTCACTTATCGCAAATTATTACGCTTTGTATTGCCATCCATTGTAATGATGATCTTTACATCCATTTACAGCGTTGTGGATGGTCTGTTTGTATCCAACTTTGTTGGGAAAAGTGCCTTTGCGGCAATCAATCTGATGATGCCGTTTCTTATGGGTATCAGTGCGCTTGGATTTATGATCGGTACCGGAGGCAGTGCTCTCGTTGCGAAAACTCTTGGAGAAGGTAAAAAAGAAAAAGCCAATGAATATTTTTCCATGCTGGTCTATATTACACTGGCCGGCGGGCTGATCATCGCCATACTCAGTGCATTTGCAATGCGTCCTGTCGCAATTATCCTTGGAGCCCGCGGTGAGCTACTGAAAAACTGTGTTCTGTACGGAAGAATTCTCTGCATCTCACTGACCTGTTTCATGCTGCAGAATGTATTCCAGAGCTTCTTTGTAGCTGCCGAAAAGCCCCACCTCGGTCTGCGCGTTGTTGTAATTGCCGGTGTTACCAACATGCTTCTGGATTTTCTGTTCGTAGCCGTGTTGCATTGGGGACTTGCAGGTGCCGCGATTGCTACTGTCTGTGGCGAATTGATCGGAGGTATCTTTCCGATTTTCTACTTTGGGCACAAAAATTCCAGCCTGCTGAAGCTTGGAAAAACACATTTTTACCCAAAAGTTTTATTAAAGACCTGTACCAATGGTTCTTCCGAGCTTATGACTAACCTGTCAAGTTCGCTGGTCAACTCGCTGTATAATCTACAGCTTATGAAATTCGCAGGTGAGGACGGCGTTGCTGCCTATGGTACGATCATGTATGTTAATTTCATCTTCGCCGCCATTTATTTTGGTTACTCTATCGGAAGTGCACCGTTGGTCAGCTATCATCACGGTGCTGCAAACCACGATGAATTGAAGAATCTGTTCCACAAAAGTGTCCGTCTGATCAGCACCTGGGCAATATCGCTATTTGTACTGGCTCAGCTGATCGCATCACCACTGGCATCCCTGTTTGTTGGCTACGATCCGGCACTCTTCGAGTTGACACGCATGGGATTCCGAATCTACTGCTTTGCTTTCCTGATCAACGGATTTAACATCTACGGTTCTGCGTTCTTTACCGCATTGAACAATGGTCTGCTATCCGCATTAATCTCTTTCCTGCGGACACTGGTATTCCAGATGGCAGCCATTCTGATTCTGCCGCTGATCTTTGGCATCAACGGAATCTGGTATTCCATTACCGTTGCGGAACTGCTGACACTGTGCGTTACAGCGACATTTATTGTGCGGAAGAGAAATACGTATCATTATTTTTAACTTTATTTTTGTGTTATACTGATTATAGTTTCCACGAAAGATAAGCAACAGGTTTTATTTTTCGTGGATCTGTTTGCCACTCATATGTTCAATCGTAATCTCATAAAGCTGTACTGCTTTGATATCCGCTGCTATCTCGGCATCTATTTCTTCTTTTGTTGGATAATATTTTTCAGCAAGCTCCCGTACCTTTGCCTCTGTAATCCCACTATCTTCAATCAGATGGCATCTGCCAAATATAACCACACTCTGCAGATACGGTGCCCAGTCGCCTTCTTCATGCACTTCATTTCCATAGACTGTAAAACATACCTTATCATCCTTTTTCAGCGCATCTACTTTGTGTCCCGCTTTCGCTCCATGAAAATAAATCTTTTCACTCTCCGGTTCATAAAAATAATTAATCGGAAATGCAAATGGATACCCGTCATCCCCATTTACTGCCAGGACTGCCCGTTTTTCGTGTAACAGCAGTTTCTTTGCATCTTTCTCTGAAATCATACGTTTCTTTCTTCTGATTGGTCTGAACATTTTAATTTTCTCCCTTCGTTCATGTCGCATTTTCCACTGATTTCCCGTCATATAATTTGTATGTTCCACTCGTACTTCATTTAACAACGGTACCGGCACTTCGTCACAGGTATGATGATATAAAAATCCAAGCTTTTCCTGTACCCTTTTAGACTTTTCATTCCCATCATAATATCTGCACCAGATTGTTGTCATTCCGAGGTCTTCAAATCCACGATGGATCAGTTCTTCCGCCGCCTCAGGTATATAACCTCTTCCCCAGAATGGCTTTCCAAGCCAGTATCCAAGCTCACACTCCTTGTCCTGTTCTGTCATATCTGTACTGCCATTCAGTTTCAATTCAATCGCACCGATTGCCCGATCGGTTCCCTTTTCGCAGACTGCATAGCACTCTTTTCCCTGAAATACATTTTGTATTACTTCACGGCTTTCCGCAATATTCTGATGCACCGGCCATCCTGCACTTGGTCCGATATCCGGATCTTTTGCGTATTCATAAAGGCTCTCTGCATCAGTCTCTTTCCACGGACGAAGAACCAGTCTCTCAGTAGTTAATATCATAAGCTTCCCCCTTTTATTTTGCACATGCATATTATTTCTCAATCTTCATCAGAATCTGCTTTATTTCCTCCAGATTCTCTGCAAAATATATTCCTTCCTGACGTTCTTTTGTAGAAAGTCCTTTTTCGATCATATGCTCCAGTAATTCTTTCAGACTGTTATAATAACCGTTCAGATTGTACAAAATGCAGGGCGCCTCCAGATGCTTCAAAGACACCTTGGACATCACTTCCGCAATCTCTTCTAATGTCCCGGTTCCTCCCGGAAAAGCAATAAATGCATCTCCAAGCTCGATCATTTTCGCTTTCCGTTCTTCCATATTTTTTGTCACAATCAATTCTGTCAGCTTCTCATATTGCACTGCTGCATCGATAAAAAACTGCGGTTCTACACCGGTTGCCTCACCACCGGCCTCTATAACGCTTTCCGCAAGTTCTCCCATAAGCCCAGACTTGGAACCACCATACACTAATACATGCCCACTTGTCCCAATCCAGTCCCCCAGTTCTCTGACTGCCTCGCCAAGCCTATAATCATTGCCTTCATTTGCGCCAAGATATACTGTAATATTCATAGAGTCTATCCTTTCATCTTCTCCGTAATCTAACCGACACATTTCACGGTATTATATCCCATACTTTTCAAGATTAACTTTCCCATCAATCACTTCGACTCCATCCGCTTCCAGCAATTCTTTCTGTACACTGCCTCCGCCAAATGCAAATGCTCCGGCAAGTTCTCCTTTGGAATTCACCACCCGGAAGCATGGAATATGCTCAGGATCCGGATTCTTATGAAGCGCATTCCCCACCGCTCTTGACATCCGAGGATTGCCTGCCATCTCTGCAATCTTTCCATATGTCGCAACATGGCCTTGGGGAATCCGTTTGACCGCTTCGTATATCCGTTTTGTCGGACTGTCCGTGACCAGATCATAACTCTCCGATATCATTCTCTGAATCTCTTTATCCGGTATCGTACCATCCAAAATAATGGTATTCCAATGCTCCTTATTCTGATGATATCCTGCGATCACAGCATCATATGTATTCCGCCAGAAGTCTCTCCATTCCGGATCAACTTTCACATTCAGATTTGTATAACCTTCGCGCTCATAAATCCATAAAAAAGCTTTTTTGCTTCCCTTAACTCTCCCCAATTGCCAATTCGGATCACGAAACGGTCTTTCTTCATATACATTTGGAAATGACATACCAAATTCCAGTGCTGCCTCTCTTGTCATCATAGTCTGTTCTTCCTTATTTACTCTGCAAATATCCTATTTTATCAGCATCCGTGATCGGTCTGAGCACCCGGCACGGATTACCAACTGCAATTACATTGTCCGGTATATTTTTCGTTACAATACTTCCGGCTCCAATCACTACATTATCGCCAATCGTAACGCCTGCCATAATCTTCACATCTCCGCCAAGCCACACATTTTTACCAATATGAACCGGTGCGCTCATGCATCCGCCTGCAATCCGCTCATCCGCATCAATCGAATGATTAACCGCATAGATACCAATGTTCGGTCCAAGCAGTGAATTGGCACCGATCACAACTTCCGCACAGTCCAAAATCACACAGCCGAAATTGATATATACATTATCTTCAATCACAATATTTTTACCGAACTCACAATGAAAATCTGGTTCGATCCACACATCTTTGCCAACGTTCTTGAACAAATCCGTCATAAGCTGTTTTCTTAGATCTGTTTCATCGTCCTCTGTTTTGTTATATGCTCGGAACAGCTTTTTTGCCTCTACTCTGCGTCGGAACAAATCATCGTCAAAATCATTATATATTTGTCCACTTTGCAATTTTTCCCACTCAGTCATAGCTATGCCCCCTTAACTCAGACATAAAACACCTCTTTCGCAATCGTTTTACCACTTGCTGTCTTCATAATCTTATCCATAAAATCTCTGATATTCTGCTTACTATATCCGCTTTCACAGGCATTCACAATATAATCTGCTTCTATCAGAATCTGATAATCGATTCCATCAATATCCGTGTATGTATGATGATGTCCTACCAGATATGCCACACGCTCAATCTGTTCTTTCGTCATGCCTGTATCCGAAAGAAAATCTGTCACTAATGGGATTCCTTCTTCTTCCTGATGCTTGCCATTGGTATTGCCATACTTTTCCCTGCATAACGGGCAGGCAATATCATGTGTAATCGCTGCCACTTCAAGAATATACTGCGTCTCTGGGTCTATCTGTTCCAGTTCGCCAATCATTTTTGCATACGACCACACATGCAAAAAGTGATCAATATCATGTATATTTCCATTTGAAAAAGTTATCATTTTCTTCATAATCTCTGCAGTTGTCATAATCTGTCACCTCAATTATCTAATCTATCGTCGAATCACAACTTTTCAAAGTAATATCTTTCCTTCTCCGAACTCTTTTTACCGTACTCAATTGCCTTCTCCGGGCAGTAACTAATGCACGCCATACAATGTGTACATTTCCTGCCCCAGACCGGCTTACTATTTTCCAATGTGATATTATTTAACGGACATAGCTTTACACATTTTCCACATCCAATACAATCATCACTGACATGAAATGCTTTAGCTTTTACGCATAAAGGATAAAACAGCCTGTTTACAGGTCCGCTCATAACACGGTCATACAGATTATTGCGAGGTGCTGCAAATCCATGTCCGGTCACAATCTGTCTGCACACATTATCTATCACAGGTTCCGCATCCGATACGATCTGTCTTGCTTTCTCCGTTTCAGGTGTATGAAACAGCGCAATATAATTTTCAGGCATCACAATTTGTGCTGTTCCCATATAATCAAAGTCCTTTTCCTCACACAACAGCCGATTATATTTTGCCGCATTACCAATCTCAGCACCACAGCTCATTACAAACCACACCTGCCTGACACCTTGAAAATGTGTTTTTCTAATCCAATCCCGTACAAGCCATGGCACTCTCCACGCATATGTCGGTGTAACGACAACAAGACGGTCATTCACTTGTATAGTTCTTGTGTCACGTCTCTTAATCTTATCGTTTGCATCAATCAATTCATCACGAATATTATCTGCGATCCGCTTCGCAATGTAACGACTGTTTCCTGTTCCCGAAAAGTATATAATCATATCCTGCACCTCCTGCAATTCCAATTTTGTGCAATCAATATTTATAAAAATGGCACCATATAAACTGGCATGCAAAAAATATCCTGATCTTTACTCATATCTTTTGTATAAACCAAATATCTCTTTAATATCCTACTTGAATATTTTTCCGTAAACACGTCAAGTGATTTATGGGTTTTATATCCGGACGATTTCACCTCTATAGGCACTATTTTATTCTTTCTTGCCAAAATAAAATCTATTTCATAATTATGTTTTGACTTTTCATTCATAATCGTGTGATAGAATAACTCATTTCCATTTGATGCCAGACACTGAGCTACAATATTTTCATATAAATATCCTAGATTTACACTTAACTTATCACTTAACAGTTTCTCATAAATCTCATTTTCCGTAAAATCTTTATCCTTAAACATTAATGTTACAAACAACCCTGTATCACTTAAAAATAATTTAAACTTTGATAAATCCTTTGTATTTGCCATACCGATATCTGGATCATTTGTATTATACGCAACCAGTACTGTCTTTGAATCTTTCAATTCTGCAATCAGTTCTAATATTTTATCTTGTTTCTCACCATTTAACACACTACTCGTCTGATATCTGGCTGCATTTTTATTTAACTGAGCCGGAACTGCATCAAATAACATTGCTAAACGTCCCGTCGGATCAATTTTTGCGAAATCACTTTCATACAAATTTAGTATATCTCTCTTTATTTCATCTACTTTTCTAAAATTATTCGTTTCAATGTAAGCTGATACTGCCTGTGGCATTCCGCCAACTAACATATATAAGCGGAATTGTCTTAACTGCTTACGATTAATTGAATCTCCTAATCCCTGATTCATATCAAAACACTTTTTCAATAATGAAAATGTTGCTGTATCTCCAATCGCCCATAATTTTAGCACATTTCCGCATTTTTCTATATGGAATTTTATAGTATTTCCGCATTTTTTATTCTTATATTTCACCCTGTTTCCGCATTTTATTAAAAAGTCTCATGTCCATCATCTTTATAATGCAGACATAAGACTTGTTAAGATAATTCAGTGTGTCAGCTCCGTTCTATTTACGTGCTAAAAAATGTGTAATTTATACTTCATACCCTTCTTTAAATCTGCGCATCATCTCATTCGTCAGACTAAAGTTTCCCGGCTGAAGCACAATCTCTTCTCTCTGTACCCACTCCGCATATTTTAACTCATGGCGGTCCATGGTAATGGTATCATCCCCATCTACTTCACAGTAGAACCCAAGGAGAAGGTCATTCGCAGTTCCCCACGGCTGTGACTTATAATAATGGATATTTTTGACCTTAATTCCGGCTTCTTCCATTACTTCACGCATAACCGTTTCTTCTGCCGTTTCTCCAATCTCTGTAAAACCGGCAATCAGCGCATTATGTGCAAATCCGGTGCGATATTTGGTAAGTAATAATTTATCTCCATTTTTCACACCCACGATAACCGCCGGCATAATTCTTGGATACGCTATATATCCACAAGACGGACAGCTCATTGCACGTTCCTTATCATGAGGCACCATCTTCGTGCCGCATCTTCCGCAAAAGCAGGCATCTCTGTACCAATCTGACAGATGCTTCGCTGTCGTAGCTGCAAAGACTTCCTCACAAGGTCCTTTACTTTCTTTACGTATACTTCTTTCCTCAACGTATGAATATCCCTCTGGTATCGAATCTTCCGAAAGTTCTTTATTCCACAGAAAATATTCTTTGTTGTCCACCTTAAACAGATAGGTATATTCCAATTCCTCTGGCAGTTCCTTTTTCATCGGAAATGCCACGATGCCGTTATCAAACTGCTCAGTGTGAACCAGTACTTTCCCATTAGAAATATTTAAAATAGGACTGCTTTCCTGCACTCTGGCAGACGGATTATATTCATTGTGTAATTTGTGTGGATAAATGTCTTGTATCATCGGTATCTTAATTCCTTTCATTTTTTGTATTCTACTCAAATGATGTCTACGGATTGTTTCGCGTTTCATGCTCCCACAATCCTGACATCAATTATATACCAATTTAATCATTTAAAAAACCCTTGACACTGCATATCTGTTCGCTTATTATATAGATAATCGATATATAGATTATCGATATATAAATGGGAGGTGAATCAATTGGCTATTGAAAAATCATTAGTTTCAGGAAGTATGACAATGCTTATTTTAAAATTATTATCCGAAAAGGATATGTACGGCTACGAAATGATCGACACTCTACGTCAGAAATCACAGAATGTATTTGAAATGAAAGCCGGCACTTTATACCCGCTTCTTCATAGTCTGGAAGATAAAGGACTACTCACCGTATACGAACAGGCAGCTGGTGGGAAGACGAGAAAATATTATTCACTTACCAAAGATGGTAAAAGACTCCTGGAAAAGAAAACCGCAGAATGGAAAGAATATGCAACCGCAGTTGAACATGTACTTGCATTGGAGGTATAACTTATGGATGAATATTTGAAGATAGTATTGGAACAGATCCGATGTAAAAAAGCCAGACCTTATATCCGTCAGGAACTGCAGGATCATATCGAAGATCAGATTGAAGCAAATGTATCTGCTGGATTAAATCGCACTGATGCCGAAAAAGAAGCGGTAAAAGATATGGGTGATCCGGTTGAAGCCGGACTGTCTCTCGACCGGATCCATAAGCCTCAGATTGCATGGAAGCTGTTGCTCATCATCTCTACGATCAGTGTCATCGGCATCCTGATCCATATGGCGATCGATCTGTATGTAACCGGAGACGGAACAGCTATGACACCCAGATATGCATTCCATGTAATAACCGGAATCGTAGTCATGATGATTTTATACTTTTTAGATTATACATTACTGGCAAGATTTTCTAAGATAATCGCAGCTATATTAATTGCCATGTGCTTCTCAACGCTGCTCTTCGGAAATGTAATAAATGGTATGCATTACTTTATTTCATCTGGATTATTTGGAGGCTTCCGTATTCCTATTCAGGCATTGATGCTGCTCTACATTCCCATTTACGGAGGTATCCTTTATAAATACCGTGGAACCGGATATGCAGGGCTTGTCAAGTCTCTTCTGTGGATGATCATTCCTGCCTGGCTGGTATTATATCTGCCATCCGTGATGACTGCCGGACTGATGTTAGTATCCATGCTCGTCATGCTGACCATTGCGGTTCGAAAGGGCTGGTTTCATGTACAGAAAGCATTATCACTCTGTACAATCTGGAGTATTTTCACAATCGCACCGGTCGTACTTATTCTGGTATTGTATTGGCAGCAACGTTTTTCACCATACCAGATGGCACGTTTACAGGCAATGTTTTCCTCCGGCAGCGAAAACTATATGCAGCTGATACTACAAGACTTCCTGTCATCTAGCAATTTCGTTGGAAATAACGGCATGAATATCGCAGAAGCTCTGCCTGGATTTTACTCCGATTATATCCTGACCTGTCTGACTTCAATATACGGAATCCTGCCTGCGATTCTACTGTGCTGTATCTTAGCGGCATTAGTATTTGGCATTTTTAACACTGCTATCAGGCAAAAGAATCAGTTAGGTATGCTGATGGGATGTGGCTGCGGCATGGTATTTCTCATGAGCCTTCTAATCAATGTATTGGAAAATATCGGCATCTTTCCTCCAACGCTAACATTCCTGCCGTTCATATCTTCCGGTGGAAGTTATATCATAACATGCTATGGACTGCTCGGAATCGTGCTCAGTGTCTATCGATATAAAAATGTATACCCGGCGCATATAAAAGTAAAAATATTAAATAGTTAAACTTCTTCACAACAGACGAAACCTCCCGGCACCGCCAGGAGGTTTCTATTCATATGACTATAATCCGAACTGTTCCAGATATTTTTCAACTGATCTGCTCATTTCTTTGGAAAAATCAGAGTTATATTTACGATCACAAAATGCATTACACCACTCTTCATATGTACGGTTTTTACATTTGTATGCAAACATTTCACGTAATTCTTCTCCGTCCATATCGCGATATGTATTCTCATGCACGATATGCTTCTGTCCACACCGTTCCGGCTTCGGACGCTGCTTCTGCTGTTCCGTTGGCCATCCAAAGACCAACATTGCTGCCGGAAATACATAGTCCGGAAGGCATAGCAATCTCCGCTGTTCTTCGCAGTTTTCCATAATATCGCCGATATAGCAGGATCCTAATCCAAGACTCTCTGCTGCAACTACCGCATTTTGCGCTGCGATTACTGTATCCGTTACCGCAAGCATCAGATCCCCAACGCCTGGTTTTCTTGGCTCACATCCTGCTTCCAGATATGCATCATACCATTTTTTACAATCGGCACAGAACACTAATACCATCGGTGCTTTCGCAATAAACGGCTGATGGTCGCAGCTTTCCGATAACGCTTCTTTTAATTTCTGATCCGTAATATCAAGAATTGTATATAATTGCTGACATCCCGCTGTCGGTGCCTGCGATGCTGCTTTCAGGATCAGCTTCTTCATTTCTTCCGGAATCTCCCTGTCCTCATAGACTCTCATAGATTTTCTCTGGTACAGACTCTCCATAATCTCATTCATTTTTTACTTTACGCCTCCTTGCACACATCTACCCATCCTTTTGCTCCGGCAATCTGTTCTAATTCATCCACAGATAATCTAACCGCACTATGGTCATCTCCTGCTGCCTCTGCCACAGTTGCAGTAGACTCTTTTAACCTGATCACGCGGTCAAGCATTCCTTTATGTTCCAGATATTGTTCCGCTTTTTCTAATGACATTATTCTTTCCTCTTTCAGTTATAATCATATTTTTTCTTTTTCAATATGAATCTCCCTTCTGAAATCCTTTCCACTAATCCAACAATTCATGAATCGCCTTTACTAATTTATTCGCATCAATCGGCTTGGCGATATGTTCATCCATTCCTGCTTCTTTTGCTCTCAGTCTGTCCTCTGTGAACGCATTTGCTGTCATTGCAATAATCGGAATTACCTTTGCATCCTCTCTTCTCATGGAGCGGATTATTTTTGCTGCTTCATAGCCACTCATGACCGGCATCATAATATCCATAATGATAACGTCTATTTCACCTGGTCTGCTTTTTCTGAACAGTTCAACAGCCTCCTGTCCATTCCATGCTTTGGTCACAACAGCACCTTCATTCCGGATCATAAACTCTGCAATTTCCATATTCAACTCATTGTCTTCTGCCAGAAGAATATGCAGTCCTTTTAAGGATTTTTCCGATATATCCTTCTGTTTCTCACGTTTATCTGCACCCAGATCTATTTTAAACGGAACTCTGATCAAAAATGTAGTCCCTGCACCTTCTTTACTTTTAAAGGTAATGCTTCCACCCATTTTTTCAACCAGTTTTTTGCTAATCGGCATTCCCAGTCCAGTTCCCGCATATTTTGTACGGCTTCCGGTATGTTCCTGTGCAAAAGGTTCAAAAATGTGTTCCTGGAATGCATCTGTCATCCCAATTCCAGTATCCCTACAGACAAATTCCACTGTCGTCATGTCTGGCTGTTCGGATGGAATTTCTCTGCAGCTGATATAGATACAACCATTTTTCTTATTATATTTTACCGCATTCGACAGGATATTCATCATAACCCGTTTTACATACGCCGGACTTCCGATAAGATTCGGATGTATGACTTCTTTTTTCTCCCACATGATTCGGATATTCTGTTCTGCGGCTATCTGTTCGATCACAGCAAAAACTTCTTCGACAATGCTACTCAGATTAAATGGAGTTTCTTCCAGAACCATCTCATCCGCTTCCAGTTTGCTCATATCCAGAACTTCGTTCACCAGTTCCAGCAACAGATGCGATGCCTCTTTGATCTTTCCCCTGCATTCCGTCTGTTTCTCCAGATCATCTGCATGATGGTCAGCCACATCAATCATGCCGCAGATTCCATTAATCGGTGTCCGGATATCATGACTCATCCTCTGTAGAAATTCCGTCTTCGCCCGATTGGCTGCCTCTGCCTTTTTTGCTGCCATCAAAAGATCTGCTTTGTATTGTTCTTCTTTTTCCAGCTCCTGTTTCTGATGTACCTGATTCGTTCTGTATTCCCGGAACACGAATACACTAAATATCAGGAAATACAGAAAAATGACACCTGTTACACTTAATGGAAGGTTGCGGAATACTTCCGTATCCGGAAGATACGCATAGATATAGTAATCCCGCTGCTTCAACATAATTCCATAACATCCGGTTCCTTCATTCTTCAAATGGAAAATATGCTGACTGTCTGTGTGATTTTTCATTGCCTGGACAACCTCGTTATCAGCAGTATCCTGCCCCAGCAGGCTCTCATTGTTGCTGGCAACGACTGTTCCTTTGTCTGCAACAATAATCGTTCCATCTTTCTGGGTACTATAACCACTTAGGAGATTTTGTATCGTCAGCGTATAGTTTCTGGCAAATTCGGGTGATGTGTAATAGTAGGTTGCAACGATACCTGGCGCATCTTTTCTGGCACAGGCTGCAATGTCGATATGTGATCCGTCTTTCCTGTCAAATCGTTCTGAATAAGATCTTTCTTCATATCCGGCAAAATCCATGATAATGTCTTTCTGCAGATACTCCGCAATCTCATTGGTCATAGACTCATCCACGCTGTATTCACAGACTGTTTTCCCCTCTGCATCCAGTACAAGGATACCATCCACCCAGAGAGTCTGAAGATTTTCTTTCAGGAACTCCTGACTTAGCTGACCGCCGTTTTCTGTTTCCATGTCGATATTCGTACTCATCTGTCTGGCACTTTCGATTGCACGGAGGAGACTTTTAGATTCCGAAGATTCATTGTAATGGGTGTAGGTTGAGCACTGCACTTTCACATAATTCACAATCTCCACCATTCTTTTCTCTGCTTCTGATTTCTCTGCATGGAAGAAATAAAACAGAGAAACTGCTGCCACACAGATTCCAAGCAAAATGCCAACTATTATAATCCGTTTTCCTTTTGCTTTTCTTTTAATATCCAAGATCATCCACCTCCAGATACTTTTCCGGATCATCCAGATATTTTCCAACAATTTTCAGAGTCGTGCCATCCTGACGCATTTCCTCCAGCGTCTGTTCCATCTGCTCACATATTCCTCTGTCATCATTTTTCGCAAAAGCAACACCTATTCCGGTGATCATCAGAGGTTCTTCCAGGATACGGAAGCTTGCATCATAATCTTTCATATACTGGACGATAGATTCCTCATGTGCGGCTACTGCATCCACATATCCTTTTCCCAGAAACGTATAGATCAGTTCCCTGTGTCCAAGACTGATCAGATTTTCCAGTTTTGGAATTCTTTCATCCGTCCGGTTCAAAAAGATGCTTTCTGGTTTGGTTGTAGACTGGACAGCCAGATTCTTTCCCTCCAGATCACTCAGTTTATAGATATCACTGCTCGCATTTACAGCAACCACCTGACGACTTGCAATGTATGGTCCTGCCCAGCGGTAATCATCAAGGCGCCCCTCCATGGAAAAGCAACCCATGATACAGTCAATCTCCCCACTCTCTACCAGTTCTTTTTTCTCTTCCCAGTCAATCTGGACAACATCCACCTGATAACCCATTCTTTTGAAAGCTTCTGTAGCAAGTTCTACATCTATTCCCGTCGGTACACCATTTTCATTCAGGTAATTGTATGGTGGATAGTTATCGCTGCCGATGGTAATGACAGGCTTTTCTGTTTCTTTTTTACCGCTGTCTGTGTTTTTACACCCTGACAGGGTGACTACTAAAATTCCCACAAGCAAAATGCCTGCAATCACTCTTTTTTCTTTTATTTTCTTTCTTTTATCCATATGATTCTTTCTTATATTTTTAAAATAAAAAACACTATCTCAAATAGACAGTGTACATCGTTTCATGCAACTGGCTGCCATTTTACAGGCCCTCTAGCTTTGCGTCACAGGCTTTCGTCTGCTTTGCTCAAAAATATTTCTTTCATTAATAGTATCATTCTGCTATTACTCTGTCAATTCCTGTGATTCAGATGATTCATTTCAATCTCCGATACCAGGAGTTCTTCTTCTCTCTTTTCATGAAGAGACAGACACACACGATAACAAATACAACCGTTACGGCTATCAGTGCCGGCCACACCGGCAACGGACAGACCTCTGCACTTATAAGCTTAAGTCCCTGATAAAGAGTGAACACGCCGAATACGGAGAATATCACAACTGCAAGTGTATTCAGCAATCCATCCGGGGTCTTACTCTTTAGCAGATAACCGAATAACATGCCAAGAATATCTGCCGCAAACAGTCCCAGAGAACAGGCGATCCACACAATAACTGCAGCACTCATCCCTTCATTAGCACCAAATGTAATCGCCGTAAGCTGTGTCTTATCTCCAAGTTCTGCTACAAAAAATGTACAGAACACTGCAAGCGGAGCAAACCTAATCTTTGTTTTGCCGCCCTCTTCCTCTTCCTCTTCATCTTCATCGTCACCGGCAATCGTTGATGCTGCAAAATAAAGAAATGCGAATGCCGCGATCATCTTAATGAGCCAATCAGGAATAAATTTGCTGACAAGTCCGCCCGCAAGAACAGCCAGTCCATTCAACACAAGGATTGCCACAGCAGTTCCTGCTATAATGTCTCTTAACTTATATTTGGACGTAAGAGCAATAAGCATGAGCTGGGTTTTATCTCCCATCTCTGCAATAAATTCCGTAAAAAATACCTTTAAAAATAACAACATTTCCTGATTTCTCCTTTATCTTGTTATGATGTAAAACGCGTATCCCATATAAAATGATGTTAGGAGCAAAAGCCCGCTGTGCAAAAAAACAGACTCATGTATATCAATTATCAGTCGATGTATCATACATAAACTGTTCATCAATATACATGAGTCTCATTATTTAAGATTTGCCAGATTATATCGTGTCATATAATCAGAATGTTGACAAACCACACTTTCGCGCTAACTACTCCCTCATGGAATATGAAATTACTTAATAAAGATTATCAAATAGATGCAGTCTTGTCAATCAGAAAACCGGTTATTTCTCTATTTCCTTTTTCTTCATCTTTGGTTTATAATCTTTCATTCCCGGAATTGCACCGCCCGACACTGCCCAAAGGTAAAGGCTTGCCACGCTGCAATATGGACTGAAACGGCGACGGTATCTTTCAAATAGTTTCCGGTCAATTTTCCTGTGATGATAGACCATACGCAGTCCACGCTGAATTGCAAGATCATCATAGCTGAAAATATCTGGACGCTGCATACAAAACAGTAAGATCATCTCCGCCGTCCAGACTCCGATACCTTTCAGACTGCTCAATTCCCGGATGGCATCCTCATCGGACATCTGCCACACTGCATCCAGATCAACTGTGCCATCGTGAACTTTTCTTGCGAAATCCGAGATATACTCTGCTTTACGGAACGTCATCCCAAAAGACTGCAGCCTGGAAATGTCCGCAGAAAGTATCGTTTCCGCATTAATCTCACCCAGCGTTTCCTGCATCCGCTTCCAGATTGTTGCCTGTGCCTTTGTAGAAATCTGCTGTCCAATAATATGATGTACAACTGAAGAAAACAAGTCAGCATCTACTTCTCGTTGTATCAATCCAACCTGGTCAATAACTTCCGCAAGCCTTTTATCTTTACTTCGAAGATATGAAATTTCTTTTTCTCCATATTCAAAAATTTTCATTTGTGTTCTCCTTATATTCCCTTAAATATTCTTCTGCGTTATTACAGATCTTGTCAAATACATTGATACACATATACTTTTCATTATCTTTACTTTGCTTTCTTTCAACAAGTTCTTTGTTTTCCAATTTTTTCTAAAACAAATCCAGCATATTATCCAGATATATCTTCTCTCTGACCTGAAGCTGATATTCCGGCCTGGTCATATAATACAATAAAAATTCCAGAATCAGTGCACTTCCCAGACTCCGACCCTCAATCTTAAAATTAGAGAATCCCATTGGCAGATATATATGTTGAATATCCCGGATACCGATAAATCCCGAATTTGTCATGGCTTTCGAGAACAGATATCCATGCTCAGAATCCGGTGCAGTACAATGAAAATCTCCTTGTTCTTCTCCCAGATTCCTACGGCTGACTGTTTCATAACAATATTTTCTGTCCTTACATCCAAACCAACAACATTCATTACAAAGAAATTCAATTTTATCTTTTTGCTCCACGGACAGCATATCTAATCTGTCAAATGCTTTATTCAGTCGAAAATCCGGTACAACATACCGAAACTCATCCCGATTAATCTCATCCTGCAATTGTCCGAACTCTGTCAGCACCTTCGTTGTCGAAGACACCAGATAAAGATTCGGATAATTTGCTTGCAAATACTCTGCCAGCAAATCTGAGTGAACAATCACACCATTCTTCACTTCCCCACTATTCTCAAACATTGCACAGAGCATATTGCATTTCTTATCTGAAAGATGCTCTTTCTTCAGTAACGAATTGCTGAACGTCAGTCTGGCAGAGACTTCATATTCTCGCATCAGTTCCAGTACTGCCTGTGGAGCACATTCTCCAAATCCTGCACGACCTCCGCCCCACAGGCAGTCCGCCGGAGCACCATAAATAGAAGCTATCTCACACCAGTCATAAAAATATTCTCTATGTTCACGAAATAACGGCAGAAACACTTGGTACAATTCATAAAATTCAAACAGTCCCGGAAGGTGATAATATGCAATATCTTTTCTCATTCTATGACTCACTTTCACTCTTTCTGTTAATATAAATATAGTAGATGACACTCATGATCACGCCGACAGTTGTAGACACCGGCGCTGCCAGACCGATCTTTGTCAGGCTTGCATTCGGCTGAATACTCATTACATATGCGAACGGCAGACGTACCAGAAGTGTCTGAAACAGACCCTGCGTCATAACCCATACGGTCTTATTATTCCCATTAAAGTAACCAATCAGGCTGAACAAAATGGCGGTCATAAGTGTCTCTGCAGCAAATCCTTTCAGATATTCAAACGCGCTCTGGACAACCGCTGCATCTGTCGTGAAGAATCCTGCAAGTAAATCTCCCTTAAACATTACCAGCATAAATACCACGCATCCCACAGCTAGTCCTACACCAACGCCAGTATACAACGTATGCTTCGCTCTTTTGGTCTTTCCTGCTCCTACATTCTGGGATACAAACGACGCCATAGACTGCATCAACGCACTCGGTACCAGCATTGCAAAATTTACGATTTTGCACGCAACTCCATAACCTGAAGATGCTTCCAGACCAAGACGGTTGACAAATGCACATAATGCCAGAAATGAAATCTGAGTAAGTAACTCCTGGAGTGCCAACGGTAATCCAATCTTAAGAAACCGATTACACTGTACATTCCACCTGAAATCTTTTTTTGTGATCGAAAACGGAAGATCCTTTTTCAAAAGAATAACAATCGCAAATACCACGCTGCATCCCTGCGCCGCTACAGTCGCGATTGCAGCTCCGACAGCATCCATATGCAGTCCGGCAACTAATGCCAAATCTCCAATGATATTAATAATACATGCCACCAATACAAATAACAGCGGTGATTTGCTGTCTCCCAATCCTCGGAATATGGCCGATAATACATTATACGCCACGATAAAAAAGATTCCGCCTCCGCAAATGCGTACGTAATTCGCTGTCAGTGCCACTGCCTCTTCCGGCGCCTGCATCAGTACTGAAATCGGATGTGCGAAACCAACCATCAAGATAAACAATACGATCGATATTCCGGCAAATACAACTGCCGACCCGCCGATGACTGATCCGATCTGTTCCGGACGTTTCTCTCCCAGATACCGCCCGATCAATACGGTAATTCCCATCGCGAGCTGTGTTACCACAAATGTAACCAGGTTCAATACCTGACTTCCTGTCGATACACCGGAAAGCCCCGATGTTGAGCCGTATCTTCCTACCACCAGCAGATCCACTGCACCGTAAGCCGCCTGTAAAATTAATGCTCCAAGCACCGGCATCATGAACGCAACCAGTTTCTTTAAAATACTTCCCTGTGTAAAATCCGTCTTATCATTTACCATGTTAGTCTCTCCTTTCGCGCATAATCTGATAAAATTTCTCAATCGTCAGAATCATATTCTCGGCTTCTTCTTCAGATATCACATCCATATAAGGAGCTAACATTGTAAAATATTGTGCATCGAATTTCTGATGCAGTTCTTTGCCTGACTCCGTAGCAGTTATGTACGTAACTCGTCCGTCATCACGTGACGCAATTTTTTGAAGGTATCCCTTCTTTTCCATTTCCTTTACCGTTCTTGTAACGCCCGGTCTCGGAATATGCAACCTGTCACTGATATCCGAAATTTTTACAGAAATACCTTCTTTTTCCATCATATCAATGACGTCCAGATAGTGAATGTATGATGGCATCACGCCGCCTGGCAATGGTGGGAGCATCTCACGGATGCGCTTCGCCTGATAACATGCATCAAGCATCCTTTTAATCATTCTATTGTCCATAATAAAAATCCTCCATATAATTACCTTAGTTAATTACCCTTGGTAATTATACGGAGGATTCATCATTTTGTCAATAGCTTTTATCACAAGAAACTTCCTAGCCACCACACGAGTCCCAGTGCCCAACTGATTACCGTTCCATACAGGATTACCGGTCCTGCTATGGTAAATATCTTGCAACCGATGCCCATGACCTGTCCTTCTTTTTTATATTCAATTGCCGGAGCCGCTACTGAATTGGCAAAGCCGGTAATCGGTACCAATGCTCCTGCGCCTCCCCATTTGGCAATCCTTGGATAGATATTTAATCCGGTCAGAAGTGCCGATAAAAATACCAATACCACTGCGCACCAGCCGGCACTGATTTCTTTATCCAGCCCAGCTGCTTTACAATAGTTCAGGATTCCCTGCCCGATCATGCAGATTACACCTCCGGTCACAAATGCCTTCGTCATATTCATCCACAAATTGTGCACAGGTGTTACCGCTTTTACATACTCCTGATATTCTTTCTGTTCTCTTTGTTTCTTTGCATTCTGATCCATACTTGTCTTGACCTCCGTCATTTTCCCCAGTGCCGGGAAAAGAATAATAATGCGCCTGCTGTTTTACCGAGTGCAGTTCCCAGAATCACCCACGGAATGCATTGCACCAGCTTCACCCTGCGCACAAAGATTGGAAATACTTCCAGCATCTCTGCCAATGCCATTGCCCAGCATCCGGTAAAGATTCCGGCAAGCAGTCCGAATATCGGTAATATCCATCCGCCTCCCGGAATATGAATCTTAAACACGAACAGCAGATTCCCCAGGATTCCGCCAACTACAATGGCATCTTCATAAAGCATCACATGCTCCCCTGTATGTGTCCGGTCTGCAAAATCTGAGATTACACCGAGTCCTGTAATAAAGGAGAAAAGCCCTGCTGCCACCAGCATCCCTGCGCTAAGTCCGATGATTGCTGACAATATCTGTGGTATCCACATTTACTTCTTTCCCCTTTCTGGAATAATTCTCAATCAGTGTTGTCTGTATATCATTTTCATACAAACGCATTTCCACCTCCATCGGAGTCGGATCTACCGAAAAACGCTTCTTTCCAAAATGATTAAAGAAGATCAATATTCCCAAAGCAATTCCAATACTGTAACAGATCTCCAGCATCGTATAACCACTTGACTGCTGCCCTGTCATCCATTCATAGATCTGATTAAATAATCTGGATACATCCACGTCATTATTAAAAGCCATAATAGAAAATGCGGATCCGGAAAATGATATGAGCACCACGGTGATAATCTTCAGCCAGTGTAAGAAACCTCCTGCTGTCTTCTGGTTTTCCAAAGTGACGATGATATCCTGTGCACCAAGATTCTGTACATCCACAGCCGGATATACATCGTGAATGCACTGAATCAGTTTCAGCACGGATACAACCGTTCTGCTCCGTCTGTGATAAGAATATTTCTTCGATGAATCAACAAATTTCAACACATGGATTGTCCTAAGTCGGGGCAAAATCTTCGGATCCGAACATTCCAGTTCTACCAGATCTCCAAGATTCACCGTTTGACTGGTTACTTCTACCGATTCGTCACCTTTGATATATACCGTTTCTTTTACCGCCGACATACCGTCTGCACCTCATATCTCTGCACCAGTGTTCCCTCTGTAGCATAGTCTTTCCCTCTCACATCATGAAAATAGTAGATCAAGCCCACGATGATCGCTGCTGCCACCACCAGCACCATACAGATCCGTAACTTCTTTCTGGCTTCTTCCATACCACATTCTCCTTTTACCGCATTCACTTAACTATATTTTCTCTTAGTACATGTGGTTAGTATGAGCTGTTAAAGGAATTTTATACATAGAGACAATTCCATTCTAAAAATCTTACAGCTTTTCATTCTAATCATGCTACACGCTTACAGCATCTCCCGCAAATTTTTCAATATTCTCTTCTCCATCCGTGACACCTGCACCTGCGAGATTCCCATAACTTCCCCGATCTCTGCCTGTGTCTTATTGGCAAAATACCTGAGATAGATGAGCTGCCGTTCTTCTCCCGCCAGCCGCTTAAGTAATTCTCCCAGCACAATATGATTCAGCAGTTCTTCTTCCCTGCATTCTTTTTCTTCCAGCTTGTCCATAAGTTCGATCTCATGTCCGTCTTTCTGGTAAATGGGTTTGTGCAGAGACTCCACATCAGAGCTTGCCTCGAATGCTGCGGTCAGTTCCTCCGGTTCCACTTCCAGCGTTCTCGCAAGTTCAAGAAGTGTCGGGTCGCGCCCCCATTTCTTGCGCAGCTTATCCTGACAGGTATACGCTCTGTATGCCAGTTCTTTCAGTGACCTGCTGACTTTGATCATTCCGTCATCCCTGAGAAAACGTTTGATCTCGCCACTGATCAAAGGTACTGCATAGGTACTGAATTTCACATTGTATGTAATATCGAATTTCTCAATTGCCTTCAACAGTCCGATGCTTCCAATCTGAAACAGGTCGTCTGCTTCCGCGCCACGGTTAAAGAACCTTCTTACCACGCACCACACAAGTCCCACATTTTCCTCTACAAGCTGTGCCTTCGCCTGTTCATCCCCCTGGTGAGTCTTCTGAATCAGAGCGATTGTGTGGTCCATAATTCCCTGCCTCTCCCTATAATTTTCTTCATGCGGACGATAGTGCCCTTACCCGGTTCCGACTCTACCTGCACTTCATCCATAAAGGCTTCCATAAATGAAAAGCCCATGCCGGACCGTTCTAACTCTGGTCTGGTGGTATAGAGCGGTTCCATTGCTTTTTTCACATCTGGGATTCCCACGCCCCGATCGGAGATTTCCAGATGCAGTGTCCTGCCTTCAATCCCCGCATAGATCTGCACCTTATTCACATGATTTTCATACCCATGAATGATTGCGTTGGTCACAGCCTCAGACACTGCTGTCTTCACATCAGAGACCTCTTCCAGCGTAGGGTTCAGCTGCGTCATAAAGGACGCTACTGTCACTCTGGCAAATGCCTCATTTGCGGAACGGCTGTCAAATTCCAGTTTCATCTCATTTGTCATTCCATTTACGATTTCTTTCATCTTACTTTTCCTCCTCATATATCTGCATAATCTTAGCCGCTCCTGACATTTTCAGTATCTTTTTGATCCGTTCGCTGGTATGCGCCGCCCAAACTTCTCCGCCAAACATACACACCTTCTTATACCTTCCCATAATGACTCCGATTCCGGAACTGTCGCAGAACTCCGTTCCTGCAAAGTCAAAGATTACATACCGGATATGCCCCCGCTCAATAAGACGGTCCGCTTCTCTTTTGATTTCCTCTGCGCTGTGATGATCCAGATCCTTCGGCAGATAAATAGTCAGGTAATTCTCCTGCACTTCAAATTTCATAGTTTCAACCCCTTTACTTAATTCTCCCTGCTAAACAACAAATCATCAGAAGTGCCAAAAGGCACATTCTGAGATTGTAAGCGGTCGTCAAGGTCCTGAGCCAGCTCGGACTTCGACTCGTCGCGCATAATCGAGTAGGCCAACACCTACTCGACATGCAATCAATGTCATCTCACCTGTCGGCTCGATGAACATTGGCCGCCATATAGAAATTCGTGCAAGCACGATTTCTGCATAGCGGCTTATTGCACAAAAAGAAGAACAGGTGCATTACCCATTCTTCTCTTTCGTATTGTTCTTATTCTCTTTTACTCTATTATTCTTCTGTGTCGTCTGAACTGCTCTTCTTACTGCTTCCTGATGTATCCGACTCCGAATCAGATTCTCCCAGATCTGATGTATCTACATTCGGATAATCTTTATCCAGTTTGTCTTTCCAGGTATTCGCATTGTCCGTATCTCCTGTCTTGTCATATGCCTTATAAAGCAGATATACGGCCTTGCCATCACTGTACCCTTCATCAAATCCGACAAGCACTTCAAGGTCACTGATCGTAGTACTGTAGTTTGCCACCTCGTATGCCTGTAGTGCTTCGGTATATAATGCATCTGCATATCTCGGATAAATGCTGTCCGTCATCTCCTCATAACGGCTCTTTCCAAGTGTTCCCAACGCATCTGGATTAACATTCTTCAGGGAATCTACCATAGCAGAATCTTTCATATCGCTCTGCAGATAATGTGAATACATCTCCATCACGATCTCGTAGCTTTCCTTTGTAGACGCTGCTGTCTGCTGTGCATTTTCGCTCTCTTCGCTGGACGCCCGGTAACTCTCCAGTTCTGTCTTCAGTGCGCTGATCTGTGCTTCCTCTTCTGCAATCTTGTCGCTGAATGCTGTCACCTGCTTATTGGTCTTCTGAGAGGTGGATTTGTTGACCGCCGGCATGATTAAAAACCACATCACCGCAACACCAACTGCCAGACCAATCAAGATATTAATAAATGTCATGCGACCGCTATTATCCTTTAATGCTGATGCGGGCTGAATGATAGTATCATTGCCCACATTATAAGTGACGGTCTGTGACTTTTCATCCTTTTTGACTGCCTCTGCTGCTTCTTTGCGCATCTTACCATTGGTCAGCTCATGCATATAACGGAGCGTGATCTCGTTGGTCGTATCCAACTTGCGTGCTTCCTTCAGCACATGTCTTGCCCTGCTGTACTGCTCAGTGTGCAGATACAATAATGCCAGAAGCTGATATGCTCTTAGGAATCCCGGAAATGCTGCTACTACCTGCTTTAACTGGATGATAGCCATATCTTCTCCGCCCTGCTCGCAGTAGACCAGACTCTGGTTGTATTTACGGATCGCCTGGTTGATCGTATCCAGATCCGCCGGACTTTTCTGTATCTTCTGTATATAATAATTGGCAATATTATCCTTTGGTCTGAGGTTCTTGCTTAAGATCCATTCAACCAGTGCTTCCCCCACTTCTCCTCTGCCGTAATAGACCAGACCGAGGAGATTCCTTGCCGCAATATTTTCACTGTTAAACTGCAGACTCTTCTTCAGCGATGTGACTGCTCCCGTCATATCACGGATCTTCGCCTTCTTAAGTCCGTCATTGTACCAGTAATTGGACTGATAGACTACTTTCTGTGTATACTCCATATAATCCCCATAACCTTTTACTTCGTTTGTTCGATAACTTCTCTCAGAAGATCAGTCATATCAGCAAGATCTTCCTGATAAACTGCATCCTCAATATCTTCTACTTCCAGACATGGTTGGAATTTCTTCAACTCTTCTTCAAAATTAAGCATCTGTATCTCCTCCTTATCTTCGCTAACTGCCAGGCTGTAATATTTCCCTCTTAATCATTCCCGCCAGATACAATGATCCCAGACAGTACATCTTTCCTTGTTCTGTTTTACTTTTGACTGCCCTTGTCCATGCGTCTGCGATCTGCTGCTTTGCAAGCACAGGACGGTCTGTGTATTTCTCAAATATATGTTTCAGCACCTCTGCCGGCACTCGTCGTCCATCCTCGATCTCGGTAACCACATAGGTCTCTGCCGGTACCCGCTCACACAGCTCCCGGATCATGGATTCATATTCTTTATCTTCCACTGCTGAAAATAAGATCACCGATGGTGTCTCTTCTCCCAGTGCCTGTATACTGTCGCAGAATGCCGTAATGGCACCTGGATTATGTGCTCCGTCCAGATAAATGCCGGGACAGATCTCTTCCATACGGCCCTCCCAGTGCACTTCTGCGAGTGCTCTCTGCCATCGCCCGTACTTCTCCTTCGTTACCGGTTCCCTGCTGATTCCTTCCATCGCTGCAATCGCAACAGAAGCATTCATTGCCTGATAGATCCCAGAATTAGAAAGCCTCCAGACGATATTATCATCATAAGCATTTACCCTTGAAAAAGCAATACGTTTGTCTGTGATTTCCTGGATTTTGAACGCATGTTTCGTGATTTCTCTACATTCTGCGCCTTTTGTCTCCGCCTGTCTGCGAATCACTTCTGATGCTTCCGGACTGCTTCCGTCAAACACTAACGGCACATTCTGTTTGATGATCCCTGCTTTTTCTGCCGCAATCTCTGATATGGTACTGCCAAGATATTTTGTATGGTCGAGACTGATCGATGTAATGACCGTCATCAGTGGCTTCCCCACCGCATTGGTCGCATCCAGTCTTCCTCCCAGTCCTGTCTCAAGGATTGTATAATCCGGATGTTTTTCAGCAAATACCACCATTCCCATTCCAAACAGGAATTCAAAATAGGACGGATGAGCGAAGCCAGCTCCGCTCATCTCGTCTACTGTTGTCTTAACTTTTTCAAATGCTCTCAGGAATTCTTCGTCACTGACCGGTTGTCCGTTCAGACAGATCCGCTCATTGATCTTCACCAAATGAGGAGAAGTAAAAAATCCTGTCGTCTTCCCATCTGCTTCCAGCATGGCACGCAGATAGGCACATACAGATCCTTTGCCATTGGTTCCCGCCACATGGATAATCTTCTGATCCTTTTCCGGATTACCAAGTCCTCGTAAAAACTCACGGGTATGATCCAGTGTATGTTTTTTTGTAAATTTCGGAATCTCCTCTATATAATCGACTGCTTCCTGATACGTCATGTTAATCCCCTTGTTCTTTCGTTGTCTCAAGCCATGATTTGCCTTCGATGCCGCTTCCGGTATCCGGCTTTTCAATCAACTGCCCATTCTGATATACATACTCATTGGATGTACGGAATACCGTATTGCTTGATCCCACCTGACTCACCGTGATAATGTCGCCATACTGCAGATCAGAAGTATCCGGCAGTTCAATTCGTGTATTGTTCAGGAATGTACTCTTCTGCTTCTCACCATTGACATAGACCTTACTGCTCTTGGTAAAGTTCTCACCATACAAACTGTATCCGGTCTCCAGATGCGGTACGATCTCAGACAATGTTACATCCTTCACGCCCATCTGCATATGTCCTTCCGTGATTGGCGGATTACCATTATAGACATACTGCTTGCCGTACAGAATATCGTACTGCAGGAGTTCCAGGTCGGACAGATAATTCTTTGTACCTTTCCGTTCCTGATGGTAGTTAAAGATCGTTCCGGAATGGATACCCAGACGTTCAAATACCTCTGACATGATCTGATATGCAGGAATGTTCTTATCCTGCTGCTCCAGACCAATGTTATCCCAGATTACGTAATTGGTGTTGTACAGGTAACGGCTCTTTAAGTCTTCTGCCTGCAGTCCCATGGTCGGCAGATGGTCTCCATAGAATACGATCACTGTCGGTTCGCCACGGTCTTCCACTGCTTTTACCAGATCCCCTGCAAACTTATCCATCTCATAGACCTGATTCACATAGTATTCCCATTTATTCTTCAGTGCCTCGTTCTCGATTCCCTCAACCTTAATCTTCGGGTCTTCGATGACCTGCTCTTCCGGATAATCACCATGTCCCTGTACGCTGATGGTCATCAGGAAATCCTGCTGCTCGGTAGTGTCCATTGCTTCCATCATGTGCTGAATCAGCACTTCATCTTTCGCCCATCCATTCGGTGTGGTCTGCAGGATATTCATAAATTCCTTACTGGTAAATGTATCATATCCGGCATTGTTGTATACACGGGCACGGCTATAGAAGTTACCACCGTTATTATGCAATCCATGAGTTCCATATCCCAATGCGCCCAGTGCTGTTGCCGCACTTTCCGCAGTCTTTTCTTTCAGATAAGTCTTAAATGGATATTCTCCCGGTCCGAAGAAACGCATATTCATACCGGTCATAACCTCAAACTCGGTATTCGCGGTTCCGGCGCCTACGGATGGCACCTTGAAATATCCGGACGAATAATTCTTATACATCTCATGCAGATTCGGGCATGCATCCTCAGATGTTGTAAAAAATTCTGCCTCATCTACATCAAAATAAGACTCTAACTGCACGAAGATGATATTCGGCAGATCATCTGATGCACGGGAGGTCTCATTGACTGTAATCTCACCGTTATTGCTGATCCTCTCCATTTCCTCTTTACTGTAGCCTGTCGGCTCATCAATGCCTGTGTTAAACACACTGGCCATAAAACAATATGGAAGACCATAATCCTGATAAGCAAATGCAATATTTCCGAAATAGTTAGATACCACACGCTGATCCAGTGCAATCTGGCTGACGATCAGATATGCTCCGAAGCTGACTCCGATACCGATCACTGCCAGCCATCTGCGAAGCTTACCTGTGTACTGTCCGCCGCGGCGCCACATGGATATGATCCATACCACAACCGCCACGATACCAACCGCGATCATAATCAGCTCAAATGGATCAAAGTAGTTATTGATCAACTGAACTGCGTCCATCGCTACCTTTAAGTCCTGCGCATTAAACGGTGTTACACGCTTGATCAGCATATAGCCGTTGCAGACACCAAGGATCAGCCACAATACACTTACAATAATTCTGGCAAATACCCGTCGTCGGAACAGATAGACGATTGAAAATGTCGCAAATATCATGAATGCATTATACAGGAACACCAGTGGTGAATTTACCATATAATCCCATGCCTGAAACAGAGAATGTCTGGATATGGCTTCGATAACCAGATTGATCACACATGCAAGCAGTGCATGGCACAGGAGTGACAGTCGGTTCATCCACATATAAACCGGCTTCATCTTTTTCGCAAATGCGCTGTTCCTGCGCTCTTCCAAGATCCGCTCCCTGCGCTCTTTCTTCGCTTTTCTCCAGGCAATAATGTCTTCTTTTTTCAGGTGCCGGATCTTATAGATTGTCCCCTTAATATCCGGCTTTTTTGGTTTTTTCAGATGTAGCTTAAAATGAAGCTTTTTCAATTCAATCACCTTACTTACATTTTTTCTTTCAGTCCGGCAAGACGCTCCTGTACCTGAGCAAGCATCTGCTGATATTTTTCCAGTTTCTCACGCTCTTCCTGTACCTTTGCTTCCGGTGCCTTGCTGACAAACTTCTCATTGTTCAGCATGCCATTTGCACGTGCGATCTCTTTCTGAAGTCTTGTCTCTTCTTTAGCAAGACGTTCGATCTCCTGTGCAAAGTCAATCAGTTCTTCCATCGGAAGATATACGGTTGCATCCGGAACTACAATAGATACGGCATCATCTGCAATGCCGGTCTTGTCTGTCTGGATCACAAAGTCATTGGCTGCTGCCATCAGTTTCACTGAATCTTTCAGACTCATAAGTCCCTGGCTCAGCTTTGCATTTTCGCATACTACATAAATCGTAGCCTTGCGTGAATTCGGTACATTCATTTCTGCACGTACATTACGTACGCCTCTTACAATCTCTTTGTAATGGTTCAGTACGTCTTCAGCCTCCGGGAAGCTTGCTGCTTCATCGTATACCGGCCATGCAGACATCATCAGTGATTCCTCTTCCGGAACCAGCTTGCTGTAAATCTCTTCTGTTACAAATGGAATGTATGGATGCAACAGCTTCAGGGAGGTCTTCAGTACTTCACGCAATGTCCACAACGCAGCATTTGCTCCCTTTGGATCTTCCTCTGCATGATACATACGATACTTGGCGATCTCAATGTACCAGTCACAGAACTCATCCCATACGAAATCGTATACCTTAGAAAGGGCAATACCCAGTTCGAATTTATCCAGGTTCTCTGTAACGTCCTTCACCAGTGTATTGCATGCAGACAGAATCCACTGATCTGCCGGCATCAGTTCAGAGGCTTCCGGCTTCGTTACATTCTTTCCATCCATATTCATAAGGATGAAACGAGACGCATTCCATACCTTATTGGCAAAATTACGGCTTGCCTCTACTCTTTCATTATAGAAACGCATGTCATTACCAGGCGCATTACCTGTGATCAATGTCATACGAAGTGCATCTGTACCATACTGATCGATAATATCCAGCGGATCGATACCATTGCCCAGAGATTTACTCATCTTACGTCCCTGTGAATCACGTACCAGTCCATGGATCAGTACCGTGTGGAATGGTGACTTGCCAGTGTGTGCATATCCGGAGAATACCATACGGATTACCCAGAAGAAGATGATGTCATATCCGGTTACCAGTACATCCGTCGGATAGAAATAATCCAGATCTTCTGTCTGTTCCGGCCATCCCAGCGTAGAGAACGGCCACAGTGCTGATGAGAACCAGGTATCCAGTGTATCCTCATCCTGTGTCATGTGTGTACATCCGCATTTCGGGCATACAGATGGTTTCTCTTTAGCAACTACCATCTCGCCACATTCGTCACAGTAATATGCCGGAATACGGTGTCCCCACCAGATCTGTCTTGAAATACACCAGTCACGAATGTTCTCAAGCCAATGCAGATAAATCTTGTCAAAACGCTCTGGTACGAACTTCAGGTCGCCGTTCTTGATCGCTTCGATCGCCGGCTTGGCAAGCTCATCCATCTTAACGAACCACTGCTGTTTGATCAGTGGCTCAACCGTTGTATGGCAGCGGTCATGTGTACCTACATTATGAGAATGTGGAACCACTTTAACCAGAAGTCCCTGCTCCTCCAGTTCTTTTACCATAACCTTACGCGCTTCGTAACGGTCCATACCTGCGTATTTACCGCCGTTTTCATTGATCGTACCATCATCATTCATGATGTTGATCTCTGGCAGATTGTGACGCTTACCAACCTCAAAATCGTTAGGGTCGTGTGCTGGTGTAATCTTAACCGCACCTGTTCCAAATTCTTTATCTACATAGTAATCTGCTACAATCGGAATCTCTTTGTTAACCAGTGGCAGAATTACATTCTTTCCTACCAGCTCTTTATAGCGCTCATCATCCGGATGTACTGCGATCGCAGTATCACCAAGCATAGTCTCCGGACGGGTAGTAGCGATCTCAAGGTAATCATCACTTCCTACGATCGGATACTTGATATGCCAGAAATGTCCATCCTGCTCCTCATGCTCAACCTCTGCGTCTGACAGAGAAGTCTTACATACCGGACACCAGTTGATGATTCTGGATCCCTTATAAATGTATCCCTTCTTATAAAGATTGATAAATACTTCTTCAACAGCCTTAGAGCATCCTTCGTCCATGGTAAAACGCTCGCGGTCCCAGTCACAGGATACGCCAAGTTTCTTAAGCTGCTCCTTGATCGTTCCGCCGTACTCTTCTTTCCACTGCCAGGTTCTCTCCAGGAACTTCTCACGTCCCATTTCCTTCTTATCGATACCTTCTTCTTTCAGCTGATTGGTAACCTTAACCTCAGTTGAGATTGCAGCGTGGTCTGTACCCGGTACCCACAAAGCATTATATCCCTGCATTCTCTTATAACGGATCAAGATATCCTGCATCGTGTTATCCAACGCATGTCCCATATGCAGCTTACCTGTGATATTCGGCGGCGGCATAACAATGGTAAATGGCTTCTTGCTTCTGTCTACTTCTGCGTGAAAATACTTCTTTTCACACCACTTGCTGTACAGCTTGTCTTCAATCGCTTTCGGATTGTAAGTTGTTTCAAGATTCTGACTCATGTTCTTTCTCCCTTTTCTCTTTCAATAGATCATTATACTGTTTCACATGTAAGGGTATTTTAAAATATAAAAATCACCCTTTATGTATTAAATAAAGGGTGACTTAATCATCACGGTACCACCTTTATGACGCAGAAAACCTTCTGCACGCTCATCTTATTCTTTAACGGGAACGACTCCGGGACAGCCTACTGATACTGTTCAGCCATCCAGCTCCGAAGCTACCTTCTGTATCTCGCTTCCCGGACGGTCTCACAGCCAACGAACCATCCTCTCTGTCGGTGCATCCGATACATACTCCTCTTCATCCTGGCCTTTCAACTGCCCGCACATGAAAATAAATCAAAGTCGAGCCTAAACTATTGAATATGATAGCCATTGGATGTCGATTTGTCAAGGAGTTTAAAAAATCTTCATAAACTCTTAATATAGGAAATCAGATCAGTCCCATACTTCTCAAAATATACAGCCATCCCGTCAGAGTAAATGCACTGCACAGTGTCGTCAGCATGATAACACCGGACGACAACACTCCTTCATGTCCCATATTTTTCGCCATGACAAAGCTTGAGACGGTCGTTGCAGATCCAAGCATAACCAGAATCGCCACCAGCTTCTCCTCACGGAATCCCATCTGTACTGCAACCGGCAGGAATATTGCACAGAATCCCACCAGTTTGATAAATGCCGCTACGACAGTCGGCTTCACTTTGCTGAGTGCCTTACCAAAATCGAATGTTGCTCCCATCGCCATCAGTCCCATCGGTGTAGCCATACCGCCCACGCTGGATACTGCTTTATTCAGAATCGCCGGCATCGGCAGATGCAGTGCTGACCACGCAAGACCTGTCACAATGCCAAGTATGATCGGATTCGTTACAACACCTTTCAATGTCCGTTTCCACATTGCACGGTCTAATCCCTGCTGTCCCGGTTTAAAAAGTGACAGCACCAGAACTGCCATTACATTATACAATGGCACACTGCCGATGATCATCAGCGGTGCCATACCAGCTGTGCCATAGATATTCTGGATAAATGCGATTCCAAGAAGTGCCGCACTGCTTCGGTAAGATACCTGAATAAATTCTCCTTTGATTGAGCGATCTGACCATAAGCAAGATACTGCCGCTGCAATCGTAATACTGCATACTGTTACTACAAAGCAAAATAACACAAACCGCATATCCCATACTTCAGAGAAATCCACCGTCGCCAGGTCACCAAACAACAATACTGGAAGCGGTACACGGAAGACGAATTTATTCATCTTAGATGCAAATCCGTCATCAATCCATCCAATTTTATTAAAAAAGTATCCCAGTACCATCATCAGAAATACCGGGATTGTTGCGTTCAAACTAAATATTAAATTATCCATAATTTCCTCATTCCATTATAAAGATTCTACTGTACTTGCTTCTGCTATAGAAACCATGCGTAAAAGCCGCGCTGACATCACATAAAATCAAACAGTGACATCTGATTATCCCTCTGCAGATGCATCTTCCGGTCTACGATCGTCTCATCCCCATGAAGATGTCCGATCATGATCGGTGACTGCGGATCATGCATACTGTGCCTCTTAACTGCGCTATCAAGACTTCCCGTGGCATAGCAATAGCCACACCCATGAATGCAGGTGTCATACATGCCAATATCTATGCTCTCTACGCACTTGCACACTTTCCGCTGTCCCTTATCCTTTTTCACATCCAGAGAATATCCGGCGATCCTCTCGACCTTCTCTCTGTCAATACATGCACCCGGATAAATGCCATACGGGATCAGATCTACTGCTTCCGCACAGGTATAAATAGGAAGATTATATGTTTTCGCAATAGCACCCAGTTTCTCTGCCAACCGAACGATTTCTTCCTGTTCCGGTTCCACAAATGGACAGCCTCTGTATTGATCCACAAAGCTGATAATACACCTTTCTGTATATTTATGCAACCACTCACACATCATCTCAAACTTCTCTGTATGATACTGCAGCGTATAAACATCATTTAAAATAATCGGGTCAAACCTCCAGTCTACCCGATCTCTTCCTATTCTTTCACTCAGCAAAAGAAACGTAGCCATACTCTCTTCCATAGTCGGAAGATTCGGCTCCAGATCTTTGCCATAATCTGTAATTGTCATTTCAAAATAATAAGGGAAGCCAAGCAGATCGATCATCTTGAGATAAGGCAGCATCGGCTCAGGGTTCTTCGTCCAGAACACAAAACAGTCCACCGTCTCCGGGGACAGTTCAATCCTGCTGACCTTTTTTCTGTTGTACGGATTCGGAACAAGTACTTCTCCTCCCACCAGTCGGTTCATAAACCACTCCGGATACAGGGCAGGAATATCTGTCCGTCTGCTAGCACTTATAATCATCTCTGGCTCTCCCTATTTACCAAAATTCGCTTCTACCAACCTGCAATATTCTTCATAAGCAGGCTCTCCGGCAAATACATCGCGAAGCGCATCCCGCACTCCTTTATAATACCAGCCAATCATACTCTTATCCTTCATTCGGAATCGATTCCAAAGTTCTTCCCCATATACCGGATAATCACGGTTAATGTCTCTCATATTAGACAACTTATCTGCCAGCGCAATCTTCTGTACATCCGGATCAGCTTCCTTAATGTGACATACTGTTCGGTTCTTACGCTCGATCCAGGTCTTGGACTTGTCCTCGCTCTCCTGCGCTACCAGCTTAGCCACCCGTTCTGAAAACTCTCTGGAAATGACCTCTTCCGTCACACCTTCGCAGTCTTCTATGGTATCGTGAAGATAAGCTGCACTGATGACTTCTTCATCTGTCGTCATAGAGCAGACGATATCTCCCACTTCAATCGGATGTACGATGTAAGGTCGTCTGGTTCCCTTTCGAAATTGTCCTCTGTGTGCCCTGGTTGCAAATTCGATTGCCTTATCGATCATGCTTTTGTACCTTCTCCTTGTATTCGCTTCTGATAGTTTCTGATAATTTCTGTTTTTATTATCCGGCAATTTTCTACTGTCGTCAACCCCCTCATTCCGTATGTTCACTATTCATTGCTTTTATTTTCATTCTGGATACGGTATACTATACTTACATCATTGTGATTGGAGCGCAATAATTCTATGAATCAGAAATATATACTAGTAACAGGTGCTTCCCGCGGAATCGGGCGGAGCATCGCCTTAAAATTCGCCAGAGAAGGATATCATGTTTTCTTAAACTGCCGAACTTCTCTGAATGAACTTGAAGAAGTACAAAATAAAATCCTGAGTATGCCCGGCGGAAGCTGTACTATAACTACCGGTGATGTAGGTGATCCGGATCAGGTGCGCCGGATGTTTCAGGAAATTCATAAAATATGTCCCGGCTTAGATGTACTGGTCAACAATGCCGGTATCAGCCATATCGGACTTCTGATCGACATGACTGATAACGAATGGGATCGTCTGCTAGCTTCCAATCTGTCGTCTGCATTCTACTGCTCCCGCGAAGCACTGAGAGATATGGTCTCTGCCAAATCCGGACGGATCCTGAATATCTCTTCCATGTGGGGAACTGTCGGTGCTTCCTGTGAAGCTGCTTACTCTGCTGTCAAATCCGGCATGAACGGACTGACCAAAGCACTTGCAAAAGAGTATGCTCCCAGCCATATTGCGATAAATGCACTTGCATGCGGTGTTATTGATACAGAGATGAATCATCAGTTATCCTCTGAAGAACGCGCTACACTTGCTGAAGACATTCCGGCAGGACGATTTGCTGACCCAGATGAAGTTGCAGATCTTGCATGGCAGATTATTAACAGTCCGGAATACATGACCGGACAAGTCATAGGAATAGACGGAGGGTATATCTAACAAACGTTAGATATACCCTCTTACTTTTCTTTTATGCTTCTTCTCTACTACTTTACAATCTTTAATATCTCTTTGCTGAGCGGCGTTCCCGCTTCTTTTAATAACTCAAATAATATCGCTTCACTGCTCGTAAGAACAGCACCTTCCTGTTCTGCTCTGCGGATTGCCATCTCGCGGTCACTCTCTCTTCTGCTTCCAATGCAGTCTGTCACAAGTACAGGCACATACCCTGCTCCCGCCAGATCGATCACCGTCTGCAATACACAACAATGTGCTTCCATTCCGCACACCAGAATATACTTCTTATCATGAATCTTCGGCTCTGCCACTTCCAGTGCACTGAAAGAAATCTTATCCAGATATTCTGTCTCTCCAGATGCTTCCCAGACCTCCGGCACAGACATCCCCAGTCCCTTCGTATACTGCTGTGTTACAGTCATCGGAATCTCCAATGCTTTTAAGCCCCGAAGCAGAATCCGCACGCGCTCCATCAATGCCTCATGGTCTGCAATCACAGGAACCAGTCTCTCCTGAAAATCTACGATCAATGCTGCCGTATGTTCTCGTTCTATTCTCATATCACTTCATCTCCAGCACGACAGGACAATGATCCGAACCCATCACATCTGTCAGGATCTTCGCATCTACCAGTCTGTCTTTTAATGCCTCGGATACACAAAAATAGTCAATTCTCCATCCGGCATTTTTTGCTCTGGCACTGAACCGATATGACCACCAGGAATAGATGCCCTCTGCATCCGGATAGAAATAACGAAATGTATCGATAAATCCCGCATCCAACAGTTCGCCAAACTTGCCACGTTCTTCATCGGTAAAGCCTGCATTCTTACGGTTGGTCTTCGGATTCTTGAGGTCGATCTCTCTGTGAGCGACATTAAGATCTCCACAGAACACCACTGGCTTCGTCTCTTCCAGTTTCTTCAGATACGCCAGAAAATCCTCTTCCCATCTCATACGGTAATCCAGTCTCGCCAGCTCACTCTGTGAATTTGGCGTATACACAGTGATAAAATAATAATCTTCAAATTCCAGTGTGATCACTCGGCCTTCCTGGTCATGCTCCTCAATCCCAATGCCATAAGATACACTAAGCGGTTCTTTTTTTGTAAATATTGCTGTTCCTGAATACCCTTTCTTTACAGCGTAATTCCAGTACTGATGGTACCCCGGCATATCCAGCTCCAGCTGCCCCGCCTGCAGCTTGCTTTCCTGAATACAGAATACATCCGCATCCAGTTCCTGAAATACATCCACAAATCCCTTTTTCACGCAGGCACGGATTCCATTTACATTCCATGAAACAAACTTCATGTCTCATCCTCCATCTGTCTTTAGTAATATACTTTTCTGAGGAAAAGTCCTCTGGCCGGTGCAAGAAATCCCGCCATGCTTCTGTCTTTTGCTTCCAGCACAAGCGGAAGATTCGACGCTTCTCTCTTACCTGCCCCCACTTCGATCAGTGTACCGGTAAGAATTCTTGCCATATGATACATGAATCCCGATCCATAATAAGTAATGCGCACTTTATCTCCTGCCCGCACTACCTTGATACTGTAAATCCTTCTTATTGTATCTCTCGTCTCACGGTTATCTGTAAAGCTTGTAAAATCCTTCGTTCCGACCAGATAATCCGCCGCATCACGCATTGCCTCAATATCCAGCTTGACCGGATAATGGTAACAATACTTCCGGGAAAATACATCAGGTTTTTCCCGGCAGTCTATATAATATTCATACTTCTTTCCCTTGGCACTCTTTCTGGCGTGGAATCCATTGCGCACCAGTTCCACCCGGATGATACGTATATCTTCCGGCAATGAACGATTCAATGCATCCTTCAGGTCTTCCACATCGTACAGCTTCGACAGCTTCACGCTGGCCACCTGACCACGTGCATGCACGCCACTGTCCGTACGTCCGGAACCGTCTACCTGTACACGGTATCCTACCATACGTCCGATGGTCCATTCCAGGATATGCTGGATCGTATTGTCCGTCATAGCCTGGCGCTGCCATCCCTGATAACGTGTGCCGTCATAGGAAATGGTCATCTTATATGTTCTCATACATTACTCCGTCTATTTATCCCCCTTTGAACGATCCAACATCATCTTCTTAATCTCGTCCATAAAGGTGTTCACATCCTTAAACTCTCTGTATACAGAAGCGAAACGTACATATGCCACTTCGTCCAGTTCTTTCAGCTCATCCATAACGATCTCACCGACATCTGTACTGGAGACCTCTTTTGCTTCCAGATTAAAGATCTTAATCTCAATCCGCTCTACTGCCTTCTGGATCGCCTCAGCAGATACCGGACGCTTATAGCACGCACGGATAATGCCTCGTTCAATCTTGCTTCTGTTATACTGTTCTCGATTGTTATCTTTCTTAATAATGATAAGCGGAATCGTCTCTACCTTTTCATAAGTTGTGAAACGTTTTCCACATTCATCGCAGGATCTTCTTCTGCGAATCGCACTGCCATCCTCCGCTGGTCTGGAGTCAATCACTCTGGTGTCAGGGTGGTTACAATATGGGCACTTCATTATAAGTCTCTCCTCTTCTCAGTCTGCTGTACCTCAACACGGTTTCTTCTCATGCATTTCTACCAATATAATATCCGGGCCGATCCTCTTGATACACTGAAATGGTATCACAAGCTCTGTATCTTCTCCAAACAGGAAACAGAACCTGCCGCCCTTAGGCACTATGATTGCTTCGATACAGCCACTGCATTCATCAAATATCAAATCAGTCACATATCCGATCTTACTGCAATCACAGGAATTGATGACTTCCTTTTTCTGAAATTCACATAGTCGCATACGATCACCTCTCTACAGTATATGCAGTAAAAAGGTGATCGGCGCATCAGCTTCTTTAATTATCGGATAATAGTTCCTGTCTTTCCTTTCAACCCTTCCATCAATTTATCGTAAGATGTAATGATGGCTTCTCTTCCTTCCCGCTGCTCGATAAATTCTACCGATGCACGGAACTTCGGAAGCATGTTGTAGACACCAAAATGTCCCTCTTCCATGTACTGCTTTGCTTCCTCTACGGTAATCTCTCCGAGTTCTTCTTCATTCTCTTTACCCAGATTGATACATACCTTTTCAACGCTGGTCAGAATAATCAGTTCATCTGCGTCTAGTTCTTCTGCAAGCTTACCCGCTGCCAGGTCTTTTTCAATTACAGCACTGGCGCCTTTCAGACGGTGATCCTGTTCCAGTACCGGAATACCACCGCCTCCGCATGCGATAACTACCTGATCTGCATTGACCAGGGCCTTAATTGCCTCAATCTCAACAATACTGACCGGATTCGGTGCAGATACAACTCTTCGGAATCCCTTACCCGGTTCTTCTACTACATAGTTACCTTTCTTACGTTCTGCTGCGGCATCCTCCGCCGACATATATCTTCCAAGCACCTTAGTCGGTGTATAAAATGCTTCATCATAAGGATCTACCGTTACCTGTGTCAGGATCGTACTGACAGTACGGAAAATGCCTCTGTCCAAAAGCTCTGTGCGGATTGCATTCTGAAGGTCATATCCGATATATCCCTGGCTCATAGCCGAACATACGGACATTGGGGCCTGTGTGTAATCGGTATGGCTTTTGCCAAACTCATTCAATGCTGTATGGATCATGCCCAGCTGCGGTGCATTACTATGTGTGATCGCTACCTGATATCCTTCTTCGATCAGATCTGCGATCATGCCTGCTGAACGCTTAACTGCTTCCTTCTGCTCTGGAAGTGTTGTTCCCAGTGCTCTGTGTCCTAATGCTACAACCACTTTCTTCTTCATCTATCTGTCTCCTTTATCTTCATTAAAATCTATGCATTATGTATGTAGTAATAATAATATCTGCGATTATGAAATGCAAGCCTAAAGATTCAGCACATCCTGTACGCTATAGAATCCAGGACCTTTATCTTCCAGATATGCCGCACAGTCGCAAGCTCCTCTTGCAAAACATTCCCAGTTATAGGTGTGATGTGTGATCTCCAGGCGTTCACCCATGCATCCGAAAAATACGGTATGGCTGCTCGGAATATTACCGGCTCTCAAAGAATGATATCCAATGGTTCCCTTCTCTCTCGGCGACTCACCTTCGCGTCCGTATACTGCGATATCAGAAAGCTCTTTGCCCATAGCATGTGCCATAATCTCTCCCATCTCTTTGGAAGTTCCGCTCGGAGCATCCTTCTTCCACTGATCATGCATTTCCAGAATCTCAATATCTGCATCTTCACCCAGTGTCTTAGTTACCATCTCCAGCAGCTTATTCATAATATTCACAAGCTTGGAAGTGTTCGCTGCATAAAGCATCGGGATTGTCTTCGCCGCTTCTTTGAATCTTGCAAATTCCTCTTCACTGAAACCTGTCGTACCACATACCAATGCCTTGCCATGCTTCACTGCCAGATCCAATACCTTCAGGGCATTCTCCCTGGTAGAAAAATCTATGATCACATCACAATCATCGATTACAGCCGCCAGATCATCTACTACCGGAACGCCGAGATTACGTCCGATCAACGCGACCATCCCCAGATCCTGTCCCACATAATCTCTGCCTGCCGGTGCAACCCCAGCCACCAGCTCCATATCGTCACGTTCAGCTGCCACCTGTGTGATCAGCTTTCCCATCTTACCTCTAGGTCCAATTACTATCACTTTCATAATACAGACTCCTTTCACATTAAATGAAACACCATATCTGGTATCTATCGATTCTCATGCGTTCAGTATAACACAAAAGAGTTGGTTTTGGGCAGTCTGAGACAGACTTTTTATTTTAATGTTACCCCGATTTTTTCAAAAAATATTGATATCTACTCCTCACTATTATATAATAAAAACAAATAGAGCAACCGCCCACAAGGGGTTGACCTCGATTAAAAGTGATAACATAGAACTACCACCTCTGTCGACTCGTCAAAGTTTCGGGGTGGTTTTTCTATGCTTTAAAATTTATCATCCATAATTTCTATCCCAATTTCACCACTTTCGGATCATGTGTAAATGCCGAGAACGTTGCTGTTGCATTCTTAAAGTAGAACACTTCTGCATCTTTCAAAAACTTAACTACTCTTTCCATAAATTGCTCTTCCATATATTTTATATTTAATAACACTTCTTACAAGGTGTTAATCCCTTTGCTTCTGCCTCCGAACGGGACATCTGTGTTGCCGCATCCGGGTTCATGGTGCCACAATTATTCCGGCTGTGGTACTTGCTGCCTGTAGCAGATACCCATACCTGATCTTCAGTACCTACATCCTGCGTATCTGCTGTCTGACTCTGTACTGCCTGACTTTGTGCCGATTCGCTGCTTTCCGCTTTGCTTTCTGATCCCACGGCCTGAGTTCCCTGATCCTCTGCATCTCCCGGCGTGTAATCATTACACGGCTCTGTACTCCATGTCAGATTTGTACCATCACTTGTGACTGTAATAGTTCCCTGTTTGTCTGTACGATACACCTGGATATCCATGCTTTCCAGTTTATCCATAGTATCTTTATCCGGATGCCCATACTGATTATCCTGTCCACAGCTTATGACTGCATATTCCGGAACTGTCTTCTGCAGAAAATTCCAGGACGTTGCTGTCGCTGATCCATGATGTCCCGGGACCAGCACATCACAGTCCAGATCAATCCCGGAATTACACATTGCTGCCTCACTGGATGCTTCCGCATCTCCTGTAAATATAAAGCTGTTGCTTCCATTTGTCAGCTTGATTGCTACCGAATTATTATTACTTCCATTCGGATCGGTTTCTGCCGGTGCCAGTATCTGGAATGAACCACTTCCAAAGGAAAATGTAGTTCCGACTTCCGGATGCTCCATTTCCAGTCCCTTCTCGTCCACCGTATTTACAAAAGAAGTATATAATTTACTGTCATGTACATAATCACTGGATATCACATGATCGACTTCAAATGCATTCAAACAACCAATTAATCCCGCCATGTGATCCGAATCATAATGCGAAGAGATCAGATAATCAATCTTGGATACATTCTGCTCCTTCAGATATGAAACCACAAAGCTTGACGTCGAACGGTCACCGCCATCATAGATCATCGTCTGTCCCTCTGACTGTACCAATATCGACAGACCTTGTCCTACATCCAGAAAATGTACCGTCATATCCCCTGCTTCGCTGTCATCCACAGACTTGTCTTCTGATGTATCATCCTGAGTTGATGAACTATCGGTCTCCTTACTTTCTTTTTGATATAGCTTCGTATCAGCTTTATCTGTGCCGCATGCGCCAAGCAGACACATCATAACCAGTGCCAGAATTGAAGCCATACATCTCTTTTTCATTCTGTTTTTCACATCTATTCCTCCCCAAATGAATATATACTGGTGTTTCAGGGTCTTGCATCCACTTATGCGCAGACTCATGTGGATTCAGGCCTTTTACCCATTACCATATATTATAACACTTTGACCGAATAGCGGAAATATCACAGATTTTTTTGCATATAAAAAAGCAGATAACGGGAGTCGAACCCGCCTCTCCGGCTTGGGAAGCCGGCGTTCTACCGATGAACCATATCTGCATGCGCCGCCTGTGCAGCACTTATATTCTTTATGAATTTGTTTGAAACTTTATGTCTAATCTATAACCGATCCGAATCCAACACAATCGTGAATGGTCCGTCATTGGTCAGGCTGACTTTCATGTCCGCGCCAAAGCTCCCTTTTTCTACTGTCTCTACGGATTCTTTACATTTGGCAATGATGTATTCATACATCTCATTAGCCATATCCGGCTTACCTGCTTCGATGAAGCTTGGACGGTTACCCTTTTTACAGTTAGCATACAATGTAAACTGTGATATCAGAAGCAGGCTTCCGCCTACCGCATCCAGCGACAGGTTGGTCTTGCCCTCCTCATCTTCAAATATACGCAGACCGATCATCTTCTTGATCATCTTATCTGCAATCTCCTTAGTATCGGAGTCAGCCACTCCGATCAATACCATGAACCCTTTCCCGATCTCACCAATCGTCTCTCCGTCTACTTTTACATCTGCATGTGTTACTCTCTGAATTACAAATCTCATTTACTGAACCTCTATCTTATCTATAATGTAGCCTTCCACCGCTTTGCGGTCAATACCGAGAGAGATTGCCAGTTCGCCGTAAAGATTGTCCTCCGCAGTGCGCAGGAAACGCTCATCACTTGCTGTAACCTTCTTTCCCTTCGACAGCCGCAGCTGCTTTCTGGCATACAGAGCCTTGAGTATCTTTACCCATTCTCTGTTGTCACAGGTCTTAAATGCCTGTTTAAATATATCGTCCTTACGCTTTTCATTGTCTATCTGAATCGGATCGATCTCTGTCATATGGGCGATCAGATCTTCTGCTTCCTCTTTCGTAATAACCGGACGCATGATAATCTTATCACTGTCAGCCGGAACATACAATACGCCTCCGCGAGAATACACCTGAGATAACGTATAATAATCCTTATTGCCTGAAGCCTCTGACAATTTTAGTTTCCCAATGTCTTCCACTCTGCACACACCATGCTGACCACATACAATATACGTTCCTATCTCAAACATTCTAATTCTCCTTTCTGCTATGTTTCGACTGATATCCTTTCTATATGTCCATTAGTTTCAGACAGGAAATTCCAGTTCCCGCCTTTATATACTATATTAGCAGATTTTTGTTTGTTTTGTAAGAACTTTTTTTCTTTTTTTATATTTCAACGCAATTGTCTATACATTTTCTTTCTGTATTTTTGGCCGGAATCTGTGCAAGTATGATTGCCACAAACATCAACACACAGCCAATTCCTTCTCTTGCTGTCAGCGTCTGCCCGAGGAGCACCCATCCTGAAAGTACGGAAATGCTGGATTCCAGGCTTAAGATCAATGACGCCACTGCCGGATTCATACCTTTCTGTCCAATAATCTGAACTGTATATGCAACACCACTGGACATAACACCGGCATAAAGGATCGGTCCCGCCGTTTTGATCACTGCATCAAAAGTCACGGTTTCCAGTATCAGCATAAATGGTACCGACAGCACACCTACTACCATAAACTGGATACAGGACATTTTCACATTGTCCGTCTTTGGTGCAAAATGGTCAATAACCAAAATATGCATCGTATATACTACTGCGCACAAAAAGATATAGATATCACCTTTTCCTAATGAGAATCCGTCAGTGATACATAAAAAATACAGTCCCACCACTGCAAGCGCTACTGCCATCCAGACTTTCCATCCAACTTTCTTCTTTAAAAAAATACCAAATACCGGCACAAGTACAATATAAAAAGCGGTAATGAATCCACATTTTCCCACACTGGTATACTGCATACCAATCTGCTGCAGGGTACTTGCCACAAACAGGCACAACCCACAGCAAATCCCTCCGATCCACAATACTTTTCTGTCTCTCTGCTGTTCGTTCTGTTCTACTGCTTCTGATCTGCGATTGATTTTATTTAATAAGAAAATGCACGGAAGCAGTGCCAGACTTCCGACAAAATTACGGATTCCGTTGAAGCCAAACGGTCCAAGATATTCCATGCCTACGCTCTGCGCCACAAACGCAGTTCCCCATATAAATGCTGCTGTGAATAATAATACAGCATTCTTTGTCTTCATATCGTCTCATTCCTCCTGTTATTTCTCTAATTTAATGCCATTCGTTCTATCTTACCATATCTGTATAAAAATACAAAGTATTACATTCTTTTATTTGCATATCAAATCAAGTATAATAAACCTACATACGGAGGACATGCTTATGAACATTACATTTCACAAATCAACAGGTATTTTCCACTTATATAACGATGACATCAGTTACCTTATGATGATTCTGCCAAATGGTCAGATAGGGCAGCTATATTTCGGTGCAGCAATCCGGGACCGGGAAGATTTCTCGCATCTCTTAGAGACTTGCTACCGCACCAATTCCGCATACTATTCCGAGGAACTGAACACCATGTGTCTGGAACATCTAAAACAGGAATATCCGGTATACGGCACTTCTGATTTCCGTGAGCCGGCAGTAGAAGTGATCCAGGAAAATGGCAGTCATCTGTCAGATTTTCAATATAAGGGATACCGCATTGAACACGGCAAACCGCATCTTCCGGGACTTCCTGCCACTTACACCGAAGATGATTCCGAAGCAATGACTTTGTTTTTGGTATTAAAAGATCCGGTGACCGGACTGATGGCAGAACTTCTTTATACCATTTTCAATCAGGGCGGCATTATCGCCCGCAGTGTACATTTTGTCAATCAGGGGACGGAAATTCTGCACCTTGGCCGCGCCATGAGCCTTTCTCTGGATCTTCCTGATTCCAATTATCAGTGGATGCAGTTTTCCGGTGCATGGGGCAGAGAGCGTTATCTCCACACCCGCGAACTGATTCCGGGTGTCACTTCCATTGGCAGTACACGTGGTGCTTCTTCCCATGAGCACAATCCATTTGTAATCTTAAAACGACCGCATACCGATGAACTCCAGGGCGAAGCCATTGGATTCAGCCTGGTATACAGTGGTAATTTTCTTGCACAGGCAGAAGTAGATAACCAGAACGTCACACGAATCCTGATGGGTATTCATCCGGATACTTTTGACTGGAAACTTTCCCCTGGTGCTGACTTTCAGACACCGGAAGCTGTCATGGTCTACACCTCCTGCGGATTAAACCACTTAAGCCAAACCTTCCATAAGCTGTATCAGAAGCGCCTTGCCAGAGGATACTGGCGCGACAGACCGCGTCCGATCCTGATCAATAACTGGGAAGCTACTTATTTTGACTTTACGGAAGAAAAACTGTTGGATATTGCCAGACGCGCCAAAGACTGTGGTGTAGAACTATTCGTACTGGATGATGGATGGTTCGGTGCACGGAGGAATTCCTTTGCCGGACTCGGTGACTGGACACCTAACAAAGAGCTGTTACCGGATGGCATCGCAGGATTGTCCGCAAAAGTAGAAGCGCTTGGCATGAAATTTGGTCTCTGGTTTGAGCCGGAAATGGTAAATGCAGACTCTGATCTGTACCGTTCGCACCCGGACTGGCTGCTTAAGACACCGCATCGGCATTCTTCCCTTACCAGACACCAGTATGTATTAGATTTTTCCAGAAATGATGTCGTGGAACATCTCTATCAACAGATGTCAGACCTCCTCCGAAATGCACATATTTCTTATATTAAATGGGATATGAACCGTTACATTACCGAATGCTATTCTGCACTTCTCCCGGCAGACCGTCAGGGTGAAGTCTTCCATCGGTATATTCTCGGTGTATATGCACTGTATGAGAAGCTGACATCAGAATTTCCGGAAGTACTGTTTGAATCCTGCGCCAGCGGCGGTTCCCGCTTTGACCCGGGTATGCTCTACTATGCGCCACAAGGATGGACCAGCGACAATACCGATGCCGTTGACCGGCTGAAGATCCAATACGGAACTTCCTACTGCTATCCGATCAGTTCCATCGGAAGTCACGTATCAGCCGTTCCTAACCGCCAGCTTTTCCGGATCACTCCATTGTCCACCCGTGCCAATGTGGCATATTTTGGAACATTCGGCTATGAACTGGATCTGAACACCCTGACCGATGAAGAACAGGCTGAAGTGCGCAGGCAGACTGCATTTATGAAAAAATGGAGACACTTGTTCCAGTTCGGTACTTTTTACCGGATTGCAAGTCCATTTAACAGTAATATCACAAGCTGGATGGTTGTAAGTGATGATCAGAAGACGGCAATTGTCGGCTGGTATAAGATACTTAATCAGACTAATGCTCCATTCAGCAGGATCCGTCTTTTGGGATTGAATCCCGATCTGTGTTACCACTTGAAAGACAGTACGCAGTCATTCTACGGTGACGAACTGATGCACGCAGGACTTTCAACTTCTGACTCTATGTGTGGTGAACTCATGGGACGGAAACCAAGCTGTGACTTCGACTCCAGACTTTTCATCCTTCAGGCAGAATAGTGTTCTGCATGGCGGCTTATTGCACAAAAAATTGGCAGGCAAGTCTTTTCAAACTTATCTGCCAATTTTCTTTTATCTCTTTATCATCTTATCATAGCGTCCGACATCTTTACCGTCTTTCAGGCAGATCAGCCGCTGGTTTCTGCTACCACGGAATAAAAGTGTAATATCCTTTAATTCCTCTACAAACTCTCCGTCAACCAGCACATCAATATACGACAACATCTCATCTGTCACATCTGTATGGACTTTGCCTCCCGGCTGCATATCCACATCGTACAGATATCCGGAATAACACCAGATATCTTTATTGGGATAAGTCTCTTTTACCCGCTTCATCAATCTCGCCACTTCCGGCTGATTCTCCGGTTCAAAAGGTTCCCCGCCAAGAACACTTAGTCCCTGTATATAATCCGGCGCCAGGCTCTTAATCAGTACATCTTCTGTCTCTTGTATGTATGGCTGTCCGTAATCAAAATTCCACGTCTCCGCATTGAAACACCCCTTGCAATGGTGTCTGCATCCTGATACAAACAGGCTCACCCGAACGCCTGGTCCATCTGCAATATCATATGTTTTAATATTTCCATAGTACATGCCTGTCATCCTCCATCTGCCTCTGTGTCTATTCATTATATCGATGTCGGGAAGATTGTGCAAGGTCTATCCCGTCAGGATATTGACATCCTTTATAATGCCCACGGATTGTTACGTGCTACGCACTGGCATCATACGTTTTTGCAGATTGCCTCCACCGCGAGACGGCATCTCTTTTGAATCAGCTCTTTTGTTTTTTCCGGATCAATGTATGCACGCAGGTCGATCCAGCACAAATAAGTTCCTTCCAACGGAGATACCACTGCTCCCGGCAGCTTTTCAGCAAATGTTTGTTTCAGATATTCGTAATTAGACCATATCTGTTTCTTCACATCCCGGTACCACTCTTCGCCACCTTCATATGCAGCTTCACATGCCACAGATCCGAACGCATTGCCGAACAGCACACGGATGCCATTGGTATATATATCCCAGTATTCATTCTTTTCCCAGTTGATGAATGCCTGATAATAGTTATCAGTCGGTTCCACAATCGGCAGACCATCTTCCGGCATGAACTGAATTCTTCTTCGTCAGGAAATGCTTGGTTATATTCTTAAACTCTATCATATGTGCATCCTCTCTCTATAGCGTCATAAATAGGTTCCATATAAACCCACTTTTTTGATATGTTTTACATTCTACCATCAGCTTCTCCAGTAACAAAATGTCAATAGTTTTTTAATCACTTTTTCAAAAAAGGCAAAAAAATAAAACGTATAGATTATTTCCATACGCTCTATCTCACATTTCATATTAAATTTTTGAATTCTACAACTTGAAGTTGTCTAATTCTTCTTTTTCTGATTTGAAATACTTCTCT
>NZ_QSDM01000007.1:0-120929 GCF_003464045.1 Dorea sp. AM58-8 | reverse complement strand
TATTCGAGATAAATTCCTCTTTTTCGCATTTCTTCTTTATCTGCTCTATGGTAAAAAATGGCTTTTCGTTTTTATCGTCAATGGCAATATCAAGCCTTGTGAAGTGGAAATTATCCAGTCCGTATCTTCGCTCACAGCGTCGGAACATATCCCCAAAAGTATAATTCCTACTGTCGAGAATACGGAAAATATCATCACAACCTCTGCCAGTCATAACAAGATAACAGCCTAGCCCCTGTGGGTTGTCCTCTGTCTTTCTTGCGTCCCCCGATACATAAATATCTCCAATCTGCCAGCGTGCTTGATACGTCTTGAATTTAACGCTTGCCGGATAGACATTAAAAATATCAGTTGGTAAACCTAAAATGTGCATGATTACATCTTCAGCGGTTACAGTATCAAATACAATGCTGATGTAATCAATCTTAACGGATAAATTTTTGTGTGTAGTTATAGTGCATTTCTCCTTTCGTATGCCCCGTTTTTTTTGCGGGGTAAAAATTGTGTTTTTTCCTTTATTTATCACAGTTTCTAGGTACTATGACATGTATACGCAGGGCGGTGTTACATATACGCCCTTTACGAACGCCGAAAGGCGTTCCCTTTCCAAAAGGAACTGTCTGTCCGAACACGTCTGGGGGACGTGCCCCGTCCAGCCAGCCCCTTTTGGAAACCACTATTTTCGGTCTGACAGTCCATGCTTATTCATGCTATCAAAGCGAAAATATATCTTCTCTATGCTTACTCAAGCGTGTGATTGACCCTAGCGTGCTTAATCACTCCATCTGATACGATAATAACGCCATTAGAATTACTTGTCAAGAAATTTTTGTTGACTTTTGGATATATATTAAGTATGATATGCTTATAAATACCAAGAGAAGCAACGAAAGGAGCGGTTATACTAAGTTATGGAGCATTATGAAAAGAAAATCAGTTTCTTAGGAGAAAACATACAGACCATAAGAAAACACAGAGGAATGAAACAACAGGAACTTGCGGACAAAATCGGTATCAATATGCAGAGCCTTTCCAAGATTGAACGTGGTGTGAATTATCCTACCTTTGATACATTAGAGAAGATAATGGACGTGCTGGGTGTAACGCCCAATGAATTATTGTCGGGAGAATGGAAGTATATCGACCATACCGAGCCATATATTATGGATATTATCAAACGGGAACAAGACTTCAATGTTTCTTTAGATTATCTGTCTGAAAATGAATTTTTCGATAATGAAAACGAATACAGATTTTACATGGAAACCATATTGATTAGATACATCAGTAATTATCTTTCTAATGAGGTTGTAGAAATTGAAGAACTTATGGAAATCAAACAGTTGATACAACGACAAAAAATAGAACGCATGATGAAAGTGCATAAGGAAATGAGAGGGTTAGACCGATACAGAGAACAGCCGAAAGAATACAAATATCACAACCCTTATGATGACTGGATATTCCGTCAACTTGCAGATATAGATAACAGAAAAAACATTCCTAATACTTCTCCACAAGTAGACTTTAACGAGGGAAATTATGAAGATTATCTAAAGGCGAAATGGAACAGAGGTCTTTAATTTCCTCTTGCATGGAAGATACAGCAAACAAAAAGCCCCGTAAAGAGTGCAAAGCACCACCAATGGTGGCAAGGCTCTTGACAGGGCTTTTTCTTTTCTGTGATTGGTAATCAAGAGGAAGAAAGGAAAAATGTGTATGTTCAACGCAGAAAATATTTAAAGGGTATGCTGATTTTTATTGTGGCGGATATATGGAACTGTTATAATATGGATAACAAAATTATATTAGCATAGACATTAAGTGTTGCAAGGAGGTATTATTTTATGAATGAGAAAAAACAAAAAATTGTTAAGAATATGCTGAATGTTTCTATGGCTGTTTTTGTTCTCTATATAGTTCTAGGGTTGGTTATTTGTTTACAACCCAAAATTTTCTTAAAGTCCATGCTCGGATATGGGGAAATAATATTAGAAAATAGCGTTCTTAATTTTTACCAAATTGGAGAATTTATTGTAATCGGAATTGTATTTATCTTATTGTGGTTTCTTTCAAAGAAGAAGATATTTGAACATTCAAGCAAGTCTACTATTTTAGGTGTCTTGAATACGATTATGGCAGTTTCAGTATGTGTTGTAATACCATTTATTATTACACTTTTATCACATTCATATGGTTATGCTGTCATTTTCCCACAGTCTGAAACAGAATATGCGTTTTTTACGGGCATATCAGAGCTTGTAAATTATGTTGAACCGTTATCTTTTATTCCAGTTGCAATATTTTTATGTGCTTATGTAGTATATTGGATAGAAGTGACTTGTAACAAAAAAACAGGAGAATAATATTGCTTTACAATTTATCAAAAAGTATGAAGCAATATGTCACTAAGCAATTATCAAAATAAGTAAAGAAGGTTTGGCAAATGGTAAATAGTAAAAATTTAACAATCGTAACCATATCAACCATTTTATTTGGACTGCTTTCAAAGTGGTTGGTAGGTGTGCCTTATATGGCGTGGGGGTATTTTGATAAATTATTTATAGCATCTTTTATTTTGTGGATGCTTTATAGCACTATGTTGTATTTAGCTATTAAAATAGAAAATGAAAATTATTTAAAACTTGGATTTACTGGAGTTGTGTTCGGTTTAATTTCAGCATGTTTAAAAATGGGGCTGGACGCTATTATAGAACACTTTACGAAATTTTCAGGAAATTTGATTGTTACAGCATTTATGATGGAAATGGGAATCCTTATTTTTGGAAGTGCTATTATTTTTGTTTTATATGTCTGTGTTGCGAAGAAAAAAATTTTGTGGAATAAATCTATGAAAAATTGTACTTTGGGATTAGGAGGAATTGCGGGTATATATTTTGCTGTAATCATTTATTACCTATGGCAGTTAAGACATTGGATGGAGAAGTTTGCAGATTTTGATATTATAAAAGAGATTGGAGAAGAACAAGGACTGCTAAATTTGTCAACAAAATATGCTCAGGAATCAACTGTGGTGGGAATGATTGTATATGTCCTCTTTTTTATAGTTTTATGGATCGCTTTAAAAAAGAATACAGAAAACAAAGAGTTTGATGATAACTTTTAAAAGTTGTAAATTCTATATCATATAATAAAATGCTATTTTGTTAGTATATGAGTAGGCGTTCTTTGATTTGGGATGATGAAGTATAATGTTAGCAAAAAATTCCAGTTTGACAACTTCATATCCATTATACAAAGCAGTTGGTCTTAGGATTGACTGCTTTTTAAAAGACACCATTTAGGTATAATGATGTCTTTTGAGTGTTATTTTATAGGTCATATCAAGGCTTATTCAATCGTGGTAAATTCGTGGTAAAATGAATGTTTTCCTATACGTCAAAATGCTTGAAAGTATTGTATTTATGCGGATAATCAAAAATCAGATATAAAATTTGATATAATTCTTCGCATTTTCACGTCCCTGTTTTTCATAACGTTTCATCGCTTTTTTCTCTTCTCTCGTATAACCGCAACCTGTCACGATCAGCATTATGAGGATAAGGAACAGATAACAAGTTATTTTTCTCACATGAACACCTCATATTTCACAAATTATCTTACTACCTGCTCCAGATCCCGCATCCAGCTTGCCACGCATGCGTCACTCGGCATACGCCAGTCTCCTCTCGGAGACAATGCTACGGTTCCGACCTTCGGTCCATCCGGCAGACAGGAACGCTTGAACTGTTGCGCGAAGAATCGCCAGCAGAAGGTTCTGAGCCATTTATATATGGTCTCGTCATCGTATTCTCCTGCGAATGAATACTTTGCAATCCGATAGATTTTGGACGGTGCATATCCAAAACGCAGAAAATAATACAGGAAGAAGTCATGCAGTTCGTATGGTCCTACAAGGTCTTCCGTCTTCTGTGCGATCTTGCCATCTTTTGGCGGCAAAAGTTCCGGACTTACCGGTGTATCTAACACATCGTACAGAACCTCCTGCAGTTCCTTATCATCTGTCGTATCTGCATAATACTGCACCAGATGGCGTACCAGTGTCTTTGGTACAGATGCGTTTACACCATACATCGACATGTGATCTCCATTATAAGTTGCCCAGCCAAGTGCCAGTTCTGACATATCACCGGTACCGATGACCATACCGCCATTGGCATTGGCAATATCCATAATGACCTGGGTACGCTCTCTCGCCTGGCTGTTCTCATAGGTTACGCTGTGATCTTCCGGATCATGACCGATATCTTTGAAATGCTGCATAACCGCTGCTGCGATCGGTACTTCACGAAGCTCCGCGCCCAGTGATAATGACATCTTGCATGCATTATTATAGGTACGGTCTGTGGTTCCAAAACATGGCATAGTCACAGAAATAATGTGCTTTCTGTCTAATCCAAGAGCATCAAATGCTTTTGCCGTCACAAGCAGAGCCAGTGTAGAATCCAGTCCACCGGAAATACCAACCACCGCACATTTTGCATGGGTATGCTCCAATCTCTTTTTCAGCCCCATTGCCTGAATGGTCAGAATCTCTTCACAACGCTTTGCTCGTTCTCTGTTCTCACTCGGCACAAACGGACGCGACGGAAATACACGGGTCAGCTCTGTCTCTGTAATCTCGATATCAAACGGCACACGCGTCAGCGTACGTTCCTTTGCTGTCTTAAATGTCGTATTCTTTCTCCGCTCGCTCATCAGACGATTCACATCAATCTCTGAATAGATGATTCCATTCTCGAACCGTTTGCTTTCCGCCAGAATTGTGCCATTCTCCGCAATCAGATTGTGTCCGCCAAATACCAGATCCGTAGTGGATTCCCCTTCTCCTGCATTGGAGTAAATATATCCTGCGATCAGTCTTGCTGACTGACCCTCAATCAGGCTTTCACGATATGTTGCCTTTCCGATTGTCTCATCACTGGCGGAACAGTTCACGATCACTGTTGCACCTTCTCGTACTGCTTCGATGCTTGGCGGCACCGGCGACCATACATCTTCACAGATCTCAGCTGCCACAATCAGATGTTCCATCTGCTTTGCAGTAAATAGGATCTTTGGTCCAAACGGCACCATTTCCCCATCAAATTCAATCTCTCTGGCCTTTTCCGGTCCTTCTCTGAACTGACGCATCTCATAGAATTCTCCGTAATTCGGCAAAAATGTCTTCGTTGTCAGTCCAAGAATCTTCCCATGATTCATAGCCGCAGCCACATTATACAGTTCCCCATCTACTGCCAGCGGTGCGCCCACAAATACCAGCGCATCCATATCTCTGGTATGCGCTGCAATCTCTGTTAAAACCTCTCTTGCATGATCCAAAAGTACATCCTGTGTAAACAGATCACTACATGTATAGCCTGTCACGCAGAGCTCCGGAAATACGATAATCTTCGCTCCAGACGCTGCCGCTTCATCCATTTTCCTGCAGATCTGTTCCTTGTTAAACTCCACATCAGCAACACGGATATACGGTGTCACTGCTGCAACCTTTACAAATCCCTGTTTCATGCCTTTCTCCTTGTCTATTGCTTTTGCAGCAATCTCTCATGCAAGTCTTATTCAATTTACTCTTCTTCGTTGCTCTCTTTCAGAATCTCTTTCAGCTCATCCACTGTATATTTGTAAGTGCTGTTACAGAAATCGCACTTCACTTCAATATCTTCACCATCATCGATCATTGCCTGGAGATCCTCACGTCCAACACTGGCAACCGCCTTTTCCACACGCTCTTTTGAACAGTTGCAGTGGAACTGTGTCGGAAGTGTATCCAGAACTTCAATTCCAAGATTGCCAAGAAGTGCTTCCAGCAGTCCTTCCGGTGTACATCCATGATCCAGCAGCTCTGTAACAGATGTTACATTCTTCAGGTTCTCTTCCAGCTTATCGATCGTTGCATCTTCTGCAAATGGCATCAGCTGAATGATAAATCCACCTGCACATTTTACTGTGTTATCTTTGTTCATCAACACGCCAAGTCCTACAGAAGATGGAACCTGCTCTGAATTCATGTAATAATATGTCAGATCCTTTGCGATCTCACTGGTCTCCAGAATGGTCTGTCCCACGTATGGCTCTTTCAGTCCCATATCTTTAATAACATTCAGCACACCAAGATCCAATGCATCAGCCACATTGATCTGTCCATTCTTTACCGGTACATCCACATCCGGATGAACTGCATATCCTTTGACATTACCCTGATTATCAGCTGTTACGGTAAGACCTCCTAATGGTCCGTCGCAGCGGATCTGCAATGTAAGAATATCGGTATCATTCTTCATCATAGCTCCCATCATTGTACCAGCTGTCAGCAACTGTCCCAATGCTACCGTCGCAGTAGGACTGGTATTATGACGCCTTCTCGCTTCCTCTACTACATCTTTTGTATAAGCTGCAAATGCACGGATCTGTCCATCTGCCGCTGTCGCTCTGACAATATAATCTGTCATATAAAAAACTCCTTTCTCTTCTGTCCTTGATCTAATCTATCTTTAAATTATACCTGCACATCTAATTCGGAACACCCTTCCCATGTTCTCTTGCTACCACACAGATACGTTCACTGGTCTCTGTCGGCGCCTTTCTCGTATAGGCATCATAAGCAGTCACAAATTCCAGTCCTGACCACTCTACAAGCTCCCGCATTGCATCCAATGTATAGGCTTTTTGATAATGCATTTCCTGGTATTTGCGGTACAGGTTGCTGTCCTGCTCTTTAATAAAGAGTGTCAGCTCGTACTCATTCATGCTTTCGTCTTCATAATAATAATTATCCCAGATAAAACTACAATCCTCACGATCTTCCGCGATGGTTTGTTCACCCAGAATCTCTTTGTATTTGTACTCTGTATTAAAATCGAAAATAAATATACCTTCCGGATCCAGATAATTATTCACCAGACGGAATACCTGCTCCAGTTCTTTCTCATCTGTAATATAATTCACACAATCACAGACACTTACCACAGCACGTACCGTACCATAAAGTTCAAATTCTCGCATATCCTGCAACAAATACAAGATGTCATGACCACTCTGTGCTTTCTTCTCCATGGCAATTTCCAACATCTCTGCTGATCCATCTGCGCCAATCATGTCATACCCCTTTGTAGCCAGGATCTCAGTAAGACTTCCGGTTCCACATCCAAGATCCAATACCAGTCCATCTTCAATATCATATTCCTGAAGCAGTTCTGCCAGGTATTCTGCCCATTCTTCATAAGGTACATTATCCATGAAAGTATCATAAACTTCCGCAAAGCTTGTATATGCTTCCATATTATTTCCTCACTCGTATAATATCTATACTATCTGTTCTGTCATTCATAATCAATCCGCTAGAATACAACAGTAAGAATCATCTTAAAGCGCTCTTCTCCGTATACTGCATGCGGTTTCTTTGCAGGCATGATGATCGTCTCACCCTCATGAAGGATAAATACATCTCCTTCAATCGTGAATCTTCCTGTTCCCTCCAGTACGGTTACCATCGCATCTCCGCCAGACTCATGTGTGCTGATCTCTTCGTCCTTCTCAAATGCAAATAATGTCACGCTGACTGCATCATTCTGTACCAGAGTCTTGCTGACTACCTGTCCCTGCTGATAAGTCAGCTGATCTCTTAATTCTAATTTCGCTTTTTTATCAATATTCTTATATCCAACCATAATTATAATTTCCTCCTAATATTGATTATTCCACGTGTTTTTTATCTTAACACAGAATAAATTCATATATCAACTCTATTAGTTAAGAAATATATAACCAGAACAAAGAATGTGCCTTGGCACATTCTCGCGCCTGCGGCGGTCGCTTGCGACATCTACCTTATCCGCCGCAGTGCGCATCCTCGCGGAGCGGTTTTTTCTTTACAGGAAAGCAATTTCCTGTAAAGTAAAACATCGGGAAACCATTGCTGATTTCCCGACATCTCCATGTGCCATATATTTTCGATGATATTAGTCGTCAATTCCCTCTGTCTCGATGATGAACTTTGTGCGTCCGCTCATATCAGACTTAATTCCTGCGAATGATTTGTAACCCTTACCTGCATCTGTAATAGCTTTCAGTCTGGTTGTCACATTTGCAATATCTCCATCAAAGAGTGATGTCAGCTTATCAATCGCCTCTGCCTTATACTCAGCCATACCTTCTGCCAATGTCTCATTGCCAGCCGCAAGTGCGCCTGCACCAGTCTTCAATGTGCCTGTTCCCTCATCCAGTGCTGTTGCTCCTGAGCCAAGCTGTGTAGCTCCGCTTGCAAGAACGCTTGCTCCGGCTGCAAGAGTACTTGTTCCGGCTTTCAGCTCATCAGATCCAGCTGCTAACTCAGCAACACCTGCGGATACCTTCTGTGATCCTACAGATAATGCTGCTGCTCCGGTCTGAAGCTTTGTATTATTAGATGTTAATAATCCCAGATTCGTATTTACACTCTGAAGTCCACCATTAACTGTTGCCGCTCCATCTGCCACTGCTTTTGAAGATTTCACAAGTCCTACTGGATTTTTCTCTGTTCCATCGCCCTTGTCTACAGCTGTCTGGATTCCTTTTGCCGTTCCATCTGCATAAGCAGCATCTGTTGCTGCATTTCCAGCCACCTGTGCAGTCTCATTTGCCAATTCCGTTGCGCCTGCAAGTCCATTTACGGATGCTGTTACTTTACCATCCAAATCAGCTTTTGTAACAGTAACCGTTGCTCCCACTTTCTTTACAGCATTCACTGCTGCGTCAATATTCTCATCTGCAACTCCCTCATTTTTCAACGCTGTTCTCAACTCACCGTCATCGAACGTTGCTGTCTTGGTCACATTAATATCTGCCACATTCGCTGTAGCCGTAAGTCCTGCTACAGTGTTTGCAAGAGTTGCTGCCTTAGTTGCTGTTGTTGATGCATTCTTATTCGCACTGTCTGTATACCCTGTCAATGTTCCTAAATTAGTACTTAATGTTTCAACACCAGCCTGCAGTGCTTTTGCGCCTGCTGCCAGTTCACTTCCACCCTGCATCAATGACTTAGGCTGTTTTTCACTCGTTGCTTCCATTCCGGCTTTCAGTGCTGCCACGTTATTCGTATAATCATTCACACCTGTGCTCAAATCTGCTGCACCTTCTACCAGTCCAGACTGATCTTTCGGATTGGTTACATCTTTCTTATGATCTACAGATGCCTGTAATGTCTTCAGACCTCCCTGGATATCGCTTGCACCATTATCCAGTGCTGTCACGCCCTGTACCAGTGTTGGGACTTTTGCTACCAATGTATTAGCACCTGTTGCAAGTGCTGCTGTACCGTTCTTCAGTGTTCCGGCTCCGTCTGCCAGCTGGCTTGCACCATCTGCAGCTTCTTTCGATCCATCTACCAGCTGATTAGTTGCATCTTTCAACTCATCGATAGAATTGCTCAGGTCGCTGAAATCATCAATATTATCTGTATCCAGATCCTGTAAGAAGTCTGTAGTAGCGACTGTGATAGATGGCTCTACCGTTGCATTCTTAACATCTGCTGTAATCGTTACTTCTTCCGGAAGCTCCAGATCACTGTCTTCCAGTTTCAGGTTATCATTCAGTCCCGGGAATCCCAGTCCTACTACAATCTGACGTTCTGCATCAGAGATGACTTTACCATTGTCGATCTGTACATTCTCGTACTGATCTGCTGGCAGCAACATTGCTGTGATCATGGTAAATGGTGTAAATACTTCCTCACTTGCTCCATTTACATCCTGTGTAGACTTGGATGTGTTAGAGTACTTGATATGGATCTCTACCTTACCATCTTTGCCCTGCAGATCCTCGGCGCTGATGTCTTTTCCATCCAGCTTGTAGCTGATCTTTACACCTACCGGGAGTTCCTTGTCTGTAGTTCCCTGATAGTAAATGTCATCGCCGACTGCTTCCCAGCTCAGTTCGTCGCCAGACTCTTTGTATTCCTCATCACCTTTGATATTCTTGATATCACTCAGATCAGAAGTATCTGACAATTTACCATTTCCTGTATTCTTCAGCCATTCTGTTACGGTTGTCTTCTTTACTTTACCGGATGGATCGGCTTTTACATATACAGATTCTTCCTTTGTTGTTCCTGTTTCTTCTGTATCATCACTCTTGGTGGACAGTGCGTTTTCTGCTACCTGTTCCAGCTTTTCAGTATCTACCTCAGCTGCCTTTGCAGTAATCGCACTTCTCTGATATCCACAAGTTCCAGCTGCACCGGCAGCTACTACAACTGCCATGCTCCAGCCATTCTTCTCATATTTTTCTTCTTGTTCATATCCGTAACCTCCTGTTATGCCTGTGCTCCATCTGTAAGAGCATCATTACTGTTATCATTATTATTCTGATTCTTCTTATTATCATCGCCAGACTGTGGAAGAAATCCCTTACTGGTCTTTACGATGACTTTATCAAATACCATGAACATAGATGGCAAGATGAATACTACTACAATCATACTGATGATTGCGCCTCGTGCCATCAATACACACAATGAACTAATCATATCAATGTTAGAGTACATACCTACACCAAACGTTGCTGCGAAGAAACTCAGCGCACTGACGATAATAGACTGTGCCGATACCTTATGTGCTGTAGTGATCGCATCATGTTTGCTTGCGCCGCGGCTTCGCTCTCTGCGATATCTGGTCGTCATCAGAATTGCGTAGTCAACGGTTGCTCCCAGCTGAATGGTACCGATTACAATGGAAGCTACAAATGGAAGCTGTGTGCCTGTGTAATAAGGAATACCCATATTTACGAATATTGCAAATTCGATAACACCTACCAGAATAATCGGAAGGCTGATGGACTTAAACAGTAACAGGATAATCACAAAAATTACACCAATAGATACTGCACTTACCATCTTAAAGTCTGTATCTGTAATATCAATCAGGTCCTTCGTCAAAGGTGCCTCACCTACCAGCAATGCTCCCTTATCGTATTTCTTTACGATCTTATTGATCTCATCTACCTGGTTATTAACTTCATCCGATGCTGTCTTATATACAGAATTAATCATGATCATCTGATATTTATCCGTCTTCAGCATACTGGTCAATTTGCTTGGAATCATATCTGATGGAATACCAGCTCCAACGATATTGTCAAGTCCAAGACTCCACTTTACACCGTCAACTTTATCAATCTCTTTCAGCATCTTATTAACACTTGTTGAATCTACAGAACTGTCTACCAGAAGGATATGGGTAGAGTTCATATCATAATCGTCTTTCAATTTCTCATTAGCAACGATACTCGGCAGATTCTTAGGCAGTGTCTCATCCAGATTGTAGTATACGCCCGTGTGGTTATTGCCATAAATAGCAGGGAGTAACAATATGAGGAATAATAATACATATACTTTATAGTGCTTTGTCACCTTATCTGACAGCCGGTTAATGTTCGGGATCAGCGGCTTATGGCTGGTCTTCTCGATCAGTTTGTCACAGCACAGGATCATAGATGGAAGAATCGTTACACATGCAAGCACTCCAAGTACAACGCCTTTTGCCATTACAATACCAATATCTTTTCCCAAAGTAAAACTCATAAAGCATAATGCGAAAAATCCTGCAATAGTGGTAACGGAACTACCGATTACAGATGAAAATGTCTGTGAAATAGCATGTGCCATTGCACGCTCTTTATCGCCATTATATCTCACCTGCTGTTCCTGATAACTGTGCATCAGGAAGATGGAATAATCCATCGTAACACCCAACTGCAAAACCGCTGCAAGTGCCTTTGTAATATATGATATTTCTCCAAAGAAATAGTTACTTCCCAGGTTATACACAATCGCCATTCCGATACTCAAAAGGAATAACACCGGGATTACAAAAGAATCCATTGTAATACTGAGGACAATAATTGACAGAACTACCGCAATCAATACATACAGCGGTGTCTCTTTCTCAGCTAAGTCTCTGGTATCTGTAACGATTGCTGACATACCACTGATAAAGCACTGCTTACCCGCAATCTTGCGGATCTGTGTAATGGCATCCATCGTACTGTCCGCTGATGTGGATTCATCAAAGAACACTGCCATCATCGTACCTGTCTCGGAATTAAATGCCTTATAGAACTTATCTGGCAGCATGCTCTCTGGGATTGATATATCCGATACGGAATCGTACCACAATACTTTTGTTACATGGTCGACATCTTCAACCTTCTCTTTTAACTTTGCAACATCCTTATCTTCCATGCCATCCACGATCAACATGGAAAATGCACCTGTTCCAAAGTCATTAACCATAATGTCCTGCCCTTTCATCGTCTCAATATTCTCAGGCAGATAGGTAAGTACATCGTAATTAATCCTTGTTCCAAAATATCCCATTGCAGATGGGATAAGCAGGAGAACAGACAGGATCAGAATAACGACTCTGTACTTAACAATTTTCTTCCCAACTTTAACCATTCTCTGACTTCCTTTCGTTTTATGACCATCAGTCATTTATTCAATTAGCACTATATCTTAAAAATGACCATCAGTCAATACTTTCTTCAAAAAAATATGACTTTTAGTCATTTTTATCCAAAACCACTTGCAATCCGAATCTGATTGGTTATAATTATCGTTAAGAGGTAATTTATTATGGGAAAAGTGGATGAGAACAAGAAACACAAAAGAGAAGCTCTTTTGAACACTGCATATGAGCTCTTTACCACAAAGGGCACCAATGCAACTGCCATCTCTGATATTGTCAGACAGGCAGGCGTGGCAAAGGGGACATTTTATCTGTATTTTAAAGACAAATACGATATCAAGAACAAATTAGTAGCACATAAGACCAGCGATTTATTTCAAAAGGCAGGCAGAGCCATGCGAGAAGCTCAGGTAAATGGTCTGGAGAATCAGCTGATCTTTATCATTGATCACATTATCAATACATTGGTAAAGGATCTGCCACTTATGAACTTCATATCTAAGAATCTGGTTATGGGTGCTCTGCGTAATACTCTCCTCACCGGAGAGTCCGATAACAGCGAGATTTATGACGAATTTATAGAACTGGTGGAAGAGGATGATTACAGTTATGACAATGTAGATGTTATGCTCTTTACCATTGTTGAGCTTGCCGGTTCTGCCGGATACAACTCTATTCTGTATCAGGAGCCATTGCCAATTGAAGAATATAAGACTTTCCTTTATCGAACTGTGCGATTGATTATTGAAAGTCACAGAATAACAACGAAAGAGGAAGCTATATCTTGACCAGCTTCCTCTTTCGTTGTACATTGTTAAATCAAACATATCTAAAATTCTCGTTTTTCCATCACATGAACAGAGATAAATATTGATATTAGCAGTACTGCCAGACATATCACGACTGCACCGACCGCTACCACCCCTTCTGACAGATTGTTAAAGTTCTGAAGAACATTTTCCATATCTGTACCCATTCTTTTACCAATCCACACCATGACATATACGATTGCAAAAAATGCAGCTCCCATTACTGCCATAGCAATTCGACTTTTCTCCGGTCCGAATTTGAGTTGTATTGGAAGCATAAAGCCACATATCAAAGCACCCATTCCCAGGGCTGCTGCCGCACTGATCACCAGATCTTCTGATGTTGCATTGGTTGACCGGACAATTCCAATGCCCAGAGTAACAATCAGAGACACTGCTGACACTATCAAAGATGTCAGTAAACAAAATAAGTATTTCTCCTCTACATATTTCCTGCGGCTGATCGGAAGTGCTAATAAATATACCATCCCATTATTATATTCATCATAGCTGATTGTTGATATACTAAATATCGTAGCCATCAATGTCATATAAGAAATCAGAAATCCGAGATTATTACTGGTTGCTCCAAACACAGCCAGAAATATACATAAGATATATATAAACTGCTTCTGCCCTTTCATTAACTTCCAATCTTTAATCAGCATTGCTTTCATATCTATTTCTCCTTCTTTTCCATAAGAATCAATTCATCAATACCACTTTTTTCTATAACAATGTCCGGATAATTTTCAAGATAAAACTGTTTTTCATTGGTGAGGCATCGATATCCGTATTCTTCCTTTCTGACCGCAATCATATATTTCCGATCAATTTTCCAATATTGTTCTTCCGTCACTTTCAATACCCCATATTTACCAAGTAATACATCCGTGTCTTCATGAAGTACAATCTTGCCATCATTGATCAGATAAATATCATCACAGAACCCTTCCAGGTCTGTTGCAATATGAGAACTGATCAGAATCGAACGATCTCCTGGCTCCATATATTCGCGCAGCATATCCAGAAGTTCTTCCCTGGCACTCACATCCAACCCGGCTGTCGGTTCATCCAGAATCAATAATTTTGCTTCATGGGAAAGTGCCAGATTAATCTGGAGTTTTCGCTTCATTCCGGTCGAAAAATCCTTAATCTTTTTATGACATGGAAGATTAAAACGCTCACATCGTTCACGAAATGATTTCTCATCAAACTTTGTATACAGATTCTTCATAACCGGTATCAAATCCTCCACGGTCAAGTATTCACTAATTCCAGAATCTGAAAGAACAACGCCCATCTGTTCCCGGTCTTTCTTTCCAAGATCCGCTACTTTCTTTCCAAAAACCTCTACTTCACCGCCATCTGCACGAATTAATCCCAGTATTGCTTTAAATGTCGTACTTTTTCCTGCCCCATTCTTCCCTGCTAATCCAGTGATCATACCATCTTCCACCCGCAACGAGCAATCCAGGTGAAAATCCTGATAATTCTTCTGCAACTGTCTAATCTCTATCATTATCCCTGATCCTCCAATATAATCTGAAATACTTCCATAATCTCCCGGTTACTCATGCCACAGCTTCTTCCCTTGCGAATTGCCTGTTCCAGATCACTCTCCACTTCTTTGCGCCGTTCCTCCAGCATAATCTCCTGCCCTGCGCAGGACACATAGCTTCCTTTCCCATGAACAGTAACGACAAAGCCTTCTGCTTCCAGTTCATCGTATGCTTTCTTCACCGTCAACGCACTGACTTTCAGTTCTCTCGCCAATGCACGGACTGATGGAAGTGCTGTATCTTCCTTCAGTGCTCCCTTCATGATCTCTGCCTTGATCTGCGAAACGATCTGTTCATAAATAGGCTGCATGGAGGAGTTATTTATAATCAACTTCACTGTATCGCCTCCTTGTATAAACAGTATATAACAGCAACCAACTGTTGTCAACTGTTATATGCTGTTTGTTTTCAGAAAAAAATAAGAAGAAAATACATTTCTGTACTTTCTTCTTATTAGCAATCAAATCATATATCTTACAGAATTCTGTGAATCCATCCTTCGGGAGCCTCGATTCTGCCCATCTGGATACCTGTCAGTGTCTCATACAGCTTCTTGGTAACAGGTCCCATCTCTTCCATACCGCTTGGGAAACAGATCTCTTTACCGTGATCTACGATCTTGCCTACCGGTGAAATAACCGCTGCTGTACCACACAGTCCGCATTCTGCGAAGTCTTTTACTTCATCCAGATATACTTCTCTCTGCTCTACTTCCAGACCAAGATAGTGCTCTGCGACATACATCAGAGAACGTCTCGTAATAGATGGAAGAATAGAATCAGACTTTGGTGTAACTACTTTATTATCTTTTGTTACGAAGATAATATTAGCTCCGCCCGTCTCTTCAATCTTAGTTCTTGTAGCAGCATCCAGGTATACATTCTCATCATATCCCTGCTGATGTGCATCTACGATAGCATGAAGGCTCATTGCATAGTTAAGTCCGGCCTTAACATGTCCGGTACCATGCGGTGCCGCACGGTCAAAATCACTTACTCTGATTGTGATCGGCTTAGCGCCACCCTTGAAGTATGGACCTACCGGAGTACAGAACATACGGAACTGATACTCATCTGCCGGCTTCACACCGATAACAGGGTTAATACCAAACATATATGGGCGAATATACAAGGTAGCTCCTGATCCATACGGTGGTACATATCCGGCATTAGCCTTAACCACCTGATCAACCGCATCAATAAACTGCTCTTTTGGAAGTTGCGGCATCTCAAGACGTGCTGCAGAATCCATCAGACGCTCAGCATTCAGATCCGGACGGAATGTAACAATGTGTCCATCCTCTGTCGTATATGCCTTCAGACCTTCAAAACATGTCTGTGCGTACTGAAGTACACCGGCACATTCATTCATTACAATGTTAGGATCATCTGTAAGAGCACCTTTGTCCCATGCTCCATCTTTATAATTTGCAACATATCTCTTATCTGTCTGCACATAACCAAAACCAATATTAGACCAGTCAATATTCTTCTTTTCCATGATTATCATTCCTCCGTTCTGTAACTAGTCATTTCATTTAATAAAGTCATTATAATACCATTAATAGCAAAATTCAAGAGTGCGCTCGGTTTTATTTATAACAGGTCAGCTATTCAGAACTACTGGTATAAAATGAATCCGATTGTGCTTGCACAAAAATGGATTCATTTTATACCATGTACAGCTCTGGATAGAGCTGCCGCCACACAAATGAGCAAAATAGCAAGCAACTCTGTTGCGTCTGGCATCAACGATGACAGATTTTGCGAATTGGCGTGGCGAGTTCTGAATTTCCTCACCACACTATTTCTCCATCATACTGATAGACTCGATTCCGACACTTCCACCGCGTACGACTTCGATACTGTTAAACTCTTCTTTCATCAGATTCACTACTGCATCATTCTTCGTAAAGCTCTGAACAAATTCCAGCAATACACTGTCTTTTCCATAGTCTACCACTCTGCCCTTGAAAGTCTCAGCGATCTGAAACAATTCTGCCTTATCGGCAGTGTCACATCTGCGCACCTTGACGTACATGATCTCTTTCATCCATACGAATGTATCTGTAAAATCAATCACCTTGATTACTTCGATCATACGATTGAGCTGTTTTTTAATCTGTTCGTAAGTCTCATCGTCTGCAATGGTCACGATGGTCATACGCGATACCGTAGGGTCTTCCGTTGTACCTACAGTCAGACTGTCCAGGTTATAGGCTTTACCTGAAAACAGTCCGGAAATCTTGGAAAGTACACCTGCCTGATTCTCTACGAACAGGGATATCCATCTTTTCTTCATTGTATTATGTGTCATACCGTTTATCTCCCTTCCACTACTGATTTACCGTCATACATTAGCAATCCATAATCAGGTCGCGAAGTGTACCGCCCGGCTCTACCATCGGATACACCAGATCTTCCGGATCAATCTCAAATTCGATAATATATGGTGTCTTTTTACTCTTCATTGCTTCGCGGAACGCCGGTTCAATATCCTCTTTCTTCGTTACACGGATTCCCTTTGCACCATAGCTCTCTGCCAGCCTGATAAAATCAGGTGTATACGGTGGGCATTCCACCTCTCCGCATTTACCGCGGCAGGCTGCTCCGGAATGAAGACAGGTCATGGAATATCTCTTTCCATAGAATAACTTCTGCCACTGGCGTACCATGCCCAGATTATTATTATTGAAAATGCAGGAAATAATCGGTAATTCTTCCAGTACAGCTGTTGCTAACTCCTGGATATTCATCTGCATACCACCGTCTCCGGAAATGGATACGACCGGAGTATCAGGATTACCGATTTTTGCTCCAATAGCACCTGGGAGACCGTATCCCATAGTTCCAAGTCCACCGGACATCAAGAGCTGTTTCTTTTCTGTAATCTCCGCAAACTGCGCTGTAAACATCTGATGCTGTCCCACATCCGTTACCAGGATCAGCTCATCAAATACCCGGTTAATAGTCTCGATAATATCCTTCGGAGTCATGATCGGCTTCTCTTTTGCAGCCAGCGGATGTTCTTCCTTCCATGCCCCAATCTGCTCTATCCACTGTTTTGTCTCACAAGGTTCTACATATTCCAGCATTCTGGTCAGTGCATCTCTTGCATCTGCAACGATCGGTACATCGACTTTTACGTTCTTAGAAATTGCTGCTGTGTCAATATCAATATGAATGATCTGCGCTTTCGGTGCAAAAGAATGCAGCTTACCGGTAATTCGGTCATTGAATCTGGTTCCGATTGAAAACAACAGATCACATTCACTGACCGCCATATTACAGGCATACGCACCGTGCATACCAAGATTTCCTATATATAATGGATGATTTGTCGGAATCGCACCTCTTCCCATGACCGTTGTAACAACCGGAACATTGGTAATATTCACCAGTTCCGTAAATTCTTCGGAAGCATGTGAAATCTTCACACCGCCACCTACCAGGAATAATGGGCGTTTCGCTTTATTCAACATCTTCATCGCACGTTTTAACTGTCCCACATGCGCCATCGTATTCGGCTTATAACCGCGGATATTAACTTCTGACGGATACTCCGGATCACCAAGTTCAGCCATTACATCCTTTGGAAGATCAATAACAACCGGTCCCGGTCTTCCGGATCTCGCAATGTAAAATGCCTCTTTGATAATCCGTCCCAGATCATCACGATTCTTAACCATGACTCCATACTTGGTAATACTTCTGGTTATACCAACAATGTCTACTTCCTGAAATGCATCATTACCGATCAAAGGTCTTGATACCTGTCCGGTAAAACATACCAACGGTACACTGTCATAATAAGCGGTAGCAAGTCCTGTCACCAGATTCGTTGCGCCAGGCCCGCTGGTCACCAGACACACGCCCACCTTTCCTGTCGATCTTGCATAAGCATCTGCCTCATGAACCAGTGCTACCTCCTGTCTTGGAAGAATCACTTTCGTGTAATCCTGCTTATATAATTCATCACTGATATCAATAGTACAGGCTCCCGGATATCCAAATAATGTATCCACACCCTCTTCTCTCAGTGCCTTTACAAGCAGCTTATTTCCACTGATTTTTCTCATATACGTATACCTCCTTATCTCTGTATCCTGCCTCTCATAACCGGTAAATATTACGAAAAAGAAACGCCCTAAGCTAACGCTTAGGGCGAATATACTATCCGTGTTACCACCTAATTTCAGAGATATCATCTCTGCTCTCTGTCAGTACAGAATGCCCCCGGCATCCGATACCGCTCCCCATAACGCTGGAACTGCGTTGAAACCTACTAACCGTCTTATTATAATTATGACAGCGTTCAATCCACTGCTCAAGGGCTACTTCCATAAGTCCATCTTGAAGATTCACACCACCCATCTTCTCTCTTGGCTTCTGGCTACTTATGTACTCCTCCCTGTCATAGCATTTATCAATGATTCAGAACCTTAATCGCTCCGAACTGTTATTGAAATTATTATATCTCGATGCCCTCTGTATTGTCAACCTTCGTTTTATTAATAACACAGCACCTTGCGACAAATATTCTCCCATGAAATCCGACTCAGATCCGGAACTCCCTGATATGGCATCTTTCTGCTCTCTTCAATCAACTGCGCCAGTCGTTTTTCAAACTTCTCCAGGCTGTCTGAAATCGGATCATCTGTATTCACCATCTCCGGCGGCTCCAGATATAATATCGGAGCATTCTCCACATTTGCGCTTACCCAGGGACGGATGCCCGGAAGATCCGTTACGATCACCTTACAGCCACACGCCATTGCTTCTATTATAGTAAGCGGCAGTCCTTCGCTGTAGGATGCCAGCACAAACAAATCACTTCGATTATAAGATGCTACCAGATCAGCCTGCGAAAGTCTTCCCAGCAAATGCACAGGATACCTGGATTCTTCCGCGAGCCTCAATATCCGTTGATACTCTTCATGATTGCCGGCACCTCCCACCAGATCCACTTCCAGTTCGTCTGCATTCATATGCAGATACCGAAGACTTCGCACCAGACTTTCCACGCCTTTCTTTTCCGCAATCTTACCAACATAAATAATGCGATATGAATGCTTGTCGTTCTTTTCTTCCGAAACTTCCGGCTGACTGAGCCTGTGAAATACGGATGCATTATATCCACTGCCCACAACTGTGATCTTCGTTTCCTCTACCGGATATATCTCCATAATCTCTTTCTTCTGCTCCTCATGCAGTGCATAGACCGCATCCAGTTTCGGAATCTGTGTTCGGATATATTCCCGTTCCAGTGGAATCTTTTTCATCTGTCTGAGATCCGTATTATGGCAGAATCCACATACCCGGCATTCCGGCAGCACCTCTCTGGCAATGGATGTCACCAGATACAGATGATGACAAATCACCAGATCCGGTCGGAACTCCTCTGCCGCCTTTCGAATTGAAGATGCAAAAGAAGCTTTGAACCGTTCCACCATTTCTTCGTTCATCTGACCATATATGGTGCTTTCATAAGGCATCTCATCCGACATTCCCGCAATAGGAAATGGGAGTTCTTCTGTTTTAAAATGTACCGGATAAAACACTGTTCCAGCCGGAAAATCCACCGTATCTTCCCTGTATACGCCTGCCAATACCGCCTGCTCATGTCCGAGAGCCGCAAAACCTTTTACCATTTCTGTAAGGTAAAAACCGCTGCCCGTGCTATGTGGTTTCTGTGCCGTAATCGTCAAAATCTTCATATTCTCTATACCCGTTCGTAAATTGTAAATACATATTCCAGATCAAAATAGGTCTGCTCGTCGCTGACTTTAGTCATTTTCCATTCCGGATCTTCATCCAGATTTGGAAAATACGTATCTGCAAGATATGCATGATCGATCCTTGTCACATATGCCTTATCGCAATACGGAAGCAAGGCCCGATACACACTCTCGCCGCCGATCACGTAAACATCTTCTGCCGGATACTGCTTTAATTCCTCCAGAAGGGAATCAATATCATGCACTACCACTGCATCTTTCACCTCATAATTTGGATTCCCAGTCAGTACAATATTGGTGCGTTTCTTAAGTGGCTGTCCTCCCGGGAAACTTTCCAGAGTCTTTCTTCCCATTACAACCACTTTACCGCTTGTGGTCTCACGGAAAAACTTCATGTCCTGCGGAATGCTTACCAACAGCTTGTTACCATATCCAATTGCCCAGTTCTTATCTACTGCTACGATCAAATTCATTTCTCGTCATCCTTTCTTATCTATTCTATGTTGCATCTTATACTGCTACCGGAATATTCTTAATCTGTTCATGCGTCTCATAATCAATCAATGCTACATCATCCCTTGTAAACTGATAAAAGTCTTTAATGTCCGGGTTCAGCCAGAACTTCGGTGCCGGCAGCGGTTCTCTGCTGATTAATTCCTCAACCATCGGAATGTGTCTGTCATAAATATGTGCGTCAGCAATCATGTGCACCAGTTCGCCTGCCTTCATATCACATACCTGCGCCAGCATATGCAGCAATACCGCATACTGGCATACATTCCAGTTATTGGCAGTCAGCACGTCACTGGAGCGCTGGTTCAGCACCGCATTCAGCGTCAGCTTATCGCTGTCTTTATCCTTGGTCACATTAAATGTCATACTGTAAGCACATGGATAGAGTGCCATCTCATGCAGATCCTGATGTACATACATATTAGTCATAATACGACGGCTGTATGGATTATTCTTCAGATCATAGATTACACGGTCAACCTGATCCATCATACCTTCCTTGTACTGATGCTTCACACCAAGCTGATATCCGTACGCTTTGCCAATAGAACCATTCTCATCTGCCCAGCTGTCCCAGACATGCGAATGCAGATCATGGATATTGTTCGACTTCTGCTGCCAGATCCAGAGCATCTCATCCGTACAGCTCTTAATCGCAGTTCTTCGAAGTGTCAACGCCGGAAATTCCTTAGACAGATCATAACGGTTCACCACACCAAACTTCTTGACCGTATAAGCACTGGTACCATCCTCCCACACCGGGCGCACCTTTTCACCTTCCGTACTGGTGCCGTTGTCAATAATGTCACGGCACATATCTATAAACACTCTATCAGCATAACTCATGTATCTATGTCCTCCTTGAATATTAATATGGCGTTTGAGGCAAAAGCCCCAACTATGATGCCTGCGGATCGCTTTATGCTACGCACTCCCACTGGCATTTTAATTATTGTAACATAAAAAGAACACATCCAAAAGCGGATATGTCCTTTTCATAATGATTTATCACAAAGGAGTAATTAATTAGCTGCTACACATTCTGCCAGCACACCTTCCAGTGCACTTGCACTGCTGCTGTGGATTCTCTCAATTCTTGATCCGGAACGCTGTGCTTCTTTGATCGCGCATTTTACCATTTTGTGCGCCGCGGTTGCCGTGAACAGGATCACAAGATCCGGCTGTCCGATCTGCGTCTTCAGATTACCTTTCATTCTGGTAAATACTTTTGCCTTACATTTATGCTTTTCGCAGATCTTCTTATACTGTCTTTCCATACATTCATTTCCACCAATAATTACAACGCTCATATATCAACCTCTATTCTTTAATATTGAAATCGATTCTCATTTACATTTAAAAGTTTATCATAGGAATGCATGTATTGCAATATGCTTAATGATAGTGTTTTCTCACTTCTGTACTTTAACATGATTAATTTGCAAGCTCATGTGGATAGAACTGTTGCTTCCATATGATGCCAACGGATTGTTCTGTGTTACACACTCCCACAATCCTATCCGCTATTCGCATATCGCGGGATTATCATCCCGCTTTTAAGCTCATATCGGGGCGAGTCCCAAGGTCTCATCCACTTATGAGCAAGCTCATGTGGATGAAAGACCTTTTGACTCTGGCATCATAAAAAAGAGGCTTCGCCCTCTTGGACAAAACCTCTTGTCATTACACATCACTTACATTATATAATACGCGATTCAGCATCTTCTGGAGTGCCTGCACTTCCCTTCTGGTCATTCCCAGCGTCAGGTTCTTATCGATCCGTCTCCGGTCTGCTTCCATTCTTCGCTGAATATCATATGCCTTTTCTGTGAGATACACGTTCTTCTTTCTCTTATCCTTAGCATTCGGTACGATCAGTACATACCCCTTCTCATCCAGCCTCTGTAAGAGTCCGGTCACGGTAGGATTCTTCAGGTTCAACGCTTTCTCAATGTCTCTTTGATTCACTTCTTCCTTATCACAATGGAACAGATAATCCAATACCTCACACTGAGAAGATGTAATTCCAATTCCCTTAAGCTGGTTATTGATATCTTTCTCGTATACGGTATTAATCTGCTTGAAAAGGAAGCCTACAGGTAATCTCTCCTGCATACTATCACCCTTTCTTAATTAAAAATTATACACCCTATAGATAGTATGCTATATTTTTTTCTGAAAATCAAGAACATCTTTCAGAATTCTTCACACCTGCAATTTTATACATCTGTAAAAGCTTTATGCACGTTCTCCTTTTACCATAGTAAAGAGATGCGCTTTTCCCATAATCTTACTTACACCATAAAATAATGCCACATAGATTGGGAATAATACAATCTGCTTAATCACGCGCGCCGGAAGAATTGCCATAAATGCCTGACCGTATAATAATGTCAGCCAGTATGTATTCAGGCAGATATTTACAAAGATCATTACCAGTCCATTCGCCAATGCGATTCGCTTAATGCTAAGTGGTTTCTTGTACAGAATCACTCCGTAGATCACACCACTCAGTGCTCCGCTGATGGTAAAGCCAGGGAAAAATGCTCCCGTCGGACGTACCAGATATTTCACGATATCCGCTGCAGCTCCCATCAGTCCACCGACTACAGGTCCAAACATCATGCCGGTCATCTCATCTGCAATAAATGCAAAACCAATCTTAATGAAATCCGTCACCTGAAGGGTGTAGAACCCTAACACGACAGCAATTGCAAGAAGCATTGCTGTCGTTGCCAACGCCTTTACGTCTTTCAGCTCATGAAAGGAGTCTCGAAATAATTTGGTCAAATTGCTCATAAAAAAATACCTCCTTTGCAGTAGCCCGTAAAACTACTCATAGCAGGTATTTACCGTTATGTGTAGCAGCGGGATGCGGAATGTGCACCGCAAGTGATTCTTTCACTTTTCGTCCTACCGACAACTCCCCGTCCGGCTGGCACTTGACGCGCATATTCCTACTCTGCGTTTCTTAATTCTATTTTGTTTCGGGTATCATTCTAGCACAACGTTACCCTGCTGTAAAGCCTTCATTTCTCGTTCTGCAAATATAATTGCTACAAGAGCTGCTGCGCCGTCCGCAATCGGTCCCGCATACATTACTCCATCGATTCCCATGAATAACGGAAAAATCAGAATCAATGGCAACAGGAAAATGATCTGCCTGGTCAGGGATACTACGATACCAAGCTTCGATTTTCCGATGGATGTAAAGAATCCTGAAGACATCGGTTGAATGCCATTCAAAAACGTAACAAACATAAAAATTCGGAAATACCGTTCCGCAAAATGGAAATACGCCTCGCTCCCCGAACCGAAAATACTGACAATCTGTCTTGGAAACAACTGAAAACATCCAAAAAACACTACGCCAAGCACAATACAGATGGCAAATGCCTTCTTATAAGCTTCCCTTACCCTATCATAATTATGGGCTCCGTAATTAAATCCCCAAATCGGTTGACACCCCTGGGCAATGCCGATTGCAATTGCCATAAAGACCATATTCACCTTGGAAATAACTCCCACGCAGGCAAGCGGAATCTCCGATCCATACATGGACTGTGCTCCATAATACCGCAAAGTATTATTCATGGTAATCTGCACAATTGCCATGGCAATCTGATTAATGCAGGACGCCATCCCAAGCGATACGATCATCTTCAGATACCCCGCCTTTGGTACAAACATACTTCGTTTCAGATCCATCTTCCGTTTTTTGCTAAAATAATAGATTACCATCAGGCCGGATACCACCTGACCGATCACAGTTGCCGCTGCTGCACCTTTGATGCCCCAGTGACACACAAAGATAAACAGCGGATCCAGTATTGTATTCAGGATCGCTCCTGTTAACATGCAGGTCATAGAATACGTCGGACTTCTGTCCGCACGGATCAGATGATTACCGCCGGTAGTGAGGATCAGAAACGGAATACCAATTGCCGTAATTCCTGTATAATCCTGCGCATATGGCAGGATCTCTTTCGTCACACCAAACAGGTGCAGCAATGGATTCAGAAAAATCAATACAACTGCACCGATTACCACACCACAGATTACCAGCATAGCAAGTCCGTTGCCTGCGATCCCTGCTGCACGGTCATTTCTTCCCGCCCCTGCTTCCAGGTTATAATTCGATGCACTTCCGATTCCCAGCAGAAGTGCCGTAGCTGTACATATAATAGATACCGGAAAAGCAATATTGGTCGCCGCATTGCCAAGCATTCCTACACCCTGTCCGATAAATATCTGGTCTACAATATTATATAGCGAACTGACCAGCATACTGATGATCGCCGGCACAGCAAACCGGGCGATCAAACGCCCGATCTTTTCCTCTGCAAGAGGATTCCCCTGTTTAATATTCTCTGATGACACTGCTGATCTCCTTCACTATAGGCATACGAAGGAGTTCTTCCTGCGCATCCTGCATATGATATTCCTTAACAGCATCCGTAACGATTACGACCTCTGCCATACCGTCTGTAATAATCTTCTGAACCACCTTGTTGATGCTGACCTTATGCTCCCCAAATACACTTGCAATCGAAGCCAGTACGCCAGGACGGTTCTCCACCTGCATACGAAGGAAGAATTTGCTTCTGATATCTCTGCACTTTTTCACCGGGAGTTCTCTGTAGCAGGTATTACTGATACGTCCGGTACATCCATTTACCATATCACGGATCACATCGATAATATCTCCCATCACAGCACTGGCTGTCGGAAATTCTCCCGCACCTCGGCCGTAAAACATAACATCGTCCACTGCATCACCATGTACAAATACCGCATTAAAGGAATTGCGCACAGATGCTAATGGATGCTCAGATGAAAGCAACATCGGATATACGCATGCCTCAATACCACTCTCCGTATTACGGGCAATACCGATCAACTTGATCACACTGTCAAATTCTTTTGCATACTTGATATCCTGGGCTGTAATTTTAGTAATACCCTCGATATGCACATCATCAAATACGACCTTGCTGTGAAATGCGGAAGTAGCCATAATTGCCACTTTGCGTCCGGCATCCAGGCCTTCAATATCTGCTGTCGGATCCGCTTCCGCATAACCAAGCTCCGTTGCTTTGGCGAGGGCTTCCTCAAAGCTCATCCCCAGCTCAAACATTTTCGTCAGAATATAGTTCGTCGTACCATTGACAATACCGGTAACCTCTGTAATCTCATTACCGGCCAGACACTGACGAAGCGGACGCATAATCGGGATTCCGCCAGCTACTGCTGCCTCAAACATCAGATCCACATGATGTGCTGCTGCAATCTCCAGCAGATCTTCACCACATACCGCCAACAGATCTTTATTAGCAGTTACTACATTCTTGCCGGCTTTCAGCGCTTCTGTGATGATCGTCTTTGCGGGTTCAATACCGCCCATTACTTCAACTACAATGTCAATCTCTTTATCTTCTATAATGTCTTTCCACTGATCCGTCAGCAAACTTTCATCAATGCCTTCACGCTTTTTATTCCGGTTGTGAACCAGAATCTTAGCAATCTCCACATCTGCTCCGGTCTTGCTGACCATCTCACTCTTTTGTCTCTCGACCAATTTGTAGACACCTCCGCCTACTGTTCCAAGTCCAAGTAATCCAATTTTCACTGTCTTCATACCTTGTCTCCTTTTATCTCATCCTCTGTATTAACTATCTATAAAGCTGTCCGATGCGATCACCTTCACCGGAAGCCCTTCTGCTTTGCACTGCCTGCATTTCTGCTCTGCAAGATTACAAAAATGATATCTGTCATCCTCCGGATAAGGAAGATGGTACAGACAGATCTGTTCCGGTGCAAGTTTTTTCAGGAAAGCTTTTCCACTTTCACTGCTGATCTGATAGACCATTACAAACGCTTTCCAGACATTGTCCTGCCCCGTATATGTTCGTATCCTGTCTGCAAGCTCTGGTACAAGGATTGCATCTCCACTGACCCAGATCCAGCGGTTCTTCCAACGGATCAGATACGAACAATGCGGTTCGTCTTCATAAATCTTCCCGTCATGTACCGTAGTAAATGCATAAACCTCATATTCTTCAATCTGCATTCTGGCAATGCCATGTTCTAATACTACTGGCTGAATATTATCTTTGTCAAGTCCCGGAGCATAGACAATACGTCCCGGATACCTTTGCTGAAACTCGTCCACCAGTGCCTGATTATAATGATCCTCATGAATATGGGTAAAAAGCAGGTCATTAGGTTTGGCAAAAAAACTCCTTCCCTGACGCATCATACAAATATACTGCTCCGATGTATCAGAAAATCCTATTTCCCTTCCCCGATGCAGTCCGTCAATCAACAGCCCACTCGTCCCATTCCACAGGTATAAACCTTCATTTACCGAATGATAAATCTGAAGCTCCATGCAGTTCTCCCCTCCTTGAATTGTTGCAGTACAAAAAATAAGAGATCTCCGAAGCAAATCGAAAATCTCTTTATCAAGAGCGACAGACGGGGTTCGAACCCGCGACCCCAACCTTGGCAAGGTTGTACTCTACCAACTGAGCCACTGTCGCATATTGAATTGTTCCGCATCAGAACAACAATTATTCTACTACGGCATTTGCGATTTGTCAACAACTTTTTTAAGGAACTTTTACAATATGCTGCATGTCTTCATAGCCGCTTACAATCCGGTCAGTCAGAATCGTGCCCCCATAAAACGTCGAAAAACTTACCGGACTGATTAGATCAAATTTGGATGAGTCCATCACAATATAACATTCTTTGCACTGCTCCATCGAATACTTTTGTCAGCTTACCTGCCTTATCCAGTGCCGTAATATCTCTTCTTACGGTAGACTCCGAGGTTCGGAGAAGATCCCGAACCTCAGCTACTGTTATACTTTTTTTATCTTCTAATAATAGTAATATCAGTTCATATCTCTGTTCTGTAAGCATATGCGTTCTCCTTACATGTCCTGTAATCAGCATACCGCATTCACATTTGCCAGTCAAGAATACATCAGCCTTAATTATGCAACCTTTTTCTTCAGAACACCGAGAAGGATTGCGCTTATAACTGTTCCAACTACCAGTGCCAGCAGGTACATCAGCGGATTACCAACTACCGGAAATACGAAGATTCCGCCATGCGGTGCCATCAATGTACACTGGAATGCCATAGATAATGCTCCTGCTGCTGCCGAACCGATGATACATGCCGGAAGTACATGGATCGGATCTGCTGCCGCAAATGGGATTGAACCCTCTGTAATAAATGCCAGACCCATAATAAAGTTGCCATCATTCCTCCGAGAATCATGCCAAAAATGATCTTGCTGGAACCGCTCATACTCATAAGTCCGCTGTTCATTGCTCCGTTAATCGCTCCCATGACAGGCTCGATAACGAAGTTCATCAGAAGCCCAATGATCAGAATGCCAAATAACGGATACAGAAGTACCGGTGCAATCTTCTCCAGTGCTTCCGGAAGCTTCTCGCTTATATACCTGTTTTCGATAAGCTTCCTGATCATCGATCTTATCACTGCCCTTCATCAAATCAATTGCCATATCCAGGGCTTCCTGCTTATTCTTCAGGGCTCCATCCAGAGAAATGCTTCTCTTATCCAGCAAATCTGTGATTCTCATTCTTCCTTCCTCCTGACTCCTCTTATACCTTTTATAGATTACTTATTACCCGTACCTGTTGATACACTGTTTCTATCTCAGCCTTTGTTGCCAAATGTTCTGAAAAAGCACTGGCGCTTCCTGCGGACACTCCCATGCAAAATGCATGTTCATAATCCTGCTTTTCCAACCATCCTGCCATAAATCCTGCCACCATGGAATCTCCCGCACCAACGCCATTAACCAGCGTTCCCCTCGGTGCCGGAGCCATATGTACGTCTCCATTTGCATCAATAAACACCGCCCCTTCACCGGCCATGGAAACCAACACATTAACTGCGCCTTTTTCCTGCAGCTTCTTCGCATACGGAATAACCTCTTCTCTGGTCCTAAGTTCCACGTCAAAGATTTCTCCAAGCTCATGGTTATTCGGCTTGATCAAAAATGGATGATATTCCAACACTTTCATAAGCAGATCTTTGGTCGCATCTACAATGATCTGTACTCCTCTTCCATCCAGCCGTTCCATGATCTTCTGATATGCATCATCTGGCATGGATGCCGGAATACTTCCTGAAAGGAATAACACATCCCCTTCTCCCAGTCTGTCAAGCCGCTTCATCAGTTCTTCTACATGCTTCGGACTGATCACAGGACCCTGTCCGTTAATCTCCGTTCCATCGATAGACTTTAACTTCAGATTGATTCGGGACACTCCTTCTTCAATCCGGATGAATCCATTCTGTACACCCATCTCTTCCATCTGTCTGACAATCTCATCTCCAACAAAGCCTGCCGCAAATCCAAGTGCTGTGTTCTCAATTCCCAGATTCATAAGAACGGTCGACACATTGACACCCTTGCCTCCCGGAAGCATCAGTTCCGAACTGGTACGGTTGGTAAGACCCAGCTGGAAATTCTCTACCGATACAATGTAGTCCAGAGACGGATTAAATGTAACCGTGTAAATCATCATTTTCCCTCCTGTTCTCTTTCTGATATCAATATATCGCCAAACTCAGTCAAGGTCAATCAAACCATTTCACAAATATCCACAACTGTTTTTTTGTATCGTTTGCACGAGTTTGATTGAGTTTGGCTATTTATGGTGCAATAAAAGAGCCTGTCAAATGACAGACTCTTTCACGATCAACCACATTTGTAACCATTTATGTTCGTCGCAAAATACTACACATATTCTTATAGTTTACATTCTACAACTTTTGCAATCAGTTTGGGCTGTATTAGCGGATAAGTCCAATTATCCGGAAGCTCTTCCAACATCACAACCTTTTCTATCTCACTGTCCAATGTTCCGGAAAATTCTTCTATATCTGCATAGCACAATAATCCAAATGTTTCTTCTCCGGTATCATTGACCCGGTTCTTACCGGTCACAGAATACACGCATACAGGTTCTACAGAAAACTTAACTGCTCCCGTCTCTTCCTGCAGTTCTCTCTTTGCAGTATCAAAGATAGCTTCGCCCTCTTCTCTGTGTCCGCCTGGTGCTTCATAAGTATCTCTTTCTTTATGTTTGCAAAACACCCACTTTCCATCATATCTTGAAATAATCACTGCGAACTTTAACAGTCCATCCGTAACTGAATCATAGAACTTCACTTCCAGCATCTTACTTATTCTCCTCGTACAACTTCTTCATATTTTCCAATTCTTTCTTTAACAACTCTATTTCTTTTCTCGTATCCATCAGCTGGAGATTCTGTGTCTCTATTTTTTCATTCTTCTTTACCAGTTCCTGATTTTGTATCTCTACTTTCTTTCTCGTCTCAACCAGTTTCTCTCTGGTCTTATCCAGATCTTTCTGCATCTCATCTACCATCAGCTCTACACTGTTGCGATCCAGTTCCTGCAATTCTTTTGAAAACATTCTCATCACTCCATCCAGATTCCGGCAGATATCATAAATTTGCTCGTACATTTCCTTAAAGTCCGGACAACTCTCTATAATTCTCAGTATATCATCCGGATCATCCATACACATAAAAGCAAGCCATGCTTCTAACCGATTATTTATCACCATTTTGCTACTTTCATTGTGCTTAATACTCCGGAAATTGTCAAGCGCTACAAAAAGATATTTCTGTAAAAGATTCATTTTTGCTCCACTATCTGAGGTCTGCTCAAAGTGATGCAGATACCGGTCTCGGAATCTATGTAACTCTGATGGACTTGTCTCAAATAATACAATCGTATATACATCCTTTATATCACGGTAGCAGGACTTCTTTTTCTGTCCTTCTTCTTTATTTCTCATCCGCACGCGCCTGTACTGTCTCAGCAATAGATCCGCCGAATAACAAGCGCTTCGTTCTCCCGGAAACATATATCCATTTTTTTGAATTTCCAGATTCACGATACTTCCGTTTTCTAATTCCACGACGATATCCATAATCAAAATAGAATACCCATCAGATAGCCCTGTCTCTTCATTCGGCAGCACTTCCAGTATTTTCACATTCTGACCCAGAAGCAAGGATATAAATTCTTCTACCCTTTCTTTATATATCTCCGGATTCAAAATTTCTTTGCTGATGAAATCATACATCATTTTGACACCTTTGGCTCCTGTAACAAAATCCAGAAATCCCCTTTGTTCCTCTCCTTCCCATTCTTCATACATTTGTTTCAGATGTGAGCGGCTGTTAATTTCACTCAGAACTTCTTCTTCCGTTCGAATCATTGGAAAATACTGTTGTAGCTTATTGGTCATAGACACTTCCTCCTGGTAAATCATCACTGTAAAATAATCCATAAAAAAATACCCGTTCAGATCTTGTCCAAACGGGTATCTCATTATTTTCTTTTATTCTTCTGTCTCTGCGGTAATTGCAAGCCCCAGTTCATCCAACTGCTCCTGTGCAACTCTTGTCGGAGCTTCTGTCATCAGGTCGGATGCATCCTTTACCTTCGGGAATGCGATCACGTCACGGATGCTGTCTTCTTTTGCCATCAGCATTACCAGACGATCCAGTCCGTATGCAAGTCCTGCGTGCGGCGGTACTCCGTACTTGAATGCTGTCAGCAGGAATCCGAACTGTTCCTGTGCCTGTTCCGGTGTAAATCCAAGTACCTCGAACATCTTGCTCTGGATCTCAGGATTGAAGATACGCACACTTCCTCCGCCAATCTCGTTACCATTCAGCACGATATCGTATGCTTTCGCACGAACGCGTCCCGGATCACTGTCGATGTACTGCAGGTCTTCTTCCATCGGCATGGTAAATGGATGATGCATTGCTGTGAAACGGTTCTGCTCATCATTCCACTCAAGCAGTGGGAACTCTGTTACCCACAGGAATTTGTATTCATTCTTATCTAACAGATCCATCTGTGCAGCCAGCTCCAGGCGCAGTGCGCCAAGTACTGCCCATACGACTTTATTCTTATCTGCCGCAAAGAGAAGCAGGTCTCCGTTCTCTCCGCCCATCGCATCGATCAGGGCTTTCATCTGCTCGTCTGTCATGAATTTGGCAAATGAAGACTTGACTGTACCATCTTCCTGGATTGCAATATATGCCAGCCCCTTTGCACCGTAATCCTTAGCAAATGCAACAAGCTTATCAATCTTCTTTCTCGGCATACCGCCCTGTCCTTTGGCATTGATACCGCGAACAGTTCCGCCATTTTCAATCGCATTCTTAAATACGACAAACTCGCAGTCACGTACAACGTCTGTAACGTCATTCAGTTCCATACCAAAACGGATATCCGGCTTGTCAGAACCGAAGCGATCCATCGCTTCCTGCCATGTCATACGCTGAATTGGCAGAGATACCTCTACGCCAAGCACTTCTTTGAACAGTTTGGCAAGCAGTCTCTCATTGACTTCAATTACATCGTCAACATCTACGAAAGACAGCTCCATATCGATCTGTGTAAATTCCGGCTGTCTGTCCGCACGAAGGTCTTCGTCACGGAAACATTTGGCAAGCTGGAAATACCGGTCACAGCCTGAGCACATCAGAAGCTGTTTAAACAGCTGTGGTGACTGTGGCAGCGCATAAAAATGTCCCTGATGGATACGGCTTGGCACCAGATAATCTCTGGCTCCTTCCGGTGTACTTCCGATCAGTACCGGAGTTTCAATCTCAAGGAATCCTTCTTCTGCTAAGAACTGACGGGTGAGGGTCGCTACTTTACTTCTCATCATCAGGTTTCTCTGCATATCCGGTCTTCTCAGATCCAGATAACGGTACTTCAGACGGATTTCTTCTTTTGTCTTAGAATTCTCTTCAATGTGGAACGGAGGTGTCTCAGCCTCTGCCAGAATCCGAAGTTCTGTCGGCAATACTTCGATCTCTCCTGTTGCCAGGTTCTCATTCACTGCACCGGAACGTTTTGCAACCGTACCAACTACAGCTACTACATATTCAGAACGCAGCTTTGTCGCCTTTTCGATTACTGCGGCATCCGTCTTTCCTTCCTCACACACGATCTGGATGATACCGGAACGATCTCTCACGTCCACAAACACTAGTCCACCTTTATTTCTGTTCTTCTGCACCCATCCCATAATTGTAACTGTCTCGCCGATATTAGCTGCTGACAGCTCCGCACATCTGTGCGTTCTCTTAAGTCCTTTCATTGACTCAGCCATGATAATCCTCCTCGATTGTTCTCTTCTATATTAACTTCTATATTGATTGTATAGCTATCAATCTTACAGCTCCATTATGGAATCACGGTAGCAGTCCACGATTTCTTCGTAACCGTCTGCTGCCAGCTGTTCCTTCTGGAACTTTTTATTCTTTTTCATATTCACGATCAACACCTGCTTGCCTGCCGCACGATCTGCTTTGGCAAGATTCAGCACTTTCAGGATGCCTTCCTGCGGCATCTTCTTCTCCAGCAGATATGCTTTTTTTGCACGCTTAGACGGAATCTGATATCCATTTTCCAGAAGCAGCATAACAATACGCTCGAATCCGATAGAGAATCCACATGCCGGTGTGTCCTGTCCGGTAAATTTACCGATCATCTTATCATATCTTCCACCTCCGGCAACAGAGCCGCCGAAGTCATCCATCGTCACCTCGAAAATGGTTCCTGTGTAGTATGACTGTCCACGCACCAGTGTCGGATCAAACTGTAACTTGAAGTCACATTCCTTTGCGGCTTCTACGCTGGAAATAATCTGTCCCATACCGTCTGCCGTCTCATCTTTCAGGCAATCGCCAAGCTTCTCTTTCAGATAGCGGATACCGGATACGTCTGGTGTGATCTCATCAAACAATCCAAGATACTGATCAACAGCTGATCTGTCATAACCCATCTCACAGAGTTCTTCTGCTACGCCATCTTTACCGATCTTGTCCATCTTATCCAAGATAATAAATACTTCATCATAATCTTCTTCCTTAAATCCACAGTAAGCCGCCATGGCTTTCAGGATATTACGGTCATTGATCTTAACTGTAAAATTCGTAAAATCAAGCTTACCAAGCATTGCTGTCGTTGCAAGGATCAGCTCGATCTCTGCGAGGTTCGATGCCTCACCGAGAATGTCAATATCACACTGCATGAACTGACGGAAACGTCCTCTCTGCGGACGGTCTGCACGCCATACATTACCGATCTGCAATGCCTTGAACGGTGACGGCAGATCGTTAGCATGATTTGCATAGTATCTTGCAAGCGGTACAGTCAGATCATAACGAAGTCCTCCGTCTACCAGATCTGCCTCATCCTTTGCAGTCTCAAGCTTCAGCTTCTCGCCACGCTTCAGGATCTTAAAGATCAGCTTCTCATTATCTCCCCCCTGCTTGCTGCACAGGTTCTCAATATGCTCTACACATGGTGTCTCCATCGAGGTAAATCCATATGTCTTATAAGTCTCTTTGATCAGGTGGATCACGTAATCACGGATCTCCATCTCGTCCGGCATCATGTCCTTCATACCGGTGACTGGTTTCTTCTTTAATGCCATAACCATTCTCCTTTTCGCTCTATCATTTCATCAATCCGGGCAATGTAATCCCGAATGCTTTTTACATTTTCCACACGAATCAATGTCGTGGTTTTTCCATTCCTGCTGCCTGGTACAGGAACAGGCACTGGCAGTACGATCTTGGTTGATGCACCTGCACCTGCCGCAATAATCGACTGTTTTTCTTCCATAATAAGTATATTGTATATTCCGGCTTTGTCAACCTTTGCATAACCAACATTTTCAAAATTACCCGCAATATTCTTCTGCCGGTACAGATAATATGGCACTAGTTCCATCTCATAGGCCGTCTCATGCGCACATTCGATCATCGCTGATAATGTCTCTGCCATTCTTTCCGGATGCTCCGTCTGTTCCTCCAGATCCCGCACATAGCCAAGAGTACTCTTCTCCTGCCCCATCTGCGCCGCACGCTTGATTGCAAGTGAATGCACAGTCAGGCTGTCCGGCGCAAGCTCCTGGATCTGCGCAAGCGTATCCTTCATATCTTCCAGACCCTCTCCTGGGAGCCCGGCGATCAGATCCATATTGATATTGGCAAATCCAAGTTTCCGCGCCATCCGGTAAATGTCTTTTACTTCCTGCACACTGTGCTTTCTTCCAATCCGATCCAATGTCTTCTGCTGCATAGTCTGTGGATTAATAGAAATACGTGTAACTCCATGCCGTTTTATCACCTGAAGTTTCTTTTCCGTAATACTGTCTGGTCTTCCGGCTTCCACCGTATATTCCAGCAGATGCTCTCTGGAAAATGACTGATCAATACAGGTCAGAATCTGATCCAGCTGCTCTGCATCCAGCTGGTAGGTGTACCGCCTCCGATGTAAATAGTATTCAGTTTCTTCTCTGAGGATACTTTTCCGATATATGTAAGTTCTTTGCAAAGCGCATCCAGATATGCCGGAATCTGATCTCGCCATTTATCTATCGGTCCAGAACTGAACGAACAGTAACTACACACACTTGGACAGAACGGAATGCCTACATACAGACTGTAGCCATCCTTATAATCGAGTTCTGATAATACATCCCGCTCCCGCACTGCAATGTCATATGCAAGTCCTGCCTTTTCCGCTGACACCAGATATTCTTCCTGAAATTGCTTTATAAACTCTGTTTTCTCTACACCTTGCTCTACCGCTTTTGTAGCAAGCTTAGCAGGTCGGACTCCGGTCAGCATCCCCCACGCAAGTTCTTTACCTGTTCGATGAACCAGATACTGATATACCTTTCTGTCAAGCTCTCGCCGGATATCGTTCACACAATGGATATGGTCTGTATCTATTGTAAAAATCTGTGATGTTCCGTCTGTCTCCGTCAGTTTCAGATCTTCCTTCTGATTCTTCTTGCAGCACTGTTCGACCTCTTCCGATGCATAAAAGGCCTTGATCATATGATAGGCATTATACAGATACCGTTCTTCTTTTGCTTCTATCTTTATCATAATAGTTCCTTTACTTGAACAGGCATCTGAAATCACATCAGATGCCCGGCTCTTTCTCTTCTTACTATACTAAATGATCCATTCACTACAAAAATGGATTCATTCTCTTTTCATCTGCGATTGTGGTCGTTCCCATATGTCCGGGATATACCACGGTATCCTCCGGAAGTATCATCAGCTTCTCTTTCACTGCACGGACAAGATCACTCATGCTTCCTCCAGGGAAATCCGTTCTTCCGATGGACTGCTGGAACAGCGTATCTCCACTGATCAGCACATGCTCCGATGCAATATAATAACAGCATCCTCCCGGTGTATGTCCCGGTGTATGAAGAACTTTGAATTCATAACCGATCAGTGACAACACCTGACCATCCTGCACTGCCTGTGCCCCTTTGTAAGCATAAGGAAAGCCACAGGACATCGTCATATTCTGCTGTGGATCCTCCAGCATCGGCTTATCTGCCTCATGCACATATACCGGCATCTTACCATATTTGTTAAGAACATCATCAATTCCCATAATATGGTCAAAATGCGCATGTGTAAGCAGAACTGCTTTCAATTTAATCTCTTCCGCCTTGATATAATTCATCATATAATCCGGACAGGACGCCGGATCTACGATAACCGCTTCTTTTGTTTTTCATTGATCAATAAATAGCAGTTTGTCCCGATCGGGCCTGCCAGAAATTGTTTTACTGTCATATTCTATCCCTCTGCCTATATTATACCTATACGCTCTTATCCTCTGTCAGCCGGAAATACAATTCCCATCTGACGGCGCGCTTCATCCATGACCTGCATCTCCCATACCGAATATTGGTTATGTGTTTCAGCGGATCCATTCGCTTCCGCAATGCGCATAAATTCTGCAATCTCATAATTCATATTATTACCAGGATCTTCCAGTTCAAATGAAATATCTTCCCTGCTCTTATCCCGGTATCTGATCCATACCTCGTTAGGATAGGCAGGCTTTCCATATACATCGTGCCATCTTCTCCCTGAATCTGGCTTGGAACCGGCGAATCTGTGATCTTAGAATAGATCAGTTCTGCCTGTGCTCCCTGTTCATCATAGGATGCAAGGATCGTCCCCATGCCATCCACACCGTTATGCAGTTTCACACAGGATGCCATCACACGGTCTGGTTTTCCAAGGATCTTTACCATCGGATGTACACAGTAGACACCGATATCCATCAGGCTTCCATTGGATAATTCCGGGCGGAATGCATTTTCAATGATTCCATTCTTAAACTTATCATATCTGCTGGAATACTGGCACATCTGAAATGTTACTCTTCGGATCTTACCAATCTTTGGCAAATTCTCCATAATAGCATCAAATGCCGGATTGATCACCAGTTTCATTGCCTCCATAAAGACCACACCATGTTCCTTTGCTGCTGCAAGCATTGCCCGGAGCTCCTTCTCGTTAGACGCTACCGGTTTCTCACAGAGTACATGTTTCCCTGCATTCAGCATCTGGATACTCTGTGCTGCATGACAGGCTGTCGGGCTTGCAATATACACTGCATCCACATTATCTGCTGATGCAAGTGCTTCCAGTGAATCATAGCAATCTGGAATTCCATGCTTATCTGCGAAAGTTCTTCCCTTCTCCATGGTGCGGGAATACACTGCCTGTACACAGAATCCTTCGCAGTGTCTTCCTGCATTTACAAACCAGTCAGAAATAAAATTCGTTCCAACAATTCCAAAATTCATACATTATCCTCCCGTCGGATTAGCCAGCTGTACGTTCAATATCGATCACACCTGATAACTGCTGCAGTTTCTTAACTACACGCTCCAGTTCCTCTCTGCCGTGTACGATAAATCCAACTTCAATCGTGGCTGTATTCTTCTTACTTGTGCGCACATTCATAGTCTTAACGTCTATCTTCTCTTCCGTAAATACACGAGACATCTCCATCAAAAGTCCCTGTCTGTCCTCAGCATACATCTTGATATCTGTCAGATACTGACCGCCTTCTTTGCCGGTAACAGTGCTTTCCCACTCTGCATTGATCAGTCGGGCTCTTTCAGCATCCGTCAGATTTAATATATTCACGCAGTCCGTACGGTGAATAGAAAGTCCTCTTCCGCGGGTTACAAATCCCACGATCTCGTCACCCGGCACCGGATTACAGCAACGTGAGAAACGAACAGCCACATCATCAATACCTTTGACCACGATACCACTCTTAGACTTCGCAATGTGCACCTTATTCTTGGTCGCTTCTGCTACCTTTTCAAGAACAGCCTCATTGGTAATCTCTTTCTTGTGCTCCTTGCTGTATTCCTCCACAAGTCGGTTCACTACCTGACCTTCTTTTAAGCCGCCATGTCCAACCGCCGCAAGTACAGACTCCCAATCTCTGAATCCGTATTTTCTCTGCACAATCTCCTGATACTTCGGCTTGGTAATATTCGTAATCTCAATACTCTTAGACCGGCAGTAAACTGCCATCAGTTCCTTACCGCGTATAATATTCTCTTCTTTAAACTGCTTTTTAAACCACTGATTGATCTTAGACTTCGCCTGTGAACTCGCCACGATGTTCAACCAGTCACGGCTTGGTCCTTTGGAATTCTGCGAAGTCAGGATCTCGATTCTGTCTCCGTTCTGAATCTTGTAATCAATAGTTACAAGCTTACCGTTCACTCTGGCACCGACCATCTTATTACCTACCGCACTGTGGATCGCGTAGGCAAAATCAATCGGAGTAGAGCCATTCGGCAAACGCTTTACTTCTCCGTTTGGCGTAAAGCAATATACATCTTCTTTAAACAGATCCAGATCTCCTTTCAGCATAGAAAGGAACTCCTTGTTATCAGACATGTCCCTCTGCCACTCCAGGATCTGCCTGAGCCAGTTCAGCTTCTCTTCTTCCTGAACTTTCACACTCTTCTTGCCATCATTGGACTCTTTGTATTTCCAGTGTGCTGCAATACCATATTCTGCAGTCTTATGCATCTCATGAGTGCGGATCTGCACCTCAAACGGCTGTCCCGCAGAACTCATCAGTGTCGTATGCAGAGATTGGTACATATTCGCCTTTGGCATAGCGATATAATCCTTAAATCTGCCCGGAATCGGTGTATACATCTCGTGGATCACACCCAACGCCGCATAACAGTCCTTGACGGAATCTACTACAATACGTACAGCAAACAGGTCATAAATCTGGTCAACTGTTTTATCCTGATTCACCATTTTCTTATAGATACTGAAGAAATGCTTTACCCTTCCGTAAACATCCGCATCAATATTCGCATTCTTAATATGATTAGATACTTCCTCAACAATCTGTTGGATAAATTCTTCTCGTTCTGTCTTACGTGCATTGATCTGATCTACCAGATCATAAAACACCTCTGGCTTCAGATATTTTAAAGACAGATCATCCAACTCCGTCTTAATCCTGGAGATACCAAGTCTCTGCGCGATTGGTGCATAAATGTCCATCGTCTCTCTTGCTTTTTCTTTCTGCTTCTCCGGGCGCATAAACTGCAGCGTCCGCATATTATGCAGGCGGTCAGCCAGCTTAATAATGACAACACGGATATCCTTTGCCATAGCCAGGAACATCTTTCTCAGGTTCTCTGCCTGTACTTCCAGCTTATCTGCAGAATAAGACAACTGTCCCAACTTGGTAACACCATCTACCAGAAGTGCTACCTCATCTCCAAATTCTTTTCGTATCTCTTCATCTGTCATAACCGTATCCTCTACCACATCGTGGAGTATTCCGGCTACGATTGTCTCCTTATCCAGTTCCAGATTCGCCAGTATAATAGCTACCCACAGGGGATGAATGATGTATGCTTCCCCAGATTTACGGAATTGTCCTTTGTGAGCTTCCTTTGCAAGCTTATATGCTTTCTCGATCATGGACACATCTTCTGACGGATGATACGTTTTCACTTTGTTAATCAGAATCTGATATAATTCCTCAGGGTCTTGATAATCTGCAGGTGCTTTCACTGCATGACCATCTACAACTTCCAGACCAATTGCCTGGTTCTCTGTAATAACTTCCGGTCTGATACTGCTGCTCGGCTCCATCTGTTTCTTCACATCTGCCATATCAATGCCCTCCTTCCTTTCAGTATCGAATATACTATCTTATAGTATAGCATTTGGATACAATGTTTTCAAACTCTTTTACATATTATACCTATTTATAGGTAATTATAATTACATATAATGGGTAATGATAATTTGCATACTTCGGTTACCCATGTATTCATTAATACCCGGATAAAAAGTAAATGACATCCGAATACCGGATGATTTACCTGCAAGCAACCGTTCTGCGCAGTCTCTTCCATATCTGGCAGTCACTGTTTCCATAAATACAGGCGCATCTCCGAAGTATAATGCTTCCATCGTCACACGGCTGTCATCCCGAATCTGAAACTTCAGCATGTTACGCTCTTTGCCAATTATTCTGGCAGATAAGAGTTCTGCATTTCGCACTGCAAATACCGGCTTGGTATTGCCTTTTCCAAATGGTTCTAACAGTTCCAGCTCTTCGATAAACTGTTCTGTAATGTTGGAAAATGGAAGTTCCATATCTATTGAGACCTTCTCCTGCAGATCTTTTTCTGTGAGTGTGCAGTTCTCATTTAATCTTCTGCGAAATGCGTCTACTTTTCCCGGCTCCATTGAAAGTCCTGCTGCCTGTCTGTGTCCGCCAAACTTTGTCAGCAGATCACTGCACTTAATCAGTTCTTCAAACATATGATATGCTTCAATGGATCTGCCTGATCCTTTAACGCCATCCTCGCTGTCAGTCAGCACATATACCGGACGGTAATACCGCTCTCTGATCCTTCCTGCTACAATTCCGGCAATGCTTTCATGACAATCCGGTAAATAAATCACTAATACACGATCATCCAGATATCCTTTTTCCTCCACTATATGGACAGCTTCTTCTACTGCCCACTCGGTCAGTTCCTTTCTACTGTCATTCAATGCCTTCAAGTCGCCGGCAAGTACCATGGCATCCCGTTCATTTTTTGCTCTGAGAAGTGCCAGTGCACGTTTTGCCGTATCCATCTGCCTCCCGCATTGATACATGGGCCAAGCACAAACCCGACATGATAGGCACGCACCTGATCTATCGGTACCCCCGTACACTGCATCAGTGCACGAAGTCCTGGATTAGAGCTGTGTCCCATCATTTCCAGTGCCTGTTTTACAAAGATTCTGTTCTCATCTGTCAGATCCATCACATCTCCAATGGTTGCAATGCCAACTGGTTCCAGCAGATAATCCAGGTCTGTCGAATCCTCTCCCATGGCTTCATACAGACATTCCATGCATTTATACGCTACCGCGGCTCCACAAAGTCCTTTAAATGGATATTCACATCCCGGCTGCTTTGGATCGACCACTGCATCTGCTGGCGGTAAATGATAAATCCGCTCTTCTCCTTCATCTGTATACGGCACTTCATGATGATCCGTAACGATCACAGTCATTCCCATTTCTTTTGCATATGCAATCTCTGATTCCGCCGCAATTCCATTATCGCAGGTAATGATCGTATCAATACCATCGTCAAATGCCCGGTCAATGAGATTGCGGTTCAGACCATATCCATCCGTAATCCGATCCGGAATATCCATATCTACCTCTCCACGCAGTCCTTCCAGTGCCTCCAGCAGAATATAGGTTGCATTCACGCCATCGATATCATAATCTCCGATCACACGTATCCTTGCACCTTCCCGAATCTTTTCCATCAGAATATCCACCGCCTGATCCATACCTTTCATCAGCATACCATCATGCAGATCTGCAATCGTGCCATTCAGATACTGATCAATGGCTTCATCTCCGATCACTTCCCGATTGCGGATCAGGCATGCGATTCTCGGCGCAATATGAAATTTTTTCCCGATTGCCTGATAGTCTGCGCCTTTTCTGAGCAATACCCAGCGTTCCATAATATTCTCCATTTCATACTTTCATTATACAAAGACAGCCACGCCTAAACCGGCATGGCTGTCTGTAACCGTCACTTCTAACAATTACTTTTATTTCTTTTTCTTTGATTTGCCCTTCAATGTATACCACAGTGTACCAGTGATACATACAGAAGAATATGCTCCTGCCAGAATACCTACCATCAGTGGTAATGCAAATTCTCTCATAGAACTTACGCCCATAATAAACAGACAGAATACCATGATAAAGGTTGTCAGTGATGTATAGATACTTCTGGTAAGTGTCTGCGTAATACTATCGTTAACGATCTCTTTCAGGTCTGCATTCTTCGTCTTTGTCTTCAACTGCTCACGGATACGGTCAAAGATAACGATGGTTGCGTTGATAGAGTAACCAACGATTGTCAACATACATGCGATAAAGGTATTACCCACAGAAATTCTGGATACCGCATAGAATGCGATAACCACCAGTACGTCATGGATCAACGCCAGTACCGCACTTCCCGCAAAGCGGATATCCTTAAATCGTAACCAGATGTAGATCAGCATACAGATAGTAGCAACGATAACCGCAATAACGGCATCCTGACGCATCTCTTTACTTGTAGTAGAACTGATATTCTCAGCTGTGATCGTAGAAGCATCTACGCCAAAGTTATCAGCCATAGCCTGATTCAGCTTCTCACGAGTATCCAGATCCAGAGTCTTGGTCTTAATGATAACCTGGTTGCCTCCGGCAACTTTCTGTGTCTGTACGTTCTTATCTCCTGTAACCTCTTCTACTACAGGAACGACCTTTTCATCCAGCTCGTCAATGCTGTAGTCCTTGTCGAATTCTACCGTTGTAGAAGTACCGCCTTCAAACTCCAGACTGTATGCAAATGCACCCCTTCCTGATGCAGAGCCTGCTCCCATTACAACAAATCCTGCAATGATTACTGCTGCCGCGATCGGATAGAATACTTTTCTCTTTGCCACGAAGTCAAATGGCTTGCGTTCTTTCTTCGGTCTATAATACAGTTTCTCACTGTGGATACCGACTGCATAGAACGCATATACGATCATACGTGTGATCACCAGTGCCGTAAACATAGACACGATGATACCGATTGCCAGTGTCTGGGCAAATCCCTTAACACTACCGGAACCCTTCAGCCACAGTACCGCTGCTGCGATCAGGGTAGTTACATTGCCATCTACGATGGCTGACATTGCCTTGTGGAAACCTTCTTTCAAAGAATTGCGCACGCTTCTGCCTTTACTCATCTCTTCCTTCACACGGGCGAAGATGATAACATTGGCGTCTACTGCCATACCAATACCAAGAATAATACCCGCAAGACCCGGTAAGGTCAATGTAATATCAAAGGCATTCAGGATAACCAGTACCAGTCCTGTATAAATAACCAATGCCAGGCTGGATGCAAGTCCAGGCAGAAGATACAGGAAACACATCAGCAGGAATACCAGTACCAGACCTGCGATACCTGCCTTTACACTGGTGCTGATTGCCTGCGCGCCAAGCTGAGCACCTACTACGTTAGAACGAAGTTCTTCCAATTCCAACTTCAAACCTCCGATACGGATCGTAGAGGCAAGATTCTCCGCTTCTTCATATGTAAAGTTACCGGTGATATATGCCTGTCCGCCGGTAATAGCCTGTTTTACGTTAGGTGCACTAATAGTCTCACCATCATATATGATTGAAATCTTCTGACCCACAAACTCCGTTGTAGCATCTGCAAACTTCTTTGTTCCGTCATCGTTCAATGTTAACTCTACTGAATACTCTTTGTTATTCAGATCGTCCTGACCTGTCTTAACAGTCGCTGTCTTGACATCAGATCCGGTAATTACTGTCTCACCATTCGGATCCTGAAATTCCAGAGAACCCGGCTTGCCAAGCTCGTCAAGAATCTTATTTGCATCTGTTACACCCGGAATCTCGATATTGATCCGGTCGTCTCCCTCCTGATATACAGATGCCTCGGTACTGTACTGTTCTACACGCCTCTGCAGCTTGTAGATCGTATCGCTCATTTCTTCACTCGTAGGATTGTCATTCTTAACCTGATAAGTGATGCTTACACCACCTGCCAGATCCAGACCAAGTTTGATATTCTTAGAAGTTCCGATATGGGCATCGCCGAATCCCACGATTGTCGTGAATCCCAGCAATCCAATCAGAACAACTGTGAGAATGAGACTGATAATGCCTTTCTTTTTGTTCATGTCTTATATTCCTTTCTCTTTATTGCTCCGCAAGTGCAGCTTTCATCATGATCGCACATTCCACACGCTTCCGCTGCATCTCACATCCAATGTCATATGCATCATGGATCGTGCCATGGAAATTATATGCGTTAGCCATGCAGCCACCGCTGCAGTAAAACTTAGCGAAACAGTTCCTGCATTTATCTTTGGAATATACACTACAGCTTCTGAATTCATCTGCGATCTCAGGCTTCGTAATACCTTCGTCCACATTACCCATCAGAAATTCATCCTGTCCTACAAACTGATGACATGGATACAGATCTCCCCATGGAGTTACAGATAAATATTCCGTACCGGAACCACATCCGGACAAACGTTTGTAAATGCAAGGTCCACCTTCTAAGTCTATCATAAAATGGAAGAAGTTGAAACCTTTTCCTTCTTTTTCACGCTCAATCATAACCTTTGCCAGCTTGTCGTATTCTTCAAAGATCTGTGGCAGATCTTCCTCACGGATCGCATATGGGTCTGTCTCTTCTCCAACCACCGGCTCAATGGACATCTGCTTGAATCCAAGGTCAGCATAATGCAGGATATCGTTGGAAAAATCCAGGTTGTTGCGGGTAAAGGTACCTCTTATATAATAACGCTCCTGATTTCTGCTGTCCGCAAGCTTCTGGAACTTCGGCACAATCAGATCATAACTTCCCTTACCGTTACGGAATGGACGCATCTTGTCATTGATCTCTTTTCTGCCGTCCAGTGACAGTACTACATTATCCATTTCCTTATTAATGAAGTCCTGGATCTCGTCATTCAGCAGAACACCATTGGTTGTAACTGTAAATCGGAAGTGCTTGTTGAACTTTTTCTCCTGCTCTCTTCCGTATGCAACCAGATCCTTTACTACCTGCCAGTTCATCAGCGGTTCGCCGCCAAAGAAATCTACTTCCAGATTCCGTCTGCTACCAGAATTAGCGATCAGAAAATCCAACGCTTTTTTACCTACTTCATAACTCATCATGGCTCTTCGTCCATGATATTCGCCTTCCTCTGCAAAGCAGTATCTGCACGCCAGGTTACAGTCGTGGGCAATGTGCATACACAATGCCTTTACCACGGTCTTACGTTCCTTAACAACCTCAACCATACCTTCGTATATATCTTTCATAAATAACTGATTGCCTTCTGTCAGTTCGATCACGTCTGACAGGGCATCTTCAATATCTGCCGCCTCATAGCGACCACCAAGCTTCGCAAGAAGTCCTGCCTTCACCTCCGGAGTCTTCAGGCTTTCTGCTGTCGGTTCTTCCTCTGCCCGGTTCACCTCAGCGATCACATCATAACAGACATCATCTACCACGTGAACTGCTCCACTATAGACATCCATCACGATATTGTATCCATTATTACGGTACTGATGAATCATATCGTACCCCTTTCTATTATAATTATATTTCTTTTTTATTTATCTCATTTATTTCATCATGGGAAATAAAGATTCCTATACAACAAGAAACAGCGACCCAAAAGACCGCTGTCCCGAGTATTCATATTATTTCAGAACTATTTGCTCTGCTCGCAAGTCTGATTTCCTACTGTGCAGGATGTCTTACATGCTGACTGGCAAGATGTCTGACACTCACCGCATCCCTTTTTCTCCAGGTTGCTGTTCATGGGTTTGTTCAATGATTTTACATGTTTCATGACCGTATCCCTCCTTACTTTTGCTTAACTTACGTCATTATAACATTTTGACATGAGTTTCGCAATCTTTTTCTTAGGATATCATACCTCCAAACATTCCTCCTCCGGCACACAGGAAAAATGTACTGGCAAAGCCTGCCACCGCTCCATCGAGTGTCCGATACACACCCAGTGTAATGATTAAAAGTAACAGGAAATAGCTAACTCCCAGTAGCAGTCCCCAGAAAAATCTCCTCACCTTCGCCATCTTTCCAATAATCAATCCTCCGAAAAATGTAGATGTCACATAGATTCCGATAATCCCGGCAGACACCACACTCTCTTCCACATTTAATTTATACAGAATCATCGCCAGGCCAAGCAGCAGAATCCCGGTCAGTGCATATGCCGCCAACAGTGATTTCAACAACCAGCCAATCTTTCCCGATACTGCTCCGTTTGCTTTCATCGTACCCCTCCTGTCATTCATCCAGTCTACTTATCCTTATGACAGGCTTTGGAAATATATTCGCAAAATAATCTATTCCATCTGACGCCCCAGAAATCCTGCCGCGCATAATGCAGCCTTCTTTTCCGGCTCTCCAAATCCTTTCTTACTATCCTGGTTCAGGAGTACCACTGCTCCTATGCTGTCCCCTACGCAAATAATCGGTGCAATCACCTCTTCTGCATACACTGCCTCCTGTTCTGCCACAATCCTTACATAGTCCCGGCTGCCTTCGGAAGCAAGCACCGTCTTTCTTCCATCCATGACCTTCCGCAATGCACTGCTGATATACTTATCCTGCAGCTCCTTCCTGCCATTTCCCGATGCTGTGATCACCTGATCGGTATCACAGATACACACAAGACACCCCAATACCTGCGCAATGCTCTCTGCATACTGCCCGGCGAAATTCGCCAGCTCTCCGATCGGCGAATATTTCTTCAGGATCACTTCCCCTTCCCGGTCTGTAAATATCTCTAACGGATCGCCCTCTCGAATGCGGAGCGTCCTTCGTATCTCCTTCGGTATCACCACCCGCCCCAGATCATCGATCCGGCGGACAATTCCTGTGGCTTTCATATAATTAATCCTCCTGTTTTCTACATATTTTTCCATATTGTAATGTATGGATAGTATGTGGAAATCCAGGAGGATTATGTATAAATTATATATTTTGAATGATCAGTGATATTCCCGATAAAATCAGTAGTATAATAACTATCTTTTTAACTGTAGTATCTTTCATGAATTTACTGCACTGCATACCCGTAAACATACCGATCAGTGCAATTACGATCAGAATCATGGCCGTGCGGATTGCCGACATCGTAAAAAGTCCCAACACAGCATATGTAATCAGGCGGATCGTGTTTTCCACTGCAAACACCATACTCACATTGCCCTTGAATTCAGTCATCGTATCTGTCATACGCGTCACGCATACACCCAGCATGGCTCCAACTCCAAAAAGTCCACAAAGCATTCCGCCAACTATTCCCATGATCAGCATTGTTATTTTTGATGGTTTGGATGTCTTATGCTGATATTCCTGCAGAAACATCTGAACTCCCAGCACCGACACTACAATCCCGAAAAATACTTTTATAATGCCCGCATCTACGTTCTTCAAAATAAAAGCTCCCGGAATACTGCCAAACAATACGAGTAAAGATAACGGCAGCCAGACTTTTGTCTTTAATTCCTTTCGATTATTCCATGTCATCAGCAGATTCATCGGATATCCGATCAGAAGCTCCGTCGGTGATATATTTGCATTCGCTGTCCCATAGCTAAGAATCGATGTAAATACCAGTGTGTTCGCAAATCCACAGACACCTTTCACAAAAAATGCAACAAACGTTGCGATTACCCACATTGTCATTCGCTCACTCCATCATCATAAAACTCTAAAACAATAAACTTTGAACAAAGGAACGGCTCCAGAATATCATAGAAGCATAGCGTTGACAAGCGGCCGACCCAAAAGTCAGCCGCACTTCTGATTAATATAAGGACTTTGTATTATTCTAATCCAGATCATCCCATGTAAATGCATCCCACGGGATATCCACTTCTGCGCCCTGATTGAGAATTGCATCGATATGCATCAGAAGTGGATATTCCTTCAGATCTACTTTACCTCTCTCCGCAAGCTTCTTCACTGCTCTTGCCGTTCTGGTAGCGATCACGATAGATTCCAGTGTTACACCTTTCAAATCTTCCATTGCCTGCTCAAAAGTCAGTCCTCGTCCAAGCAGAGTTCCGATCATTCTTGTTCTTCCGCCGAATACCGTCACATACAGGTCTCCCACACCGTGCACCAGATGTTCCGGCTTTCCGCCGACAAGATTCAGGAGTTTACCCATTTCTTTCATACTCTGACCAAACAGAGCTGCCTGTGAATTGTAGTGCTGTGCACCGATCTTACCATCTTTCTTTTCAGCCAGTCCTACCGCCAGAGTAACTCCCAGAGCATAAGCATTCTTCAGTGCAACCGCACACTCTACACCTACCACATCGGTAGAAATACTGATATGGTAATAATCTGTTGCCATCAATGAACGGATATATTTTAATGTCTCCGGATCTTTACCGCAAAATGCCACATGACTGTTATCATGATCTGCCAGTTCATAGCTAGTACAAGGACCTCCGATCGCATTAAAGTTCAGATGTTTTCCTTCCGGCTGACGCTCTTCAAAAATGTATGGATAAGGTACCATCGTTCCGTCTTCCCGGTCTACCATTCCTTTGGTCACGGTAAGAAGCGGCACTTCTTCCGGAAGCACCGGCAGAATCTCATCGCAGAACCAGTCCAGTCCAAAACTGCTGACACCGCCAATGATCAAATCCGCGCCTTCCAGTGCTTCTTCAAGTTCCTCAATCTGATAATACTTAATACCATCATGAAGTGTTCTTTTTAATGTGATATGATAATTGTCTTTTCTCAGTCCGTTGATGATTTCGCGATCCAACGGCGAGCCAACCAGACGTACCTCGTGTCCGTTTTCAAATGCCGGGAATGTCAGTGCTGATGCCATCTGTCCTGCACATACAAATGTAATTACGCTCATGTTTAATCTCCTCTCCAATTTCGTTCCGTTCTTATTACGCTGTGATTAAATCACGTTTTTTTCTCTCTGTCAAATGCTCCAGGCAGCAGTTTCCGTCATTTTCTTATATTTGCTACTAATCATTCGTTTTGATTAATTAGCATTTTTCTCTGCTTTCTCACTGCTCTTTTCCTCACGATTCATTTTCCCTTTGATTTATAGTACTGTTCTTGACTCCATGATTAATCAAACATATAATATTAATAATCAAAAGTCACTTTGATTAATAGCTGTTTATTAATCAATATTCCTCTATTAATTATTCGCCAATATATCTTCCACCGTCACATCCCGATAGGATGTAATCACATCATCTGCCAGACTGACATCCTGTCGGTATGCCTGCGGTGGCACATATGCATGACAATACATACCCGCTGTCTTTGCTGCGATTACGCCATTATATGCGTCCTCAATCACCACACACTCCTCTGGTTTCATGCTTATCTCTTTTGCCGCTTTCAAATACACATCCGGCGCCGGTTTCCCATGTTCACATTCCGCACCGCTGACCAACGCCTTAAAACATCCTTTAATCCCCAATGTCTCCATATTATGAACAATATTATCCATCGTCGAACTGGATGCCACAGCCATTTTTACATCCGCATCGTGCAATTCACGGATCAATTCCAGCACGCCGTCCATCGGCTGCAGACCACCTATCTGAATCTGCTGATCTCTGTAGGTAACCACTTCATCCATACACTCCTGCGGTGTCTTCGCCAGATGATAACGCGCCTGCAACACCGTACAATTATGAAGTAATGGACTGCCAAAGAACTCCTGCAGATCTGTTGGCTCCAGATGAATCCCATTTCTCTTCAACAAATCCAGCATGCCATCTACATAAAAACGTTCCGTATCCGTGATCACGCCATCCATATCAAATAATACTGCTTTTCTCATATTTTCCTCCCCATCGTTCAATTACTTTTATCATACATGGTCGGTTCCGCAATTGCAATCCTTCTGCACATCTGTTAATATATAAACATATTCGTAAACAAGGAGGACAAGCACATGAGTAAAATTGATGAAGTAAGAGCCGATATGGTCAAGGCAATGAAAGCCGGAGAAAAGGAAAAGAAAGACACCTTATCCCTTCTGCTTGCAGCACTGAAAAACAAAGCCATTGACAAACGTGCTGACCTGACTCCGGAAGAAGAGACTCAGGTTATCATGAAAGAGATCAAACAGACAAAGGAAACTCTGGAACTGACTCCTGCTGACCGTACCGATATTATTGAGGAATGCAAGAAGAGACTGGCTGTTCTGGAAGCCTATGCTCCTAAGATGATGGATGAAGACGAGATCGAAGCTGTCATTCAGGCAACACTTGCCGAGCTTGGCATTGATGCTCCTACCGGCAAGGACAAAGGCCGCATCATGAAGACTCTGATGCCTAAGGTAAAGGGCAAAGCCGACGGCAAACTGGTCAATCAGTTACTGATGAAACATATGCAGTAGGTCTGACCGATATTTGTCTGACGTACTGGAATTAAAAATCCGCTTATAGGAACCTATATACGAATGCGTATCCCGATTCCTGCAAGCGGATTTTTTTATTATTCTATTCTGTTATGAACTTTTCTACTCCGTACGGAGCGCCGTTACCGGATCGCTCTTCGCCGCTTTCTTTGACGGAATCAGTCCGCCGATCAGCGTCAGCACTACACTAAGTGCAATCAGGATTACCGCCGGCACCGGAGGCAGCACCGCATTGACACTTGTATTATCTGCCACATGGTGAATGATCATGTTGCCCGGTATCAGAAGCAATAACGAAAGTCCGATACCGATCAGGCCTGCACACAGACCGATGATAAAGGTCTCTGCATTAAACACCTGTGAGATATTCCTCTTAGATGCTCCGATTGCCCTGAGAATACCGATCTCTTTCTTACGCTCCAACACGCTGATGTACGTAATGACACCGATCATAATGGAAGAAACCACCAGCGAAATGGCTACAAATGCAATCAGTACATAGCTGATCGTATCCACTATATCGGTTACAGAAGACATGAGTGTTCCTACCACATCGGTATAGGAAATCACCTGTTCATCCTTTCCTTCTTTTTCCATTCTCTGGTTATAATCATCCAGAAGTTTTACCACTTTTTCTTTATTATCAAAGTCTTTCGGGTAAATAGAAATCTGTCCCGGTTCATCAAAGTCCACATAGCCAAGCTTCTCTAAGTTGCTGTCGTAGTTCGCGCTCTGGGTATTACTCATGGACATCATAAGCTCTGACAGATCCTGTTCCGTCATATGGAACTGGAATGCATCTGCAAATGCATCCGCATCAATCTGCATCGCACTTCCTAACGCGTTCTGCAGATTACTTCCGATCTGCGCCATCGTCTGTTGCATACCGGTCTGAAGTCCGGCTGCAAGCTGAGTCATAATCTGCTGCATTGCCGATGTGATCTGTGTCTGTAGTGCTTCTGACAACGCACCTGTATAAGCACCCATCACCTGCTTCATATAATCATTCATAGCAGCTGTAAGCTGGCTTTGCAGACTGTCCATATCGATGGCTTCTGACATCCCCTGCATCAATCGTTTCTGTCCGTCTTCGGTCTGCATATATTTCACAAAATGCTGTCCCATCTGCGCCGGATCCGGATAGCCGTTAGCATTCGCATATGTTGAATAGCCCTGTGCAAGTTCCCTCGCCATTCCCTGAAGGTCTGCATCCGAAATGTCAAACGTAGCTGCTCCAAACACCTCATTCGCCCAGTTTGTCATAATCTGCTTCGCTTCCGAGGTCTGCAGATACTCCTGCATATATTCTCCAAAGTAGTCAGCACTTGTCTCTGCCTTTCCCTGTACATAGCTCTGCATACCAGTCATGACACGAGTGATCAGATTCTGCATCTGTGCTGTTGTGATCACCACATCCCCATTCTGCTGCAGGATGGATCCCAGATATTTGCGGATAATATTCTTCGCATCATCCGTTGTCAGATACTCCGAAAAATGTTCTCCCAGTGTAGAATAATCTGCCTCCGGATGGCTTTTCACATATTCACTGTATCCTTCATTCAGAATCTGGATCATTTTCTCCATGCCACCTGGCTTCATCGTAATATCGAGATGTGACAGCATATCTCCAAGATTAAACTCCGGCATATCCGATACATCCAGATTAATCTGGCTGAGATCCACCATGCCAGACAGATTCATAGAACCGCCATCCAGTGTAAATGTATCCTGCAGATTCATAGACGACGGAAGCGCCAACACATCGCTCAATCCATTCAATGAACTTCCATCCATGCCAAATGCTTTCTGCAGTGCTGATTCATCGACGGTAAACAGAGAATTCATATCGAATCCACTGTCACTGTCTTCTCCAAAGGTCTCTCCGGTAAATACATTCGTACCGGAATCAGCTAACTGCGTCTTTACGATCTCACTGTCCGCTGCATTCTCTGCCACATGACGCACCAGAGATGCCGGATAATTAATACCCGGTGTCAGTGCCGATGCCTTGGCATCCTCACCCGGCTGTACAATTCCTACAATCTCCAGATCCTCGCCCTGATTCACCAGATTCTTCATGTATTCTTCATTGCCCGTCTTATCCTTCCAGACATTATACTGACTATCATATTCATAATAGTCTGCGCTGTTCACCAGTTTGAACTTCTTACCCAGAATATCATCATAGGTATATTCTCCCAGATCTGTCGGTGTCTGGATATCTTCCTCATTTGCAAACTCCCGAATCATATCATCCAGTTCCATCTGGTCTCTGAGTCCCAATGTATACAGCATAAAGTCACTGATACTTCCGTTGGAAGTAAGCACTAGCACACATTCATGATAATTCTCCGGCCAGCGTCCTGCCTTCACTTCATATTGATTCTTATAGAGCCTCGCATTCTCCGGCATCTCATAGAACACATTGGTGCTCATCATCGAAGACATCATACTGTTCGTTCCCGCAGTCGATCCAAGTCCAAGTGCCGCAAATGACTGATCCGGATTCACCTGACGCACACTGTCTGCATCCTGTCTGCAGATCTGCGGTGTCACTCCATACGTATACTCTACTGCAGTCGTATACTTTTCAATCCCGGACTCGTCACTGTCCAGATATTTTTTCAGAGATTTCAGATCATTGGAATTCATCTGGGAAAACATATTCGTCACCATCTCCATGACCTTGACTTTACCATCCGACTTCTTACCACTGTTATCCTTATCCGATGCCGCCGCTGCATTTCCTACCATCATAGATGATATGTCAAATCCCGTACTCTGGATCTGCAACGGGTATTCAGATAATGTATCCTCTTCCACGGATTTAATATAGCCATTAACACCATTGGACAGTGCAAGGATCAGTGCAATGCCAATAATACCGATAGATCCTGCAAATGATGTCAGCAACGTACGCGCTTTTTTCGTCCACAGATTGTGAAAACTCAGGGACAGTGCTGTCAGAAATGACATGGATGACTTGCCCATATTCTTATGCTCCGGTTCTTTCATAGCCGGTTCATTTAGCATATATTCATCCGTATCGGAACAGATCTTTCCATCTTTTAAGTTCACAATTCGGGTAGCGTACTGTTCTGCAAGTTCCGGATTATGGGTAACCATAACTACTAACTTGTCCTTCGCCACATCCCTTAAAAGATCCATCACCTGTACGCTGGTATCACTGTCCAGTGCTCCGGCCGGCTCATCCGCAAGAAGGATATCCGGGTCATTAACCAGCGCTCTCGCGATCGCCACTCGCTGCATCTGTCCACCGGACATCTGACTCGGCTTCTTGTGGAGCTGATTGCCAAGTCCCACCTTCTCCAACGCATCCACTGCACGCTTTCTGCGCTCATCCTTACCGACACCTGAAATGGTCAACGCCAGTTCCACATTGGCAAGTACCGTCTGATGCGGAATCAGATTATAACTCTGGAATACGAATCCGATGGTATGATTCCGATAAGAATCCCAGTCTCTGTCCTTGTATTTCTTCGTGGATATTCCATTGATGATTAGGTCACCGCTGTCGTACCGGTCCAGTCCACCGATCACATTCAACAGCGTCGTCTTACCAGAACCGCTGGGACCTAAGATTGCCACGAACTCATTATCCCGCAGATTCAGACTTACATCATCCAGTGCCTTCTGTACCAGATTCCCCGTCCGATACTCTTTACAGATATGTTGTATCTGAAGCATGTATTTCCTCCTTTAACGTTTTAGCGCTTTAATATAATGTCCCTGACATTATTAAAAAGACCTCCGAACCGTCTGCCATCTGGCATTAGCGACTCAGAGGTCATGTCTTTATTAGCTTTTAGTTGGCTGAATCCGTGCTTTCCTCGCTGTCTTCTGTATGCAGAGTAACCTTCAGATCATTAAAATCTACTTTCTTCCACACACTCTTCTTCACACTGATATCGCCTTTCTTTCTCCAGCCCTTAATCACTTCATCATACTTGTCCTGTTTTCTCTGGGAAATGATCGTCTGTTTCTTTTCTTCGGTCGCTTCCTGATCAAACAGGCTGGTAACCTTCGCTACATAATAGCCATTATCTGTCTCGATGCAGTCTGTCACGCCGCCTTCATCCAGTGCATCTGCTGCCTTCGCAAGTGCCTCTGGTACGGATGCAGATCCCTCTCCGTCAAAGCTTGCTTCCGATACCGTATATCCCTGTGTCTGTGCAAAGCCTTCAAAATCACTTGTCTCTTTCGCACCTTCCGCAAATGCCTCTGCATTCGCCTTTACATTGGCTTTTTCTTCATCGCTGAGTGACTGATAGACACCATTGGCATCTGTCGTGTTAATCGAGAACAGTACATACTGCATGGCTTTCTGCTTCGCCTCATCATCTGTTACGTTCGTATCTGCCTCTGCTTCGATGGCATCCGTCATCTTCTGCTTGATCGTAGCCAGTGTCAGATAACGCTCTACATACTCAGTATCTCCGGATACCTTTTCCTTATCGTCTTTGTCGTTATCCTTGCTGAATTCCTTGGCAGCATCTTTAATCGCTTTCTTCTCATCATCAGAAAGACTAATCTTATAATCATCCATATGATCTTCCAAGAGATACATATTCTCCAGATCCTTCAACACCTCATCCTTTACAAGCTTCTCATAAGTCTTGCCTTCGGATGCTTCCGTCGTCCACATATTATCTCCCAGATAGCTGGAATACATACTCTCATACTGTGCCTGTGTCATTCTTGCATAGAAATTCGCAAGTCCTGCCGGAATCTCATCTCCTGCTACCGTCGCCACTGTGGCACTATCTTTCAGCCCGCATCCTGTCAGTGATGACGTTACCATCGCACCTGCCAGTACAAGCATTGCCAGTCTTTTTTTCATATTGCATTTCCTCCTGCTTCTCATGTGGATGCTTCATTATATCACCCACAACATCTATTAATTTTAGCATTATTTTAAGTATCAAGCAATGCTTTCATGGCATTTAAGACATTTTTCACAACTACCAGAGCATCCACAGCCTTCGCCTTCCGGTTCTTCTTCTTTTCTTCATAAATAAACACCGGCGGTTCCTCTGGTTTAAAGGTCAGATCCCCTTTGTACTGCTGGATCAGCTCCGGTATCTTCTCCGGACGCACCTTCGCTTTCTCATACATGGTAAATATATACTGCTCACCTTTCTGCTCCACTGCTGTCACATAAACACTATGCGCCAATGCCTTCAGCGTTGCCACTTCCAGAAGCTTCATAACCTTTCGAGGAATATCACCATAACGGTCGATCAGCTCTTCCGTCATATCTTCCATCTCTTCTTCATTCTCAATCGCCGCGATCCGTTTGTAGATATCCAACTTCTGATACTCATTCGGAATATATGAATCCGGAATAAATGCATCTACATTCAGATCCATTGTAGTCGTAAAGCCCTCATCCTCCGCTTCACCTTTCAGCGTACGCACTGCCTCGTTCAACATTTTGCAGTACATATCATATCCAACCGCTTCCATATGTCCATGCTGCTCTGCTCCCAGTAGGTTACCTGCGCCCCGGATCTCCAGATCCCTCATGGCGATCTTAAATCCAGACCCAAGATCTGTAAATTCACGGATTGCTGCCAGACGCTTCTCTGCTTCTTCCCGCAGTAATTTATTTCTCTGATACATTAAGAACGCATATGCCATACGGTTGGATCGTCCCACACGTCCACGGAGCTGATACAACTGCGACAGTCCCAACCGGTCTGCATCGTGGATGATCATAGTATTAGCATTGGAAATATCCAGTCCTGTCTCAATGATCGTGGTCGATACCAGCACGTCAATCTCGCCATTGATGAAGTCCAGCATGATCTTCTCAAGCTGATGTTCCCGCATCTGTCCATGGGCATAGGCTACCACAGCTTCCGGTACCAGCTTCTGAATATGCGCACTGACTTCCGCAATATTATCTACCCGGTTATATACATAATAAACCTGTCCCTGGCGGGCGCACTCCCTCTGGATAGCTTCCCGCACCATCTCGTCATTATATTCCATCACATACGTCTGAATCGGCATACGCTCTTCCGGTGCTTCTTCCAGCACACTCATATCACGGATTCCGATCAGGCTCATATGAAGGGTACGCGGGATTGGTGTTGCCGTAAGCGCCAGCACATCTACATTTTCCTTCAGCTTCTTGATCTTCTCCTTATGCTGGACACCAAAACGCTGTTCCTCGTCAATGATCAAAAGCCCCAGATCTTTGAATTCCAGATCATCACTGAGCACCCGGTGGGTACCGATAATAATATCTACCAGGCCTTTTTTCGTATCCTCGATAGTCTTCTTCTGCTGGGCTGCCGTCCGGAATCTGCACATCAGATCCACCCGCACTGGAAATTCCTTCATACGCTGGGCAAAGGTATTGTAATGCTGCTGGGCAAGAATCGTCGTCGGCACCAGATATACGACCTGCTTATTCTCCTGCACTGCCTTAAATGCCGCACGGATTGCAACTTCCGTCTTGCCATAGCCCACATCCCCACAGATCAGACGATCCATGATCTTAGTGCTCTCCATATCCTGTTTTACCGCATCAATGGCAAGCATCTGATCTTCTGTCTCCTCAAACGGAAACATCTCTTCAAATTCCCACTGCCATACGGTATCCTCGCCATATACGAAACCTTCCTGCTCCTGTCTTGCCGCATACAACTTCACCAGATCTTTTGCAATTAATTGTACCGCACTTTTGACGCGTTTTCTCGTTCTGGTCCAGTCCTGCGTGCCAAGACGGTTCAGCTTTGGCTTCCTGGCATCGGCGCTGGCGTATTTCTGGATCAGATCCAGCTGCGTTGCCGGAATGTACAGATTACCGCCTGCTGCATATGAAATCTTCATATAATCCTTGGCAATCTTATCCGATTCAATCTTCTCAATCCCCTGGTAAATGCCGACACCGTGATTCTCATGCACCACATAGTCGCCCACCTTCAGTTCCGTAAAGTCACGGATCTTGCGACCTTCGTATTTTTTACGCTTGCGTTTCTTACGCACTTTACCGAAAATGTCTGTTTCCGAGATCACCGTAAACTTCAGCATCGGATACTCATAGCCCTCTGCCACATGACCATAAGCTGTCATAATCTCACCAGGCTGCACTTCTCTGTCCTGCTCTTCACTGTAATAACTGCTCAGATTATAATCTCGCAGATCCTCCGCCAGACGCTTCGCCCTGGTTCTGGAACCGGACAACAATATCACTCTGTAATCATTCCGTTTCAGACGCTTCAGGTCTCTCGTCAGCATCTCAAAACTGTTATTATACGGATTCACACTCTTCGTATTAATGCTGAATTTATTCCGGAATCTAAAACCATTGCCATGAGTATCAAGCGCAGACAATCCAATGCAGTAATAGGTATTCATCCGCTTTACGATCTCTGCCGTCTCATACAGCTCCATCTCATCATCCGATACTTCATAACCACTTTCCACGCGTTTTGCCTGCGCTTCTACAAATTCCTGTTCTACTGCCTCGCCCTTTTCTACCAGCCTGGTCGGTTCATCCAAAAATACCAACGTATCTTCCGGCGGAAAATATTCCAGAAATGACACTCGTTTTCCCGGCCTTCCCGGAAGCTCATCTGCCGGATAGATCACTGCCTCATCCAGATTCTGCACGGAACGCTGACTGTCTGTATCGAAGCTTCGAATAGAATCCACTTCATCTCCCCACAGCTCAATACGCACAGGAAGCTCCCCGGTCAACGGATAAATATCCAGGATACCACCGCGGATCGCAAACTGTCCCGGTCCGTCGACCTGTTCTTCCCTGTCATAGCCATTCTCCGTCAACGCTTTCCGGATCTCATCAAAGTCCAGTGTCTGTCCGTTTTCAATCCGGATCACTCGGTCTTTCATAGCACCTTTCACTGGAAGTGCATCCATAAATGCATCAAAAGACACCACTACAGTCAACGGTTTTTCCTCCAGAATTGCCTGTACTACTGTCATGCGGGATTCCTGAAGTTCCTTGCTGCGGATATCTGCCTGATAAAAAAGGAAATCCTTTGCCGGATAAAAATAAGTCTCCGGATCCAGCATATGATATTCCTCATATACCTGTCTTGCTTTTGACTCACTGGAACAAGCGATGACTCTGTATTTACAGCCATCGCCCAGTGCGTACATCATATGCGTTTTCTGAGAATTTACACAGCCGGATATCTGCAGTACTCCGGCTTCTTTCTGTTTTTCTTTCTGAATTGCTTCAAATTCAGCCAGTTCCTGCAACGGCCCTATCAGCGCCTGCATCTGCCTCTACGCCTCCTGTTTTGCTTTTTTATTATATTCGTTCATGGCCTGCTCTACATCACCCGCCACAAGCATCTCTGCTGCGTGCATGGCTCTGGTATAGCCTTCCTGCATCTTTGCTCTGTCATCCTTAGAAAAATGTCCCAGCACATAATCTGCCAGATCATAGCCGGACGGTTTCTCACCGACACCTACTTTGATCCTTGGAAATACATTCGTACCCAAATGGCTGATAATGCTTTTGATTCCGTTATGACCTCCGGCACTTCCTTTCTTACGGATCCGGAGCTGTCCCACATCCAGACTGATATCATCATAGATCACAAGAAGTTCTGTCTCTACATCGATCTTATAAAAATCTGTCAGTGCCCGGAGACTCTCTCCGCTGAGATTCATATAAGTCTGCGGCTTTGCCAGAAGGACTTTGCGTCCCGCAATGATCCCGGTGCCCGTCAGTGCTTTTCCTTTCCGTGTCTCTACAGAAATATTATATTCATCCGCAATGCGGTCTATCACATCAAATCCTACATTATGTCTTGTACCTTCGTACTGTTTCGTAGGATTACCAAGTCCTGCAATAATATACATCGTTCTTACCTCCGTTCCTTATTCTACAAGAGAAGCTCTCATTTGTCACGCATAAATCCCTTCCTCCCTGCATACATTTATAGAAATAATACCAGGACCACTGATAAGGAGGCCATTATGAGTTCCAAAACCAGAATCGTTGTCTTACACATGAAAGAAATCATTTATACAGCGATCTTTGCTGTCTTAGCCATAGTACTGATCCTGCTGCTTATTTTCATGTTTCTGCCTAAAGTACGGGGCAGTCATAACAAAACAGCCAAATATAATCCAGGCATCTATACTTCAGATCTGACGGTTGGAGATACCACGCTTTCGCTGGAAGTAACCGTCTCAGAAACCGAGATCACATCCATTCATTTCTCCAATCTGAATGAGACAGTCTCTGCCATGTATCCATTACTTCAACCGGCAGTTGAGGAGATTGCCGACCAGATCGTCGCCAACCAGTCTCTCGATGATATCCAGTACACAGAAGAGACCCATTATACCTCTCAGGCAATCATAAATGCTGTCGATGAGGCATTGAAAAAAGCCGCGGCTAATTAGCTGCGGCTTCTCAGTTCTTATTCTTCTTTTTCAATTTTTATCTCAGATTCTTCTATCCTTCTACAATCAGATACTGTCCGCTCGGCAGTGCAAATACTTCTGCGGCTTCCTCAATCTCTTCCATTGACATGCCATCTACATCCATGCCCTCTTCTTCCAGAAATCCCTTAACTTCTTCGATATTATTCACAACTGCTGCCATGCAATCTTCCAGAAATGCCTCTGCTTCTTCCAGCGTATCAGCTACCGGCTCATCAAAGAGCTTGCCCTGTTGTTCCAGAAACGCCTGCAGACATTCTTCATCGTATTCATACATATCTCTTATCCTCCCTCACGACTATGATACGAATTGTAATAACTGATCCGGTGTAGTGATAATATGCTCTGCTCCTGCAGCCTCAAGTGTCTTCCTGTCACGGAAGCCCCATTCTACGCCAACGCTCTTAACTCCTGCCGCACGTCCTGTGACAATGTCCACCTCAGAATCTCCCACATACAGGCACTCTGATTCAGGAATCTGCATATTCTTAAGAATGTAATGGATACCAGCCGGATCCGTTTGCGCGGAATTCCATCCATCTGTCCCTGTACATAATCAAACAACTCTTTTCCGAAAAAGGTCTCTACCACATCTAGGGTCTGTTGATGCGGCTTATTCGACAACACTGCAAGCCTTATTCCTTTGTCCTTCAGCTCTTCCAATGCTTCCGGAATCCCTGCATAAGGTGCTACATGGTACGTACAGTTCTCCCCGAAGACTCTGCCATATACCTGCATTCCCTCTTCAATCCGTGTCGCTCCTTTATCGCCTGTTGCATTCAACGCCTCTTCTATCAGCTTCCGTGCTCCATTCCCTACAAATCTTCGGCACTGATCTCTGCTGATCTCAGCAAGCCCCATCTCCTGCAAAGTCAGGTTCACTGAATATACCAGTGAATCAAGTGTGTCTGTCAATGTTCCGTCAAGGTCAAAAATGCATGCTTTCATAATCCGCTCCTTTCTGTATCTATCATAGTATGAAAGGAATGAAAAAGCAACCGCTAATTAACTCAGATACTGGCGCATACTTTTGAGGGCACATTTCTCCAGACGGCTCACCTGTGCCTGGGAAATGCAGATCATATCTGCCACTTCCATCTGTGTCTTTCCTTCAAAAAATCGAAGCTCTATGATATACCGTTCCCGCTCTCCAAGGCGGTCCAATGCCGCTTCCAGCGACAGATTCTCCACCCATTTTTCTTCTTTGTTCTTGCGGTCACTAATCTGATCCATCACGTACAGTGGATCCCCACCGTCATTATAGACCGGCTCCTGCAAACTCATAGGCACCTGTATGGCGTCCAGCGCATAGACAATATCTTCACCTGAGATACCTATCTCCTGCGCGATTTCTTCCACCGTAGGCTCCTTCTGATTACGCTTCACATAGGTTTCCCTGGCATAGATTGCCTTATATGCCGTATCCCGTAACGATCTGCTCACCCGTATGCTGTTGTTGTCCCGCATGTATCTTCGGATTTCCCCTATTATCATCGGTACAGCATAAGTGCTGAATTTCACATCCAGCTCCGTATTAAAATTATTGATTGCCTTGATCAGACCGATACATCCAATCTGAAACAGATCATCCGGGTTTTCATTGCTATTACCGAACCGTTTGATAACACTTAACACCAATCTCAGATTTCCCTTAATATACTGTTCTTTCGCCTCTTCATCCCCTGCCTTGATACGCGCAAACAAAGCTTCCTTCTCCTGATTACTCAGGATAGGAAGCTTTGCTGTATTCACTCCACATATTTCCACTTTTCCCTGTGCCATCACGAACCTCCACCAGATGTATATTGGCTGTATCCACAGCTCTATCTAGTAGAAATTCTCTCCATATGGTCAGGTGTTATTCTCCCTTGAGGAAAATAAAAAAATTTTTAGTCCTTGACATTAACGATCCCATTTGTCTGCCAGATTCTGAATCTGTGTCTCGAATTTGGCCAGATCTTTGTTCGCCAGTCCTTCATTCTTAAGAACCACCTGCAGCAGTCTCTTAGCAGCTGCAACCACACGTTCAAATGCAGCATTGGCACGTGCTCTTGCCGGCTTCTCAGCAGCCTTCTTCGGTACCGGTGTACCTGCCGTAATCACCGTATTCGTCGCCAGATCCACACAACCACCGGAATACGGTGCAAATGCCGGGCATCCGATCTCTTTGGATGCAAGCTCTGCAAAGCTGTCTGTCACATGATCCTCACCATGTACGACCATGATCCTCTCTGGCTTCTTCTCAAAACCATGCAGCCATGCCAGAAGTCCGTTCATATCTGCGTGACCACTGATCCCCTGCAGGCATTCAATCTTCGCATTGACCATAATACTCTCGCCAAAGATCTTAACGCACTCTGCACCTTCTACAAGCTTTCGTCCAAGAGTTCCCACTGCCTGATATCCTACAAAGCAAATGGTACATTCTTTACGCCAGAGATTGTGCTTCAGATGATGTCTGATACGTCCTGCATCACACATGCCGGAAGCTGAGATGATAACCTCGGCTTCTCATCAAAATTAATCTCCTTAGAGTCATCACTCGTGATAGACGTCTTTAATCCTGGAAATACCAGTGGGTTAATACCCTGTTCGATCAGCTTCATAGCATCCTCGTCAAAGCAGGACTTTACATTCTTATTGAACACTCTGGTAGCTTCAATCGCCAGTGGACTATCCACATAAACTTCAAAATCCGGATACTCCGGAATCCGGTTCTCTTCCTTAATCTCCCGGATAAAATACAGGATCTCCTGCGTCCTTCCTACGGCAAAGGATGGGATCACTACATTACCGCCCCTGTCAAATGTCTCTTTCAAAATACGGGTAAATTCGCCTACATAATCCGGAATCTTATCTCCGTGTGTCCGGTCCCCGTATGTAGATTCGATCACCACATAATCTGTCTCTTTTACACACTGAGGATCTTTGATGATCGGCTGGTTCAGATTGCCTACATCTCCGGAAAATACAATCTTTTTAGACACGCCATCCTCATTGATCCAGATCTCAATACAGGCTGATCCGAGCAAATGTCCCACATCAGTAAATCTTACCTCAATGCCTTCACACAGTGTGATCCTCTGATTATAATCACACGGAGCCAGCAGACGGATCGCTGCATCTGCATCCGCCATGGTATACATTGGTTCATAGATCTCTGCACCGCTTCGTCTTGCCTTTCGGTTGCGCCATTCTGCCTCAAATTCCTGGATGTGCGCACTGTCACGCAGCATAATATCACACAGATCTGCTGTAGCAAATGTCGTAATGATCTCACCCCGGAATCCTTCTTTTGCCAGCAGAGGAAGCTTACCGGAATGATCGATGTGCGCATGGGTCAATAATACGTAATCGATGTCACCCGCATTAACCGGAAGCTCCTGATTCTCATACAGATCCGGTCCCTGTTCCATACCACAGTCAATCAGAATATTCCTGCCACATGCCTGAAGCAAATGACAGCTTCCAGTCACTTCATGGGCTGCTCCTATAAACGTAAGTTTCATACCGTCATCCCCTTTTTCTTATGTATCTGTCACGGTTCTATTGTTAGGTTTATTATACTACATTCACACATATTTTACCATTTCTCTGCGCAATCTCTGCATGATTTTCTTCTCCAGTCTTGAGATATAAGACTGGGAGATCCCAAGTATATCCGCCACCTCTTTCTGAGTCTTTTCCTCCCCGTCTCCGGTACCGATCCCGAAGCGCATCCGGACGATCATCTGCTCCCTTCTGCTCAGTCTTCCAAGCGCTTTCAGAAGTACTCTGCACTCTGCTTCATGCTCCAGATCCCGGGTGATTGTATCCTCTTCCGTCCCCAGTATATCTGACAACAGCAATTCATTTCCATCCCAGTCCACATTTAACGGCTCATCAATGGACACTTCCAGCCTGGTCTTATTATTTCTCCTGAGATACATCAAAATCTCATTTTCAATACATCTGGATGCATAGGTTGCAAGCTTGATCTTCTTCTCCGGATCATAGGTATTGATCGCTTTGATCAGTCCAATCGTACCAATGGAAATCAGATCCTCCACACCAACTCCTGTATTATCGAACTTCTTAGCTATGTATACGACTAGCCTGAGGTTATGCTCAATCAGCTTCTTTTTCACTTCTTCCTCTCGCTCGGTGCCAATCCCGGAGATAGCTTCCGCTTCCTCTCTTGCATTTAACGGTGTCGGAAGGATATCGGCACCACCAATATAAAAAACTTCTTTCGTTTCCGGAAATAAAAATGTTCTCACCTGTGGAAATATCTTCCATCCAAGTCCTGCTGCCATACTCATCATTACACCCTCCTGCTATATATCTGGATTTAATATCATGTCATATCTCGTTCCAAAAGAGGCGTCATCACTTACTGCGATCATGGGTTTCTCATAGCTCTGCCCTTCTCCTTCGATCCACAGGCTGTCGATGGTAACCACCGGCAGCATTCCTCTGCCTTTTCCGATGGTGTGATATTCAATCTTGCGCAGACTTTTCAATTCTTCCAAAGACATCAGCTTCTCTGCCATATGCCTTGTGATAATACTGACTGCCTTCCCACTCACCGGATCCCGCAGATGATTTCCTGTATCAATCACAGCCGCTGCCGAACACGTTCTTTCCCCATACACCAGCCGTACTTCACAGTGGATCTCTCCAAAATGAAATAACAGTGATAACATTTTCAGCGCCCCGGAAGCCAGATAATAGCTCGCTACCGCAAGTGCAAAGAACAGACTTCCAACCTGTGCATACTGTCCGAGAAAGGAAAATATCCCTCCTGTCAGGAATCCACCGATATACAGAGTAATCATTCCCCTTGCAAGCTCCGGTCCTTTGCGGATCCTCAATCCCACTATCAGCATAATTCCAGGAATAATCAAATAAAAAAGTCCATATTTTATAAACGTATAAGGTATCCTGACAGCGACCACTACACAGGTTGCAAGCGCCCCGGCAAGTGCTGCCAGACAGATCCGCCAGACAGGCTCGCGAGAACACAGTACATGCTTTGTGATCAGGAGCAATATGTAGTCCATCAGGAAATTCTCCAGAAATAATACGTCTATATACAGCTCATAATACACACGATATCCTCTCTTGAATAATAATTCGTTTCTTTCTGTTTTTTCTTCTGAATACTAAATCGATTTGGTAATCAAACAAGACCTATTATAAAGAACGAAAGATAAATATTTTGTCAAAAATAGAACAGATGCATAACATTTTTACTGCCAAGATTCTTTCCTTTTTTTGTTGCAATAATGACTATTACGTAAAAGAACCGCTGTAATTGCAGAATAAAACATCTGCCGTTACAACGGTTCTTCGAATCGTGTCAATATTAATTATTTTTTGAAGAAATCCGGAATCTTAATGGACTGCTCTTTCACCTTAGCAGTCGGGATCTTCGGTGTATCCAGTGTCGGTGATGTACCGCCTACTGTTCTTCTTGGAACTGCTGTTGTACCACCGTTAGAAGTCGGTGCAGCTCCCATATCCTGCTTAGCTGCATGTGATGCGTAAGTCGGTCTCTCAGTATATGACTGTCTCTCATAAGAAGATGCCGGTGGAACCATACCCTGACGCTGTACGCCTTCCAGTCTGGATTTTAATTTAGAGGTTGTGCCGCCTACGTTATGTAAGCCTGTAGCAATAACTGTGATTGTAGCTTCATCAGCTCTTGAATCATCGTACATAGCACCAAAGATAATATTAGCCTCTTCACCTGCAAGTTCCTGAACATATTCAGCTGCATCTGCTGCATCCATAAGAGTGATATCACCGGAAATATTGATGATAACATGAGATGCACCCGCGATCGTAGTCTCAAGAAGCGGACTGGCAACAGCCTGCTTAACAGCTTCCAGAGCCTTATCATCGCCGCGTCCCTGACCGATACCGATATGAGCAATGCCCTTATCTGTCATAACAGTCTGTACATCAGCGAAGTCGAGGTTGATCAGTGATGGTACATTGATCAGGTCTGTGATACCCTGAATACCCTGCTGCAATACCTCGTCAGCCTTCTTCAAAGCTTCCGGCATGGTTGTCCGTCTGTCTACAATATCAAGCAGCTTGTCATTTGGAATGACAATCAGCGTATCTACACTTTCTTTTAACTTCTCAATACCAGCAAGGGCATTGTTCATACGAGTCTTAGACTCAAAACGGAAAGGCTTGGTTACAACACCAACAGTAAGTGCACCCTGCTCCTTGGCAATACGTGCGATTACCGGTGTGGCTCCTGTACCGGTACCGCCACCCATACCACAGGTAACAAATACCATGTCCGCGCCTTTCAGTGCTGCCGAAATCTCTTCTGCACTTTCCTCAGCAGCTTTCTCACCGATCTCCGGTCTGGCACCAGCGCCAAGTCCTTTTGTAATCTTATCTCCAACCTGCATCAGTGTCGGAGCCTTGCACAACTGAAGTGCCTGCTTATCTGTATTAACAGCTATAAATTCAACACCGGCAATCTGCTCGTCGATCATACGGTTCACAGCGTTGTTACCGCCGCCGCCGACACCTACAACAATTATCTTTGCCGCTGCTTCTGATTCGTTTGTCTTAATTTCCAGCAAGAGTTTCTCCTCCTTCGTCATCCTTATTATATAAATATACATCCCATATCGACCATGTCTGATACATCAGATGCACACAGACTCTGCCATATATAGTATTATAATATAAGCTTTTTGGCAAAATATCAATAGGAATTTACCGATTTTTCATAATATTCACAACTATTCTCCATAATAAGTTCCCTGAAAGTCTGATGTGCCATAACTGTCATCCGGTGAATCTTCTGATGTTGTATCGTCTTCTAATGTTGCATCGTCTTCTGATGTCGTATCATCTTCTGATGACCCATCTGCCTCTTCCTCAGAGAACGTGATCACATTGGAATCATTCTCATAATACTCCAGATGAAGTACACCGCTCTTACCCTCGAGTTTTGCGATGATCGGTGAGATCTGCGCCATCTTCTCTGTCGTAATATCTGTACCAAGCTGTACACAGATAGCACCAAAGTACAGATTAATCCCATCATCCTCATACACAATCCGATCCGGTGTCAAATTATAATTCTTCACTTCCACAGCCACATTAAGGATTGCCTGCAGGAGCTTATGACTCTTTACTTTCATTTTCTGATACAGCTTTGTGCTGCCGGCATCTATGCCTTCAATCCCAGGCACGCCATCCCTAAGTTCCGTACTTTTATGCACAATCTTTCCGTCTTTGTCAAAGTACGCATACTCACTGCCTTCATCTAAATATCCGATAATCGTTTTTTCCTTTACCGTTACTTTTACTGTCCATGGACTCTTCAGACTTACCTTCATAGAATCCAGGCTCTTCGGTGTATCATGCTTCAGAAAGCGATATTTTACCAGCAGATAAACCGAATTGAATGACAGCGTATCCTTCTGCATCGATTCTGTGATCACCTCGTTTTCTGTATAATCATTGCCGCTTACTTCAATCTTCTGTACATAGAACAAAAGTCCAAATCCGATCACTATGATCGCAATTGCCAGAACCAGCGTTACTAATGCATACACTCTGTGATTCTTTTTTCTCCTTCTTCTCCGTTTCTTTGCCATTTATACTCCTCCTGCGTAGTTTCCATCTCTTTATCCATTATCCGGCCGACACACTGAGCACCAGCCCCATCTCAAGCAGCAGAAACACTACTGATGTTCCTCCATAACTGATAAAAGGAAGTGTGATCCCCGTATTAGGAATCGTATTGGTCACTACCGATATATTCAAAATCACCTGTATCATCATATGTGCCATGGCTCCTGTTCCGATCAGCGCACCAAACAGATCTTCTGCATGTGTCGCGATCACAAAGAACCGCCATATCAGAATCAGGAACAATATCAGTACAAAGCCTGCTCCCACCAGCCCCAATTCTTCACATATAATGGAAAATATCATATCATTCTGCGCTTCCGGCACAAAACCAAGCTTCTGAATACTCTCACCCAGTCCTCTGCCAAATAATCCACCGGAGCCGATCGCATACAGTCCCTGCAGCGTCTGATACCCTTTCTCATACTGTTCCGGATTACGCCAGATTGCGATTCGCTCCAGGCGATAGCTCTCCAGTGCCAGAAACACAGCCATAAAGCCACATCCCAGCACCCCCATCCAGATAAACTGTGCATATCTGGGACTTGCCACAAAGATCAGCACTGCAGCAATCCCCAATATAATAATAGCCGTACTCAGATTACTGGCCCCCACCAGACCAACTACCGGCAGTACACACAGCATAATCCGAAGCATCGTCCAGATACTGCTCATCTTCTCCACATTTCTCGTCACAAGATATGCCAGGAACAGAATAACTGCCACCTTGGCATATTCGGACGGTTGAAATGAAAACGGTCCCAAAGACAACCATCTTTTGGAACCGTTATATTCATCACCGAACAATACGACTGCAATCGACAGAAGGATTGCACCCAGATACGCCGGAATCGCGAATTTCTTCCAGAAATGATAGTCCGTCCCGGCCATCACAAACATCGCCACAACGCCAAGTCCTGTCGCAAACAGCTGCTTCTTCAGATAGTAAAAAGAATCATGAAACTTCACTTCCCCATTGTAGGCACTGGTACTGTACAAGATCACCAGTCCGATGATCATAATCAGAAACAGTGTCACCAACAATGTGTGATCATAGCTTTTCTTTTTCAAGTCCGGCACGAAGCGCCAAGCCTCCTTACAGAGAATTTACAATTTCTTTGAATTTATCTCCGCGTTCTTCGTAGTTCTTAAACATCCCCCAGCTTGCACATGCCGGAGACAAAAGCACTGCCTCTCCTGGCTCAGCAAGCTTTGCAGCTGTAAGCACCGCATCTTCAAATGTATCTAACAGCATAATATCCGTAAATCCACACTCTTCTGCCTCTTTGGCAATCTTTTCTCTGGTCTGTCCGATCAGAAGCAGTTTCTTTACTTTGCCATCAAAACTCTCAATCCATTCTTTATACTCGGACTGTTTATCGTAACCACCACCGATCAGATACGTTGGACGGTTCATTGCCTGAATTCCACGGATCGCAGCATCCGGATTCGTCCCCTTGGAATCATTGTAATATGCCACACCATTCTTCTCTGCCACAAATTCAATACGGTGTTCTACTCCTGCAAATTCTTTAATCGTCTTACGGATACTGTCCATCGGCACACCGTAAGCTGCTGCCATAGCAACTGCTGCCATTACATTCTCATAATTGTGTACACCAAGAAGTTTAAGCTCCTTTACATTGCACACCAGACATTCATCCGGATTCCGGTAAATGATGTTACCATCTTCCAGATAGATTCCTTTATCCAGTTTACGCTTGCTGCTGAAATATAGAACCTTCGTCTGCAATGTTTCACCAAATTCACGAAGTACTTCGTCCTCATAATTCAATACACAGGTATCTTCTGCTGTCTGATTGATCGCCACATTTTTCTTAGCCTGTATGTATGCTTCCATCGTATGATGACGGTTCAGATGATCCGGTGTAATATTCAGGATAGCAGATACTCTCGGTCTGAAGTCCACGATACTCTCCAACTGAAAGCTGCTCATCTCCGCTACGATCACAGAATCATTTCTGGTCTCATCTACTACATTGGTGTAAGGGATTCCGATATTACCAACTACAAACGCACTGTCATATACAGCCTTCATGATCTCGCCAAGAAGTGCTGTCGTCGTAGTCTTACCATTGGTACCGGTAATCGCAAGTACTTCTCCTTTGCCAAGCTCATATGCAAGCTCAATCTCGCCTACTACCGGAATATCTGCTTCCCGCATGCGATTCACGATCGGAAGGTCCGTCGGCACACCGGGACTGATGATCACCAGATCAAGTTTACCAAGAAGCTCTTCCGGAAACTCTCCCAACACGATATCTGCCTTCGCGCCATCCTTCATCTTGCCGCGGATCTCCTCCGCATCCAGCTTGTCATTGCCATCATAAAGCGTCACAGACGCTCCTCGTTCTTCCAGAAGTCCTGCTGCTCCGATTCCACTGATACCAGAACCGAACACCAGCACATTTTTTCCTGCTATATCCATGATATCCTCCTAATCTGTTACATAGCCATCAGCGCAACCATGCAAAGCAGTGCTGTAATAATAGAAAATACAGCCACAACTCTGGTCTCTGACCAGCCACAAAGTTCAAAGTGATGATGGATCGGTGCCATCTTGAAAATTCTCTTTCCACCGGTTTTCTTAAAGTAGGTGACCTGAATGATAACTGACAGTACCTCTACCAGATAGATCAGACCTACAATAATAATGAATAACGGCATCTGAAGCATATACGCCGCGGAAGCCACAAATCCTCCTAATGCCAGGGAGCCTGTATCTCCCATAAACACGCTTGCCGGATATACATTGAACAGAAGGAATCCAAGCAGCGCACCTACAACTGCTCCGGTCACAGGCTCAATCCCGCTCTTGGTACCAATCGCAACTACAGTGAAGAACGTAGCCACAAGTACAGTAACACTGGAAGCCAATCCGTCAAGTCCATCCGTAAAGTTCACACCATTAACTGTACCGATCACTGCAAAGAACAGTACCGGAATTGCAAGCCAGCCAAGATCCAGATACCTGCCACCTGAAAACGGAACCAGCATTTTCAAAGAAATGCCTGCCACTTTCACCAGATAATACGCAAAGATTGCTGTTACTACAATCTGTAACGCCATCTTCTGTTTTGGAAACAATCCGTCCGAACGCTTCATGACTACCTTCAGATAATCATCCAGGAATCCGATCAGGCCAAAACCGATCGTCACAAAAAGTACCGGAATGATCTGCGGATTACTTCTGATGTAAAACAACGAAGTAATCAGTATACTGAGCAGGATGATCACGCCTCCCATAGTTGGCGTTCCAGCTTTTTTCAAATGCTCTTTTACTCCTTCCTCTCTCTCTGTCTGCCCCATCTTCAGGTTCCTCAGTACAGGAATGATCACTGGTCCCATAATTGCACTTAACGCGAATGACACCAATACCGGAATAAATATTTTATAATCCATAACACACCTCATCGTCTCTTTTGCTTTTTTCTAACTTAAAACAGTATACTTCATTTCTTATTCTTTTTCAATGCCAAGATAGGGAAGGATATTTTCGAAGATTTTTCCGATTACAGGAGCCGCTATAGTCCCTCCGTAATACACTCCCTGTGGATTATAGATAATACACATCCCGAGAATCTGCGGATCATCTGCCGGCGCAAATCCCACAAAAGAGGAAATGTATTTATTCGCACTACGTGGCAGTGTCTGGGAAGTCGCTGTCTTTCCTCCAATACGATAACCTTCTACAGCAGCATTCTTACCACCACCTTCTGACACAACACTTTCCAGAAGTGCACGCATTGTTGCTGATGTTTCTTCTGATAAAATCCGTTTCCCTTTTTTATCCGAAAATGTCTCCGCCACCGTTCCGTCCTGATCCAATACCCGTTTCCCGAAATGTGGTGTCACACGGTTGCCTCCATTAATAATAGAACTGAATGTTGTCGCCATCTGGATAGGTGTCACCTGAAAGGACTGTCCAAAAGACATGGTTGCAAGCTCCACCTGCCCGATATTCTTCCGCTGATGCATAATGTAGATGCTTCGCCCGGCAGATCCACGCCTGTATTTCCAAGCAGACCAAACTGATCATAATAATCACAGAACCGATCCACGCCAAGCCGCAGACCAATATTAATAAATACCGGGTTGCAGGAATTCTGGATCCCCTGCACAAAAGTCTCTGATCCATGTCCGCCCATTTTATGACAACGGATTCTACGGTCTTCCACCACATAATATCCCGGACAATGAAACTGATCCTGCGTAGTGACCACGCCTTCCTCCAGACAGGCAGCCGCCGTCACCACCTTGAATACAGATCCGGGTTCATATGTGTCATTGATACTGCGATTCCTCCACATCTGATTGAGCGCATCCTGTTTTTCTTCTTCCGTAAGTCCCACTGTCCCTTGCGGTAAAGTAAACGGATCATCCAGATCAAATTCCGGCACATTTACCATTGCATACAGTTCCCCATTCGAAGGATTCATCAGGATGATCGATACGCCATCTGCCTGTTTTTCTTCCATGACCTTCTCAGCCATCTGCTGCGCATACATCTGAATATTGTAGTCCATACTGAGCTGCAATGTTTTCCCCGGCACCGGTTCTAATCGGTCCTCTGCGATCTTATCTAGCTCCACACCCCTGGCATCCGTCACGGTCAGGATCTTGCCATCCGTTCCCGCCAGCCAGTCCTCGTACTTCACTTCCAGACCAATGATTCCCTGATTATCTCCTCCGGTAAATCCAAGCACTGTAGACGCCAGTTCATGATACGGATAATACCGTTTAAAATCTTCATCCACTTTTACTCCTGCAAGTTCCAGATCCCGGATCTTATCTCCTATTTCTTTCTCCACATTTGTCTGAATCCTTTCAATAGATGACACCTTCTCTACCCTTTTCCGAACTGCTTCTTCATCCATATCGAGAAGTTCTGAGAGAGAACGGATCACCCGCTCCGGATCTTTAATCTGACTGTGAATGACCGAAATCGTACAAACTGTTTTATTCGTAGCAAGTACCGTTCCATTGCAATCAATGATCTCCCCTCTTGCCGCTTTGATATCACGCTCCCGTTCATGCAGTGCCTCTGCCTTTTTCTGATAATACTCCGCTTCAAAGATCATCAGATACACCATTCTCCCTATCAGAAAGATTACAATTCCAAGAGCCGCAAGGAATACGACACATATCTTTTTTCTGTTATATGTTCTGTTCTTCAATCAAGAAACCCCACAATACGATTCCATACAGTTTACGGTTCGTCTTGTGGGGTTATGCTTATTTATTCTTTTTTGTGTTTAATAGGTATAGAAATTACCATATTTATCGTAATACCCATCATTACCATAGTAGTATCCATCTGATGCAAGTTCGTATCCTTCATACGGACTGTCTGAACTTCCCGATGTACCATTTGTGTATGCAGTTCCTGTAGAAGTACTGTCTGTAGTTGTACTTTCCACAGCAGTGTCTGTTGATGTACTGTCAGCTGTTGATGCATCATCAGTTGTCGGCTCATATCCTTCCACCGTTGTAATTCCGAGATATGGGAAAATCTCTTTCATGATATCAGCTGCCATCTGTACCGCATAAGAACTCTGTGCCTGGTCATAATCATTGACCTCATCGATAACCACATACACAACCACTTCCGGATTCTCCTGTGGTGCATAACCGATAAAAGATACCAAATACTTACCATTATCACGAGGAAGCTTCTCGGCTGTACCTGTTTTACCTCCTACTTCGTAGCCTTCCAGATTAGCCTTCTTACCACTACCATTTTCAACTACACCACGCATGTAGTCCTTGACCATGGTACTGGTTTCCTGGGAAACAGTCCGTTTTACAAGCACCGGATTCTTCGTCTCGATCACATTGCCATTCTCGTTCTGGATCTGTTTTATCACATGTGGCTCATAATAATCGCCGCCATTGATCAGAGAACAGAAACCAGATACCAACTGTGTCATAGTTACGTTAAAGTTCTGTCCAAATGAGTTGGTTGCCAGGCTGGCATCATCCATATTTTCCGGCGTATACAACAGACCTTCTGTAGAGGCATCTCCCGGAAGATCAATACCTGTCAACTCACCAAATCCAAATACATGCTGATACTTGCTAAGGTTGTCTTTACCAATCAATGCTCCGATCTGCATCAATGCCACGTTACAGGAATTCTGCACAGCCTCTTTGATGGTCTGTGTGCCATGTCCTTCCCGATTGATACAGTGAATATCGTGATCTCCCACATGCAGCATACCGCCGCAATAGAAGGTCTCATCTCCTTTCAATGCTCCGGTCTCCAATGCTGTTGCTACCGTAAACGGTTTAATAGTTGATCCAGGCTCATACGTATCGCTGATACAGAAATTTTTCCACAGAGAATTCAATGCTTCCAGTTTATCATCATCTGACATTGCCTTTAATTGCTCTTCCGTATAATAACCGGAAAGATCTCTTGGATTATTCAGATCATAATTCGGATAACTCGCTTCTGCAATGATCTCTCCATTCTGTGGATTCATTACGATTACCGCCGTGTTTTTACTACCTTCGCCATCATAGGCATAATTCTTATGTTCTTCATTGAATGCAAGAATATGTTTTTCTACGATACTCTGTACCTGAAGATCAATCGTAGACACTACGGTATCTCCATTGGTCGGCTCTTTCACCGTTCTCTCTACCGTCGAATCTGAATCCAGATATCCGTATCTGCGTCCGTCACTTCCATTTAACGTAGAGTTATAATATCCCTCGATACCATTATTTCCCACATTACCATCAGAAGTAAAACCAATCACATCACTTGCCAGTGTATTATATGGATATTTTCTCACATAATCTTCTTCCAGCCATACGCCCTTAATATTAGAGTTATTCTCCGTATCCGCTGTCAGCTTCTCAAACTTCTGGGCAGTTGCATATTCCACCCCTTTTTTCAGAATCTGATATCTGCTGTCCGGATTATCCTCGATCACTTTCTGAATATCACTTTCTTTCAGATCGAAACAATCCACCAGAGCAGCAATCGTCGGCGACTCATAGGCGTCATCACTCTTTAATGCTTTCACATCCAGGATCACATTATACACTCGTTCACTCGTTGCAAGCTTTGTCCCATTACGGTCTGTGATATCTCCTCTCTTATAAGGGATCGTCTGACTATCATACTGCTGCTGCTCCAGCACCACTCTGGTGTATTCATCGCCGGATCTGGCATTGATATAAGTTACCCTTCCCACAAGAACAACAAAAGCCAGTATAATAACTCCATAGAGCAATACCAGCTTCTTTTGCATAAATTTGGGAAATTTCTTTATCAAATAGGATTTTACTTTTCTGATCATATTTCCACCTTATTCATTCGTTTTTGCAGAACTGGCAACAACTCCTTCATCCGGAATCTGCTCATACTGCTTGATATAATCTCCATCGGGATTATCGTATTCTACCACTTGGTTCTCATTGGCATATACCATTCCCAGATCATTCATGGCTTTCTCACGAACCTCTTCCAGATTCACGGAATCCATCACTGCATTGTACTTTGTCGTATTCGCTTCATTCAGATTCGCAAGTTCCTCCTGAAGTGCTGTAATATTCTTGGAGCGGTTTGTAAGCTCTGCACGTAACTGTACATACTGCACACAGACTACCAGCATTAAAATTGCTGCAACCGAAAGAAACACCACGTAAGCTTTGTTGATCCCCATGGCTTTCTTGCGATTCTGCTTCACCTGATGACTTACATGCTGATGTCTCGCCGGCTCTGCAGTTCTGCGCTGCGGTTCGTAGGCTGGCTTCGGAACAGCATTGCCATATACATACATTCCTGCTGAACCAGATACCCGCTGATTCTGAACTCGTCTTCTTGCAGATGTTCTTGCTGCCATACCCCTCTCCCCTTTCTACTAATTAATCATTTAACTCCGTTCAAAGATCCTGAGCTTGGCGCTCTTGGATCTGCTGTTAACCTCCATCTCTTCCTCGCTTGGAAGAATTGGCTTTCTGGTAATTACTCGTCCTTTTGAGACTTTACCACATACGCATACCGGAAAATCACTCGGACAGGTACATGGATTTTCATTTTTCTTAAATGCACTCTTCACGATCCGGTCTTCCAAAGAATGGAAGGTAATGATACATAACCTTCCTCCCGGATTCAACATATCGATCATGTCATCCAGAGAATCCCTGAGTACATCCAATTCTCTGTTCAGCTCAATACGGATTGCCTGAAACGTCCGCTTGGCCGGATGACCTGTTTCTTTTGAAATTTCATTGGGATTGCATGGCGGATTACCTCTGTCAGTTCTCCAGTCGTTTCGATAGGTCTCTTCGCGCGTTCCCGGACGATATGTCTGGCAATATTCTTTGCAAACTTGTCCTCCCCGTAATCGCGGATCACGCGATAGAGATCCATCTCACTGTAGTCATTGACGATGTCTCTGGCTGTCATCTCTGACCTTTGATCCATCCGCATATCCAGAGGTGCATCTTCGCGATAGGAGAATCCCCGATCTGCCGTATCTAACTGATAAGATGATACGCCCAGATCCAGCATGATCCCATCGACCTTGTCAATTCCCAATTCATGAAGCCTGGACTTCATATCACAGTAGTTGCTTCGGACTATTGTGACTTTCTCCCCGAAGTCCTTTAATCGGATGCTCGCAGCTTCAATCGCCGCCTCATCCTGGTCTATTCCTATAATACTCCCCTTCGCACCCAATCTGGTGCACACTTCATAGCTGTGTCCTCCACCGCCCAGTGTGCCATCCACATAGATGCCATCCGGTTTAACGTTCAATCCGTCAACCGTTTCCTGCAATAATACTGATACATGTTTGAATTCCATATCTTTCTCCCCTAGATACTGAATCCGCTTGCTTCCATCTCAGATGCGATATCCTCAATATCAGCTTCCACTTCAGCATTCTTCGCATCCCATCTGGCCTTGTCCCATATCTCGGCACGCTTCCCCATACCGATAAATACGACCTCTTTGCCGAGCATCGCATAATCTCTTAAGACCGCAGGGATCAGTGTTCTTCCTTGTTTGTCAAGTTCGCCGTCAGTTGCAGACCCCTGAAAAAAGTATGCAAACTTGCGGGCATTTTTATCCGTGGTGGTTGGTAAGGCGTTAAGTTTTTCTTCAAAGGCGTTCCATTCAGCTTCCGGGTAGACGTACAGGCAGTTTTCCATTCCTTTTGTGATGACGAAATGCTCCCCTAATCCGTCACGCAGCTTAGCTGGAATGATCAATCGACCCTTTGGATCGATGTTATGACTGTATTCTCCTTTCAACGTCATTGGAACTCACCCTCTTTCATTCGGCCGCTCCCCAGCAGCCTTCCTGAAACGTACAAAGGATTCTCTTCCACTTTCGAACCACTTTATACCACTTTTCACCACTTTCTACCACTTGAAACCATTGTAACCCATATTTTAGGTCATTTCAACCCCCATTTTTGAAAAATCGCTATTTGCAACTCGCTTACCCACACAAAAAATCCCTGCAAATCAGATTATTTCATCTGATTCACAGGGAATCCTCCACTTTGTTACACTTTTATGAAATTGTTGGGCTTATCTGCCACTTATTATTCACCATCTGTTGTAACCAGACTCTGCTGATAATTCGTGATCGCACTGTAATCAATCTCTGCTGTCTGCTGTGGCTTATTAGAATCGTACACATTATATACAGAATATCCGAGCCATCCTACCAGCACAAGGCTGACAACCCCGACTGCGATACGACGAAATGCACGCTTCGCTTTGTCCTTCTGCATATTCTTCTTACGATTCATTTTATCCTTTTTATACTGATCAACCTTTGCCTGACTCATATCCATATACTCCTTATACTTCTGATCTGGCTGCTGTCACACGCTTCTCATCTGACAACTGCTTCCTATAGTATATCATAGAATTATCGACAGAACAATGTTAAATAACTGCTATCACACCGCCATCTGATGCATACAGGCTGCTGATTCCGGCTGTATCCAAAATAATCACATCCTTCGGCTGCAGGCGGGCCAACAGCAGCTTCTTCAACTCTTCAGCTCTCGCCGAGCAGTTACAATGGCTGATCGCAAGGATCTTATCCTCTGCATGCTCCTCATGAGCAGCAATCTCATCTGCCATCTTCACCAGGGCTTTCTTCATACCTCGTGCCTGTCCCAACTGACAGATTGTTCCCTCTGGCGTAGCGCCCATAACAGGCTTGATACTGAGTGCTGTAGCTACCATCGCTTTCAATCCGGTCAGGCGACCGTTCTTACGAAGCGCCTCAAGCGATTCCAATAAAAAGTACGTATGTTGATCCTCAATATACGTCTCTACCGTGTCAATAACCTCTCCAAATGTCATTCCTTTATCTTCACACTCTGCGATCTTCATTGCGATCAAAGTCTCTCCGATAGATGCTGACTTGGAATTAAATACATGGATCTTCTTCTCGCCATACTCTTCCTTGTATAACTCCACTCCCAACACTGCACTATTGTATGATCCACTCAATTCTGCCGACAACGTCACTGCATACACATGATCTGCATCACAGTGGTACTTCTCCATATAAGTATCCGGAGACGGACAGGAAGACTTCGGGCAATTGGGACTGGCCGCCACTTTCTCCAAAAATTCTTTCTGATTAAATGTCTCATCATCTATCACATGATAATCGTCCACATCAATCGACAAAGATGCTGTTGCGAAATATCCGGAAGCCTTCATCTCCGGGGATAATTCTCCACAACTATCAACGATAATCTTATAACTCATTTCATTTCCTCCCGCAAGCGTCGATGTTCGTCATTCGCTTCTATTATATGTAGTATCAAAAACCACTTAATATATAATAGCACATTATACAGGGATTGAAAAGAGTGTTTTTGCACTATTCTTCCACACGTATCTGTCTCGATATACTGAGCGCAATTCCCATTTCTGCCATCAGGAACAAAATCGACGTACCTCCGTAGCTGATAAACGGAAGTGTAACACCCGTATTTGGTATTGTGTTGGTCACAACCGCTATATTCAAAATCACCTGGATCGCAATATGGGCGAAAATGCCACTGGCAACCAATGCTCCGTACATATCCGGTGCATTCTGTGCAATAAACATCAACCGGTACAATAACAGTCCAAAAAGCACCAATATAATAATCACACCACACACTCCTAATTCTTCACAGATAACCGAAAGGATCATATCGTTCTGTACCTCTGGAATGATCATCTTCTGTGCGCTGTTACCAAGTCCTTTCCCGAAAAATCCGCCAGAACCGATCGCATACAATCCCTGCAGTGTCTGATAACCGGAGCCTGACGCATACTGTTCCGGCTGTAGCCATACCAGCACACGACGCAAACGGAAGCTTCCACTGGAACCGGCATCCTGAATCATACGGTTCAACACTGCTACAGCAATTATCGCTGCTGTAAGTCCACCACCCGCAAGCACCATAAACGGCTTTGTCTTCGGATGGACTACAAACAAAAGACACACCGTAATCCCTGCTACGATTATCGCAGAACTCAAATTACTGGTCAGAAAATACACACCCGCGGCTGCTCCAAAGCCCCAGATGATCACTTTTACAATTCCGTCTTTTTTATGCGCCCGGTTTCCAAGCTGGCACAAAATAATCGGGATTAAAAGAATCACTGCCAGCTTCACAATCTCTGCCGGCTGAAGCTGCTGGTCCATCGGCAGACGAATCCAACGCTTCGCACCATTTACCTCTTTTCCAAGAGGTGTCAGTCTCACAAGAAATAACAGGGCAATCGAAAACCAGTAAAGCTTTTCTGCATATTTCGCATAAATGTGATAATCAATCTGCGAAATCCAATACATTGCGAAAAATCCCATGCCACAGAAAAGTACCTGCCTTTTCAAAAAATACATACTGTCATTATATTTTACCAGAGCACTATATGAACTGCTGCTGTACAGCATGATCAGTCCAAAGCACACCAGAAACACCAAAACTGCCAACATACTGTAATCAAAATACCTCACCGCAGGTCTTCTCTTTTTTGCAGGTGCAGGTCTGGCAGACGTCCGTTTCTTTCTTCTCCTGGCTTCGGACATATGTCTGATTTCTCCCATAAATATCTACACTCTCCTATCCATACGTGTCCTGCAAGCGCAGACTCACGCTATACTAACTCCATATTATAACGATATCAAACCCCAAATACAACCGTTTCATTCACGTTTTAATTGTTATCAAGCAATATTTTAGGGGAAATCAGTATGCCGATCCCCCCCTATTTTAATATAAAAGATGTTGGGGGCAAAAGCCCCCAACTATGATGCCTACGGATTGTTTAGTCACAGCATTTTCCAGAGCGTCTGTTATCGAATTCCGGATTGAATGCGTAGAAATTCTTGCTGTCAAGACGATCCTGTACGATCCGCAGACTTTCACCGAATCTCTGGTAATGCACAATTTCACGTTCCCGAAGGAACCGGATCGGATCAGCAACTTCCGGATCCTTTACCAAACGGAGGATATTGTCATAGGTCGTGCGAGCTTTCTGTTCTGGGGCGACTTCGTAAGAACAACATTACACAATATAATATGAAGATAAAACAAGCTATCCTACATAGTTCCAGTGTTTTCAATATTTAGGCGTTCAGAAATGAGCGTCTTTTTTCATACCCAAAATCGAAAGGAGAAAGAGAAATATGAATAAGCTAGTAAAGCGATTGCTGACAGGAACGCTTGCTTTTGCAACGATTCTCACGGCATTACCAGTGACGGCGGTTCATGCTTCCGGCAATCAATACTGGACAGAATCAGCAGAACGTGTCGGCTACATTGAACACGTTATGAATGATGGTTCTATCAAATCTACATTCAATGAGGGACACATGAAAGTTGAGGGCGAAACTGCCTACTGTGTGGACATCAATACCAGTTTCAAGAATGGATATAAAACACGTTCTGACGCAAGCACCCGCATGAGTAGCGATCAGATTGCGGACGTTGCTCTTTCTTTAGAGTACGTCAAGCAATATACCGCTTCTCATACGAACTTGAATTATAAACAAGGTTATCTGTTGGAACAGTGTGTTGTCTGGCAGAGATTGAGTGAACAGCTCGGCTGGCAATGCGATAACGTCAGAGCTTCCTATAATGAAATCCCACAGGCGGTACAGAATGAAGTGTACGCTGGTGCGAAAGTATTTGTGAAAGCCAATAAAGGACGCTATGAATGTGGCGGTTACATCTACACTGGCGAAGGACAGGACATCGGACAGTTCTGGGCGAAGTTAAATGTGGGAAATGCAAAGGTCAAAAAGACTTCTTCCAATCCCACGGTCACAGATGGCAATGCCAACTATTCCTTTGAGGATGCGACATTTGGCGTCTATTCTGATAAGGGCTGTAACAGCCAGCTTGCCACACTTACTGCCGATGGAAACGGCGATACCAAAGAAGTTGAGGTAAAAGCCGGAACAGTTTACATCAAAGAACTTTCTGCTCCAAAGGGTTACAAGCTGGATTCTACTGTCCATGCCTTAAATGTGGAAGTTGGAAAAACAGCGACATTAACTGTTGCTGACACTCCAAAGGTCACAGAGACTTTGATTGATTTATTCAAAATTGACATGGAAACAGGAAAATCCACTCCACAGGGAAATGCTTCTTTAGAGGGTGCAGAGTTCACATGGAGCTATTATGACGGTTACTACAATGCAGACAATCTTCCTGCAAAGGCTACCCGTACATGGACAACCAAAACCGTTGCCGAAAAAGACAGTGACGGAACTATCCATTATGTATCCAGACTTGCCGACAGCTACAAAGTATCCGGCGACAGCTTCTATACACAGGACGGTAAAAATGTACTGCCACTTGGTACACTCACTGTCACAGAAACAAAAGCTCCTAACGGCTACTTATTAGATGGTGCATATATGCAGGCTGACGGAAGTTCTGAACAGATTAAGGGGACGTACCTTACACAGATTTCCGAAGATGGCGAACTTGCCGTACTTTCTGGAAGCAACCAGTATTCCGTATCTGACAAGGTTATCCGTGGCGGTGTAAAAATCCAGAAACGTGACCTTGAAACAAAGGATACCAAAGCACAGGGAAGTGCGACCTTACAGTACACAGAATTTAATATCCTTTCCTTAAATGACAGTCCTGTACTGGTAGAGGGAAAATTATACAACAAGAATGAAACTGTCAAGAAGATTCAGACAGGCATTGATGGAATTGCTTCTACTTCTGCTGACTTGCTTCCTTACGGAAATTACAGATTAGAAGAAAGTAAAGCACCAGAGGGCTACTTAACAGACGGTGCAAAAGCAATCAACTTTTCTATCACGGAAGATAGAAAAATCGTGGACTTGACTGACAAATCTCACTCTGTCTACAACCAGATTAAGCGTGGCGATATTGAGGGTGTAAAAATCGGTGCAGGTACACACAAACGCCTTGCAGGTGTTCCATTCAGAATCACAAGCAAGACAACGGGAGAATCCCATATTGTAGTTACTGACAAAAACGGTCAGTTCTCCACTGCTTCAAGCTGGGCTTCCCACAAGGTCAATACCAATGCCGGAAAATCCAGTGAGGACGGTGTATGGTTTGGTACATCTGAACCAGACGACAGCAAAGGTGCATTACTTTATGATACCTATGTGATTGAGGAATTAAAGTGTGATTCCAACGCCGGATTTAAGCTGATTCCAGCTTTTGAGGTAGTCGTATCCAGAAATAAAGTGACCGTAGATTTAGGGACACTGACCGATGAATACGAAAAAGAAATCACAATCCATACCACAGCTACCGACAAGAAAACAGGCGAAAAAATGATTGTTGCCGGAAAAGCCATCAAGATCGTGGACAAAGTCACACTTGATGGCTTGGAAGTTGGAACAAAATATAAACTTTCCGGCTGGCAGATGTTAAAAGAAGAAAACGCCGAACTTCTGATTGACGGGAAACATGTAGACAGTGATTACACATTCACTGCTGACAGCGAAAAAATGACGGTTGAGATTACCTACAGTTTTGATGGTTCAGCTCTTGGCGGTCAGAACCTTGTTACATTTGAGGAATTGTACGATATGAGCAATCCGAAAGAGCCTGTCAAGGTTGCCGAACATAAAGACATCAACGATGATGGACAGACGGTTCTTATCACGGAACGTATCATCACAATCCATACTACTGCTACGGACAAGAACGGCAAGAAAGAAATCGAAGCCGAAAAAGATGTAACGATTGTGGATAAAGTCACATTAGATGGTCTGGAAATTGGAACAAAATACAAACTTTCCGGCTGGCAGATGTTAAAAGAGGAAAATGCAGAACTTCTGATTGATGGAAAGAAAGTATCCAATGATTATGAGTTCACAGCCGACAGTGAAAAAATGACGGTAGAGATTGCCTTTACCTTTGATGGTTCTTCTCTTGGTGGCAAGAGCCTTGTTACATTTGAGGAATTATACGATATGAGCAATCCAGACGAACCAAAGAAAGTGACGGAACATAAGGACATCACAGACGATGGACAGACTGTGACAATCAAGGAAGTGCCGGAAGTCCCAGATACACCAAAGGATACCGACACGCCGGATACACCATCTACGGTTACTAAGACAAGTGACAGTCCAAAAACAGGCGACAATACCAATATCTATGCTTATCTTGCCATGCTCGGTCTTTCCTGCGTAGGGCTTGGCGGTATGCTTTACTTCAAACGCCGTAGAAAGAAATCATAAGGCGGTAATGTAGCGGTTGGTAGAGCGTTCAAGGTCGCCACCCTTTTTGTAACTTCACGCTCCCGTGAAGCTCTGATTTACGGGAGCGTGAAGTCCACTAGGGGCGTGGGGAGTGTATCTCCCCACAAAGTACAGCAGGAAAGAAACTAAAACAGAAAGAAAAGAGGTCAATCATTTATGGAATTAAGATTTGTCGTACCAAACATGGAAAAGACATTCGGGAACTTGGAGTTTGCCGGAGAAAATACTACGGAACAGCAGAGAATCAACGGGCGTATGGCTATCATTACCAGAAGCTACAACCTGTATTCCGATGTGCAGAGAGCTGATGATGTAGTTGTGACACTTCCTGCCAAAGCTGGCGAAAAACATTTCTTGCCGGAGCAGAAAGTAAAACTTATCAATCCACGAATCACTACCGATGGCTATAAAATCGGGGAACGTGGATTTGTCAATTACATCTTACTTGCAGACGATATGTTACCAGTGGAAAGTAAATAAGGGGGTATTCAGATTATGAGATTAGCAAATGGAATCGTCATTGATAAAGAAAAGACTTTCGGAGTGTTGAAGTTCTCCGCATTACGCCGTGAGGTTCATGTACAGAATGAAGATGGAACGGTCAGTGAAGAAATTAAGGAACGCACCTACGATTTGAAATGCAACACACAGGGACGCATGATACAGGTATCTGTTCCGGCGACTGTGCCGTTAAAAGATTATGGCTACAACGCCGAAGTGGAACTTATCAATCCTGTTGCAGACACGGTAGCCAATGCGAATTACCGTGGTGCAGATGTGGACTGGTATGTAAAGGCAGACGATATTCTTCTAAAGAACAAAGATGCTCATGCCGGAAATCTACAGAACAATGCCCCACAGCAACCGCCGAAGAAATAAGTCTGTAACCTATGATTTTCATTGTACTGGTCAGATATAATTGATATAATATATATAATCATATTGATGTGTCTAGTTGATTGTTCATATTTAAATTTAGGCTTGGAAAGGAGAGGTTTTATGAAGAGAAAAATACTTGCAATTATTCCGATTGTCATGTTAATAATTTCACTGTCTGCATGTGGCAGAAAGGAAACATTGTATGAAATTCCTGATTTATCACAATATAAGACAGATTATGTGGGCGATTCTTCAAATGTTATAAATATTGTAAGTAAACAGGATTATCCAGAGGGCTACTCTTATGACAGCATAGAGATACAGTCTGAAACAAAACCTTATGGATTAACAGTTTTTCTAAAAGCTGAACCATCTGCGTCTATGCTTGAAGATGAATTACAGGTTAATGCAGATATGACATTTGATTTAATTGGTAATTTAGGAACACTTGATTATAAAACAGCAGATAGCAAAGAAATTATTGCATCGTATGAACGGTAGAGTGATTGTTCTTTATAGAATTAAGAAAATAGGAATTTTAGGAGGTGTATTTATATGAAATTAGCAGATTTAGCAACAGGTTCTGATGTGATAGTGTGGATTGTCTTTGTGATATTTGCTGTACTTTCTATAATTTTACTTTCTGGACACGGAAGTTGGTTTATTTCTGGATATAATACAGCTTCAAAAGAAGAAAAGGAAAAATACGATGAAAAGAAGTTATGTAGGACAATGGGATTTGGAATGTCCATTATCGCAATTCTTGCATTAACTATGGTGTTATTGGAAAATATTTTACCTGCATTTTTTGTATATATTGCATTGGGGATTATTTTGGTTGATGTCGTGGTAATTATCATTTTAGGGAACACGGTATGCAGAAAGTAACAACTTCCAGTTTTATAAGTTAGCTTATATGTCCCAAACAATTAAACCAACATTTAAGGAGATGGGAAAATGAATTTTACCGATGAAAAAGATTACATCATGCGAATGATAAAAGAAATGGTAAGAGTATTATTTTCATTAGCCTTTGGGAAAAAGTATGTTTCTGTTGAACTTGAAAAAGAAAACAAGTATGAAGTATCGGGAAAAAATTTGAAAAATTTTCTTAATATGATTGATTTAGGACAGATTAACGAAGCAGAGAACATACTTTTAGATAGCATTGACTATACAAACAAAAACGAAGTAATGGCGGTGGCTCTTTTTTATCAGTACCTTAGTGAAAAAGATAATCAGTTTTTGGAAAACAACAATTATACAAAAGAAGAAGTGCTTTCTGGTTTCAAACAATTACTTATGAAATCGGGATATAGAGATTTGCTTTATTTGCTCAAATATGATGAGTAATACAGAATTAAAAATTCAGCCTTTATAATTTTATATTTATATTCACAAAGCAGTTAGTCTACATGATTGACTGCTTTTCTTACGTCCAAAGAAAGGAGTTTATATGAAAGTATGGAAAAAATCTAAAGGTAACAGGATTCGTGCCAGTGATAAATCACTGGTCTATCATTTCTGTATCGGCTGGCTGTTACTCCTGTTCGTTGCGGTGTTCCTGCTACTGAACCTGCAACAGCTTCTTGTTACCGATTGGAAAGATTTTAACCTGCTCCATGTCGGAATTACTTGGACTGCCTACAATTCCATTACGGTTCTGATAGCGACTGGTGTTTGTGCATTGGTCGCTTTTCTCTACTACCGTTACGGATATGACCGTATCAAGCGGTTGCTACACAGACAAAAGCTGGCTCGTATGGTGCTGGAAAATAAGTGGTATGAAGCAGAAAACACCAAAGACAGCGTTTTTTTCACTGACCTGCAAAGCAGATCAAGAGAAAAAATCGTGTGGTTTCCAAAGATTTATTACCAGATGGAAAAGGGACTGCTTCATATCTGCTGTGAAATCACAATGGGAAAATATCAAGAACAGCTCCTGTCCTTAGAGGATAAACTGGAATCGGGGCTGTACTGTGAGCTGACCGACAAGACACTGCATGACGGATACATCGAATACACCCTGCTCTATGATATGATAGCGAACCGTATTTCGATTGATGAAGTGATTGCCGAAAACGGCGGTCTGCGGTTAATGAAAAATCTGGTGTGGGAATACGATTCACTTCCCCATGCCCTTATCTGCGGTGGTACAGGTGGTGGAAAGACCTATTTTCTGCTGACCATCATTGAAGCCCTGCTAAGAACCGATGCGGATTTATACATTCTTGACCCGAAGAACGCTGACCTTGCAGACTTGGGAACGGTCATGGGAAATGTCTACCACACGAAAGACGATATGATTGACTGCGTCAATGCCTTTTATGAGGGCATGGTCACACGCTCGGAAGAAATGAAACTGCACCCGAACTACCGTACAGGGGAAAACTATGCCTATCTGGGGCTTGCTCCACAGTTCCTTATCTTTGATGAATACGTGGCTTTCCTAGAAATGCTCACGACAAAAGAAAGCACCGCCCTGTTAAGCCAGCTAAAGAAAATCGTCATGCTCGGCAGGCAGGCTGGATACTTTCTGATTGTAGCTTGCCAGCGTCCAGACGCAAAGTATTTCGGGGACGGTATCAGAGATAATTTCAACTTCCGTGTGGGACTTGGTCGCATGAGTGAACTCGGTTACGGTATGCTCTTTGGAAGTGATGTAAAAAAACAGTTTTTCCAGAAGCGAATCAAAGGGCGTGGATATTGCGATGTGGGAACAAGCGTCATATCTGAATTTTACACTCCCCTTGTACCCAAAGGCTATGATTTCTTAGGTACGATTGGGAAACTTGCACACATAAGGCAGGACGGACAGGTGGCGTGCGGAGCGAAAGCCACAGGTACGGACTAGCCTTGCTGGTGTGGCGGTAGCCACGCCAGCAATATTCAAGCCCCTCGGTATCTAACAGAGGGGCACAAATCACAAGGAAACATACACAAAAGTTACCAATTCTTGGCTAAAATTAAGTGTTTGGTAGCTTTTTTCATTGCTGTGACATCAGATGAAAAATGTCACATTTTTTTCGTAAAGGGGGTATCGCACTGAATGATACAGAGTGGATACAGGATTTTGCAGACAAACGTTTGCAGTACGGTGTATCCCAGACGAAACTTGCGGTCATGGCTGGAATCAGCCGTGAACATTTAAGCCGTATCGAATCCGGCAAGGTAGCGGTCACAGAAGAAATGAAAGTAAAACTTTTGGAAGCTCTGGAAAAATTCAATCCAGAAGCACCGCTTACCATGCTGTTTGATTATGTGAGGATACGGTTTCCGACACTGGATATTGGACATATCATCAAAGATATTTTACAGCTCAATATTCAGTACATGATACATGAGGACTTCGGGCATTACAGTTATACAGAACACTACTACATCGGAGATATTTTCGTATATACTTCTCCCGATGAAGAAAAAGGTGTCCTGCTGGAACTGAAAGGAAAAGGCTGTCGCCAGTTTGAAAGCTATCTGCTGGCACAGGAACGGAGCTGGTATGACTTCCTTATGGACGCACTGGTGGACGGCGGTGTGATGAAACGTCTTGACCTTGCCATCAATGACCATACAGGAATGTTAGATATTCCAGAGCTGACCGAAAAATGCCAAAACGAAGAATGTGTATCGGTGTTCCGTTCCTTTAAGTCCTATGCTTCCGGCGAACTGGTCAAGCATGAGGAACAGGACAAAGCTGGTATGGGCTACACCCTGTATATCGGCTCATTAAAAAGTGAGGTGTACTTCTGTGTCTATGAAAAAAGCTATGAACAGTACATCAAACTTGGGATTCCCATAGAGGAAGCACCAATAAAAAACAGATTTGAAATACGATTGAAAAATGAACGTGCTTATTATGCCGTCCGTGACCTGCTGACTTACTATGACGCTGAACGGACGGCATTTTCTATTATCAACCGTTATGTACGCTTTGTGGATAAGGAAGCAGACAAGAAACGGAGCGACTGGAAATTATCTGTCCGCTGGGCGTGGTTCATCGGGGAAAGCAGAGAGCCGTTAAAGCTCACGACAAAACCTGAACCTTACACACTGGACAGAACCCTACGCTGGATTCAACGGCAGGTTGACCCGACACTCAAAATGCTGGAAACAATCACAGAAAAAACAGGGATTGATTATCTGAAAGAAATCCGTAAATCCACGAAACTGACGGAAAAGCACTACAAGATAATCGAACAACAGACCACAGCTACCGAAGATGTGATTTTAGAAAAGGAGAATTGAAAAATGCAACGATTATTATTTGATTTCCTGTTCTTCTCTTTAGGGGGAACGGCTGGCGTGATTGCCATGTGTATTTTACAGGCTGGCAGACAGTCTGACAGAAAAATGATGGAACTGAAAGGAGAAAAGAAAGCATGAATTTTGGACAGAACCTTTATAACTGGTTTTTAAGCAACGCACAGAGCCTTGTGCTTATGGCGATTGTGGTTATCGGTATCTACTTGGGATTCAAACGTGAGTTTTCCAAACTCATCGGATTCTTGGTAGTTGCCTTAGTAGCCGTTGGTCTTGTATTCAATGCGTCCGGCGTAAAAGACGTATTGTTACAGTTATTCAATAAGATTATTGGAGCGTAAGCCTATGGAAGAATGTAGCGTATTGATAGAAAGCACCTTGCCAGCAGAGGATAAAACCTCTCGCTGGTTCAATCTCCCCATTGATTATGAGCTGTTCCGTGACCTGCTCGGTGTGGAAGCCGACAGTGGCGATTATCAGATTATAGATATGAAACTCCCTTTTGCTGGCGATATTGTAAGAACAACCAGCGTCAGACGATTGAATAAGCTGTACTTTGCTTACATGGAGTTACCGCCAGAAGTTCAACAGGCATACAATGACTTGATTTCCTATTGTGGTGGTGTTGAGGATTTATTGCAGAAATCAGAAGAATTTCGGTTTTATCCAGAGTGTCACAATATCATGGACGTTGCCCGTTACCGACTGGAACACAACATTGAATTTTCTGCCCTCTCCGAAAAAGGGAAAAAATACTTTAATCTGGAAGCCTATGCACAGGAGCTGGAAGAAACAGGACGTTATGCTGTCAGTGAAAACGGTATGTTCAAGCTCTGATAGACACCGAAAGGAAGTGACCGCTTATGATTGATGATATGCAAGTCTATATAGCCAATCTTGGCAAGTACAATGAGGGAGAACTGGTCGGGGACTGGTTCTCTTTTCCGTTGGACGAAGAAGTGATTGCAGAACGTATCGGCTTAAATGCAGAGTACGAAGAATACGCAATCCACGATACGGACAACTTCCCGATGGAGATTAGCGAATATACTTCCATCGAAGAACTGAACCGTATTTATGAGCAGTTGGAAGAATTACCAGATTACCTGCTGGACGACTTGGACAGTTTCGTATCCTATTATGGAAGTCTGGAAGAACTGGTGGAGCATAAGGACGACATCATTCTGTATTCCGGCTGTGAAACGATGACCGATTTAGCCTACTATCTGATTGATGAAGAACAGGTACTCGGAGAAATCCCGTCCTCTTTACAGAATTATATTGACTACGAAGCCTACGGGCGTGACCTCGATATAGAGGGGACATTTATTGCAACAAACGCTGGTATCTGTGAGGTACTGCGTTAAGGGCTGGCAGATCAGCACCGCCACTGGTGCTACTGTCAGCTTTTCTCTTGGGGGCAGTCTGGGAAATCCGGCTGTCCCTGTTGTTAGGAAAATGAAGAAAGGAGCATTTACAAGTGAAGAAAATCCGAAGTTATACAAGTATCTGGAACGTGGAAAAGGTACTGTATGCCATCAATGATGTAAACCTGCCATTCCCTGTAACCTTTACCCAGATTACATGGTTCGTGCTGGCGGAATTTATCATCATTCTGTTTGCAGATGTACCGCCACTTTCCATGATTGAGGGAGCATTTTTAAAATATTTCGGGATTCCCGTTGCCCTTACATGGTTTATGTCACAGAAAACCTTTGACGGGAAAAAGCCATACAGTTACATCAAGACGATGGTTCTGTATGCCCTGCGTCCCAAAGTGACTTATGCCGGAAAAGCCGTGAACCTACATAAGCAGAAATTTGAGGAATTTATCACGGCAGTAAGGAGTGTGACCTATGTTCCCGATTAAATATATCGACAACAACCTTGTCTGGAATAAGGACAATGAGGTGTTTGCCTACTATGAGCTGATACCTTACAATTATTCGTTCTTATCCCCAGAACAGAAATACCTTGTGCATGACAGCTTCCGTCAGCTTATCGCACAGTCCCGTGAGGGAAAGATTCATGCGTTACAGATTGCAACTGAAAGTTCAATCCGAAGCATACAGGAACAGTCAAAGAAGCTGGTAACGGGGAAATTAAAGGAAATCGCCTATCAGAAAATAGACGACCAGACCGAAGCCCTTGTGTCTATGATAGGCGACAATCAAGTGGATTACCGTTTCTTTCTGGGATTCAAGCTCATGGTCACAGAGGACGAAGTCAATCTGAAGAACATCAAAAAATCGGTATTTCTGACATTCCGTGAGTTTTTGAATGAGGTAAGGCACACGCTGATGAATGACTTTGTTTCCATGAGCAATGATGAAATCAACCGTTATGTGAAGATGGAAAAACTGCTGGAAAACAAAATCTCCCGTAGGTTCAAAATCCGCCGACTGGAAGCCAAAGACTTTGCCTATCTGATGGAACATCTCTACGGCAGGGACGGGATAGCCTATGAAGATTATGTGTATCCTCTGCCAAAAAGAAAATTAAAAAGAGAAACACTGATTAAGTATTATGACCTTATCCGTCCTACCCGTTGTGTGGTGGAAGAAAGCCAGCGATATTTGCGTCTGGAACATGAGGACAGCGAAAGCTATGTATCCTACTTTACGGTCAATGCCATTGTCGGGGAGCTGGACTTCCCATCATCGGAAATCTTTTATTTCCAGCAACAGCAGTTCACATTCCCTGTGGATACGTCTATGAATGTTGAGATTGTCGGGAATAAGAAAGCCTTAACCACTGTCCGCAACAAGAAAAAGGAATTAAAGGACTTGGACAATCACGCCTATCAAGCCGGAAATGAAACAAGTTCAAATGTGGTGGAAGCCTTAGACAGTGTCGATGAACTGGAAACAGATTTAGACCAGAGCAAGGAAAGTATGTACAAGTTAAGTTACGTCATACGGGTGTCTGCACCCGATCTTGACGAACTGAAACGCCGTTGTGATGAAGTCAAGGACTTTTACGATGATTTGAACGTGAAGCTGGTACGTCCTGCCGGAGATATGATGGGACTGCATGGAGAGTTTCTTCCAGCCAGCAAGCGTTATATCAATGATTATATCCAGTATGTGAAATCCGATTTTTTAGCCGGACTTGGTTTTGGAGCTACCCAGATGTTGGGAGAAAATACAGGAATTTATATCGGATATTCTGTGGATACAGGAAGAAATGTTTACCTGCAACCGTCCCTTGCCAGTCAAGGAGTAAAAGGTACGGTCACAAATGCGTTAGCGTCAGCCTTTGTCGGTTCGCTTGGCGGTGGAAAATCATTCTGTAATAACCTGCTTGTATATTATTCCGTTCTGTTCGGGGGACAGACAGTTATCCTTGACCCCAAAAGTGAACGTGGCAACTGGAAAGCAACCCTACCGGAGATTGCAGAGGAAATCAACATTGTAAATCTCACCAGCGACAAGGAAAATGCAGGGCTTCTTGACCCGTTTGTAATTATGAAAGATAAAGAGGACGGAGCTACACTGGCAAAAGAAATTTTAACATTTTTAACAGGTATCTCAACCCGTGATGGAGACAAGTTCCCTGTGCTTATCAGTGCAATCAGCAAAGTATCAGAAAGTGAACACAGAGGATTGCTAAATGTTATCACAGAATTACGGAAAGAAAATACGCCTATTGCAAACCATATCGCAAATCATATTGACAGTTTTACAAATTATGATTTTGCACACCTGCTCTTTTCAGACGGAACAGCGAAAAATACTATCAGTCTGGATAACCAGCTCAATATCATACAGGTTGCGGATTTGGTTCTGCCGGATAAAGATACTACTTTTGACGAATACACGACCATTGAATTATTATCGGTGGCAATGTTGATTGTAATATCTACCTTTGCCTTAGACTTTATCAATTCAGACCGAAGCATTTTTAAGATTGTAGACCTTGATGAAGCATGGGCGTTCTTAAATGTGGCACAGGGCGAAACTTTATCAAATAAACTGGTGCGTGCTGGTAGAGCCATGAACGCCGGAGTATATTTTGTCACGCAGTCCTCTGGGGACGTATCAAAAGAAAGTCTGAAAAATAACATCGGCTTAAAATTTGCGTTCCGTTCCACAGATACCAACGAAATCAAGCAGACCTTAGAGTTTTTCGGACTGGACAGCGAAGATGAAAACAACCAGAAACGGTTGAGGGACTTGGAGAACGGACAATGTTTAATGCAGGATTTATATGGGCGTGTCGGTGTAGTACAGATACACCCTGTCTTTGTAGAACTGCTCCATGCTTTTGATACCAGACCGCCGATAAAAAGTGAGGTGGATTTGGAATGATGAAATCTGTCACAAAAGAAAAGGTATTCCATGTACTGAAACTGATTCTGCTTGCCGTGACCGTCACGCTGGTACTGCTATCCCTGCTTGGGACGGTAGCTCATGCGTCTGGACTGGTCGATGATACGGTCAATGCTGACAACCTGTATTCAAAGTATCCGCTTTCCAACTATCAGCTTGATTTCTATGTGGACAATAGCTGGTCTTGGCTTCCGTGGAACTGGCTGGACGGCATTGGAAAATCGGTACAGTACGGGCTTTACTGTATCACAAATTTTGTCTGGACAATCAGCCTGTATCTTAGCAATGCCACAGGGTATGTGGTGCAACAGGCGTATAAGCTGGACTTCATCAATGACATGGCAGATAGTATTGGGAAAAGTATTCAGACACTTGCCGGAGTGACCGAAAACGGATTTTCCAGCAGTGGATTCTATGTGGGATTCCTGCTCATTATCATTCTGATTGTAGGTGTTTACACTGCCTATACAGGGCTTCTCAAACGGGAAACCAGCAAGGCACTTCACGCTGTTATCAACTTTGTGGTGGTGTTCATTGTGTCTGCGTCCTTTATTGCTTATGCTCCCAACTATATCCAGAAAATCAATGATTTCAGTTCGGACATCAGCACCGCTTCTCTGGATTTGGGGACAAAAATCATGCTTCACGATTCTGACAGCAAGGGAAAGGACAGCGTAGACCTTATCCGTGACAGCCTGTTTGCGATACAGGTAGAAAAACCGTGGCTGTTATTGCAGTTCGGAAACAGTGATACCGAAGAAATCGGAGCTGACCGTGTGGAAGCTCTGATTTCTGCCAGCCCATCAGACGAAGATGGGGAAACAAGGGAAAATGTTGTGAAAACAGAGATTGAGGATAACGACAATGACAACCTTACCATTCCACAGGTCGTCAACCGTCTCGGCATGGTGTTCTTCCTGCTTATCTTCAATCTTGGCATTACTATTTTTATCTTTCTGCTTACCGGTATGATGTTGTTTTCCCAGATACTCTTTATCATATATGCCATATTTTTACCTGTCAGTTTTTTACTGTCCATGATACCGACCTATGAGAACATGGCGAAACAGGCAGTTGTCCGTGTGTTCAATGCCATTATGACAAGAGCCGGAATCACACTGATTGTGACCGTGGCATTTTCGATTTCCAGTATGTTCTACAATATCTCAACAGACTATCCGTTCTTTATGGTGGCATTTTTGCAGATAATCTGTTTTGCCGGAATCTACATGAAGCTCGGAGAACTAATGAGTATGTTCAGCCTGAATGCCAATGACAGCCAGCAGATAGGTCGCCGGATATTCCGTAGACCGATGGTGTTCATGCGACATAGGGCAAGACGTATGGAACGACGAATTGCAAGGGCTGTGGGTACAGGAAGTATGGTCGGAGCTGGTGCTGGTTCAGTCGCTGGTTCTGCTTATAATCACTCTCGTTCTACTCATAAAAAAACGCCAGCCAGACCACAAAGGAATAATGATGTTTCAATGGGAAGCCGTGTCGGTTCTGCGGTAGGTGCTGTGATGGATACGAAAAATAAAGTCCGTGACGGTGCTTCTTCTCTGAAAGAAAATGTGAAAGATTTGCCGACACAGGCTGGTTATGCTGTCCATTCTGCGAAACAGAAAGCAAAGGATAATGTATCGGACTTTAAGCGTGGCGTTGTGGAAGAACGGGAAAACCGACAGGAACAGCGTACACAGAAACGCAACCTGCACAGGGAAAATATCTCACAGAAAAAGCAGGAATTACAGAAAGCACAGGAAGCAAGACAGACCGTTCATGCGAATGGATCAGCGACAGCCGGAGCTACCAGAAGCCATGAACGCCCTGTTGCCACACCTGTTCCAAAACCAGCACAGACCGATATAGTTACGAAGCCGGATATGAAACGTCCTGCTACTTCTCCTGTGATAAAAAATGCAGAAATCAAGGCTGGAAAAGAAACCGTCCGAACCAATATCAGACAGGAACAGCAGGTTAAATCTGTTGCCAGAGCGAACCAGCCAAACGTAGCAGAATCCATCAGCAATCATAAGAAATCTACGGTACAGAAAACACAGGTCAACCAAAAACAAAATCGTAAGACTGTTACGAAGCAACCAGAGAAAGGACGAAAGAAATGAGATTAAAGCGTATCCTTATCATAGGTACGATATTTCCTGTCCTTTTCTCCATCGTCCTCTTTTTCGGGATACTGATTTCCGGCGAAGATGACGACAGTTCCAACAGTTATTCAACTGTCTACTCTGGCATGAACCTGTCAGCCGATGTCCTCAAACATCAGCCGATGATAGAAAAATACGCCAGAGAAAGCGGTATCACGGAGTATGTGAACGTCCTGCTTGCCATCATACAGGTAGAAAGTGGCGGTACGGCTACCGATGTCATGCAGTCCAGCGAAAGTCTGGGACTACCGCCAAACTCACTAAGTACAGAAGAATCCATTAAGCAGGGGTGTAAATATTTTGCGTCCCTGCTTTCTTCCTGTAAAGCAAAAGGCATGAATGACATTAACGTGGTCATTCAGTCTTATAACTATGGTGGTGGCTATGCAGACTATGTGGCGAAGAACGGGAAAAAGCACAGCTCAATCTTGCAGAGAATTTCGCAAAGAATAAATCCGGCGGTACAAAAGTGACCTATACGAACCCGATAGCAGTCAGCAAAAATGGTGGCTGGCGTTATAACTACGGGAATATGTTCTATGTGGAGCTGGTCAACCAATATCTGACCGTGAAGCAGTTCAGTAACGAAACGGTACAGGCGGTTATGAATGAAGCGTTGAAGTATCAAGGCTGGAAATATGTCTATGGTGGCAGTAACCCAAACACCTCTTTTGACTGTTCTGGTCTTACCCAGTGGTGCTACGGAAAAGCCGGAATCAGCCTGCCACGAACCGCACAGGCACAGTATGACGCAACCCAGCATATCCCGTTGTCACAGGCACAGGCTGGCGATTTGGTCTTTTTCCATTCCACCTACAATACCAGCGACTATGTAACCCATGTAGGAATCTATGTGGGAAACAATCAGATGTATCATGCCGGAAATCCAATCGGCTATACCGATTTGACCTCTGCCTACTGGCAACAGCACATCATTTGTGCCGGAAGAATTAAGCAATAGAAAGGACTTGAAATATGTTTAAGAAGAAAGAAAAAACAATGAAAGAACCCAAAGAAAAGAAAGTGCGTACCATGAAAGTCGGGACACACAAGAAATCTGTCCTGCTTTTGTGGGCGGTACTTCTTGCAAGCACCAGTTTTGGCGTGTACAAGAACTTTACCGCCATTGATACCCACACAGTGCACGAAAAAGAAATCATTCAGTTAAAGTTGAACGACACCAACGGGATTGAAAATTTTGTCAAGAACTTTGCGAAAGCCTACTACACATGGGATACCAGCAAGGAAGCGATTGAAGCAAGGACAACAGAAATCAGTAAATATCTGACCAAAGAATTGCAGGATTTGAACGCCGATACTATCCGAACAGATATACCAACCAGTGCCACTGTTACAAATGTGCTGGTCTGGAATGTGGAACAGTCTGGGACGGACGATTTTACCGTTGACTACGAAGTAGATCAGCAGGTAAAAGAGGGAGAACAGACACAGGCAGTTGTAGAAAACTACACGGTGACGGTTCATGTGGATAAGGACGGTGCAATGGTCATTACCCAAAATCCTACCCTTGCTCCGGCAGTACAGAAATCAAAGTATGAGCCAAAAGCACAGGAAGCAGATGTCAGTGTTAGCTCTGACACAGTTAAGGACGCTACCGCTTTCTTGGAAACATTCTTCAAACTGTACCCTACCGCTACGGAGAAAGAACTTGCCTACTATGTCAAAGACGGTGTGCTTGCTCCTGTATCCGGCGATTATGTATTTTCAGAACTGGTAAATCCTGTCTTTACCAAAGATGGCGATAACCTCAAGGTCAGTGTGTCTGTGAAATATCTGGATAACAAGTCGAAAATGACGCAAATTTCGCAGTATGAGCTTGTGCTTCATAAGGACGATAACTGGAAGATTGTAGGATAGCATAAGATTAGGGCTTGCATTTTGAAGTGTAAGTCCTATTTATTTTTTGCCGGATATTTTGCAGTAATACTTTTAGCGCGTTATAATTGTTTTTATCTTATGAGAGAAATAAATTAGACAGTTTGTCATTATGTTTTTTGAAAAAATTTTGTTTATGCATTATCTTTTTGTGGCTCTCAATCGTTCTACCTTATAGAAAGGGATATTATATTATTCTGGGAAATTCTATTTTCTTTATGAAATCTTCAAAATTTACAGCTATCCTTTTAGCATAATCAAAAGAAAGGATAGTACAAAATATGAGTATAATTTTGAAAACAACAAATCTCTGCAAATCATTCAGTGGGCAGACAGCCGTAAATAACATATCGCTGAACATTGAAAAAAACTCTGTCTATGGATTGTTAGGAGCAAACGGAGCCGGAAAGTCCACAACACTCAAAATGATAACAGGCATTTTGAAGCCGACATCTGGAAGCATTGAGTTTGACGGTCACACATGGCAGAGAAGCGACTTAAACCACATCGGGGCATTGATTGAAATGCCGCCGCTTTATGAGAATTTAACCGCCTATGAAAATCTGAAAGTTAGGTCAACCCTTTTAGGGCTGACAGACAAAAAGATTGAGGAAGTGCTCCAAATCGTCCGGCTGACAGAAACAGGCAGAAAAAGAGCCGGACAGTTTTCTCTTGGAATGAAGCAACGGCTTGGAATTGCGATTGCATTATTAAATAGTCCGAAGCTGCTTATTCTTGACGAGCCTACAAACGGTCTTGACCCGGTGGGGATTGAAGAACTTAGGGAGCTTATCCGTTCCTTTCCGGCAAAGGGAATTACCGTTATTTTATCCAGTCATATTCTTTCCGAGGTGCAGCAGACAGCAGACCATATCGGCATTATTGCGGGCGGTGTCTTAGGCTATGAGGGGAAACTTAATGCGAATGAAAATTTGGAACAGCTTTTTATGGACGTTGTAAAAAATAACCACAGGGAGGGGTAAGGCATGAACTACTTAAAATCAGAACATTTGAAATTCAAAAGGACAATATCAAACAAGCTGCTTTTCATCATTCCACTTATCACAGCTATTTTTGCATGGATAGTGGGCGGCTTCATCGGTTTTCAATATATGACGCTTTACTGGTGGTATGAGTTCCTGCTTCCGGGAGCAATCGCAATTTTATGTTCCTTATCACACCGGAAAGAAGAAAGCGCAGGGAAATATTATTCTGTATTTTCTATGCCCTTGAACCTTTCAAAATTTGAAATGGCAAAAGGAATTATTCTGATTGAAAAGCTGCTTGTAGCAGGAATATTTTTAGCATTACTTATCTCAAGCAGCAATATCATTTCCCCGGAAACGGCGGTATATTCTGTCCCACAGAGTATAGCAGGTTGCATAGCGATTGCTCTCGCGTCCGTCTGGCAAATCCCGTTATGCTTGTATCTTGCGCGTAAAACAGGGCTGTTTGTGCCGATAATACTAAATACCGTACCTGGAATACTTCTTCCTGTCTCGTTGGGAAACACAGCCGTTTGGTGGCTCATGCCGTATTGTTGGGCGGCGAAACTGGCAGAGCCGCTTATGGGGATTGACCTAAACGGAACTTTTGCAGGAAATCCCGGCTTTTCCACAACCGTTTTTATCTCTATTGCACTATCAATATTCTTATTCGTTGTATTATCTTTTGTGGACGCAAAGGATTTTTCAAAAAGGAGGTAAACAGTATGGGCTTTCTTGGAGCGGTTCATTCTGAACTGGTAAAAGTGAAGCATACGCCGTTTTGGACGATGCATTTATGTCTGCCTGTTGTTGGGGCATTGCTGTTTATTGTTTACTATGTCTTATATGGAAGCACAGCGGATTACAAAAAGTTAAAAATGATATTGGAGATTACAGCAACCGTTTTTCCTTTGCTGATAAGTGTTATCGTTAGCCTGAATGTCTTATTAGAAGAAAAGGCTTCACACTTTCAAATATTGCTAGAAGTACCTAACCGATATAAAGTTATGCTGACAAAATTGGTCGTTTTATATGGAGCAGGAATAGCTGCGCTGTTTTATCTGTTTCTTGTCTTTCTGCTTGGCGTTCATTTTTTAAAAATAGCTGATACCGTACAACTGAGTATGTTAGTTAAAGCAGCCGCAGGAATGGCATTTTACAATTTAATTATTTATGCTCTGCATTTATTCTTTAGCTTTCGGTTTGGACTGGGTATCTCATTGTTTTTGGGAGTATTTGAAAGCCTGCAATGTATTCTATACAGTAATATTGAGTTAAAAGGAATATGGCGGTATATCCCCTTTGCATGGTCTATGAACTGGGTGCATGATGTTTTGAACAATGGGCTTTCTGTTCATGTAACAGAATGGATATGGATTGCTGCATTAACAATAGGCGGCGTGTTATTGACTTTACTATGGTTTTCTCATTGGGAGGGGCGAAAAAATTATGAATAAAAAACGGATTATGTTTGTGCTGTTTGCTTTTATTGTTTGTGCCGCTCTTGCCGGCTGCTCTTTACAGGATAAAATCAAAGAATATTCCAGTGACAAAGAACAATGTTATCTGGATACGGAAAACGTAACACGATTTTCCTATAAGGGCAACAATTACACGATTTTGGCAGATACCGTATCGAATGGTGGGCTTGGAGAATGGATTGGATATATCCGGCAACTGGCAGCCATAGATGAAAAAGGAAAAATATTGCTGCAAGAAAATGTTGAAACGGCTACCTTTCATTCTTTAGCGGATTTGGCAGAGAAAGCACCAGAAGCCGCTTACATTATTCCTTTCCTCAATGTATATGCAGCTCCTAACGCAGATGCTTATCTGATTGTAGATATAAATGGTGGGTATCATAAAGCTGTTATCAGCGAGAATGTCAAGGATAACGATATGGTTTTTGATTTTAAGAAAACAGAAAAATCTATAAACGGCAGCTTTGAAGTCAATCCAGAAAATGCAACACAACTCCTTTGTGGGGGGACGATTTATCAAGTAACGTCTGATATGGTATCGGATGATGAATTAGGCAGCTACATTGATATTCTTGCAGAAAGTGTTACATTCGATACAGAAACGAAAATCCCTTTGTCAAAGGAAGATTTAAGCAAGATTGATTGGTACGGGGAAAATGCTGGACAAGGGCGGGAGAATTGGTTTTACACAGATATTTATGAGATTTACGGAACCGATAAAGCTGAAGCGGTTGCGGTCAATGTAAATGATAACTACTATATTGCAAAGCGACAATGACAGCTTTCCTGCCCTTGTAGCTTGTGCTATACTGAAAACGACAACGAAAGGAGGCAACAATATGGCAGCGATCCTTATGATTGATGATGAACAGGCTATTTTAGAGCTTGTGAAAAATGGACTGCAAAAGGACGGGCATTTCGTAACTGCCTATACCTCTGCTGCACAGGTGCCACTTGATAAACTGAATAGGTACGATTTGATTATACTGGATATTATGATGCCGGATATAGATGGTTTTTCTTATTGTGATAAAATCCGTTCCCTTGTGGACTACCCTATTCTTTTTCTGACTGCAAAGACAATGGAACATGACATCACATTTGGGCTTGGTCTGGGAGCAGACGACTATCTGACAAAACCTTTCCGAATTGCAGAATTACGGGCGAGGGTAAACGCTCACTTACGGCGTGAACACAGGGAACGCCATACCGCACTTACCTTTGACCGAATAAAAATTGATTTATCTGCAAAAGAATTACGGGTAGATAACATGCCCGTTATCTTAACCAAAAGCGAATATCTGATTTGTGAATATCTTGCAAGGAACAAAGGACAGGTATTTTCAAAAGAACAGATTTACGAAGCGGTTTTCAGCTTAGAGGGCGACAGTGATAATTCTACAATTTCTACTCATATCAAAAATATCCGGGCAAAATTAAACAAACTGGATATTCAGCCGATAGCGACAGTCTGGGGGATTGGGTATAAATGGGAATGAAGAAAACAACATCACTGAAAGCGTCTTTTTGGAAATTCTTATGTATGCTTCTGATTGGGCTAATAGGTGCGGTGGTGATACCATTCAGTCTTATTTTAGCCGGAACCAGTACGGGACTTATTACCTATGCGGATTATTCAGAACGCAGTGCAAAAAACCTTGTTCCTGTTATTGCTGCAACGCCGGATTTGACAGATGTGCAGCTTCCTATGGGTTGCAAGTATTTGGTGCTGGATAAGAATTATCAAGTGACAGAAACAACCTTAGAGGGCGACGATTTAGACCGGGCTATGGAATACGCAATATCTGGGAAGATAAATACAAACCTCAACAAACAGTATTTGCTTGTGACCCGCGAAAATGAATATGTGGTGCTACAATATTACATCGGCTCACAATTTACAAATGAATGGCTTTATGAACATTTTCCCTCACCGGAAATTCTGCTTTATATTCTCATAGCAATCAACTGTATTGCGGTATGCGTGATATTGACAGCGAAGTTTGCAAAAAATATGCGGGCGCAGCTCTCCCCGCTTTTTGAAGCAACAAGGCAGGTTGCCGGACAAAATCTTGATTTTGAAGTGGGACATTCAAAAATCAAAGAATTTGAGGATGTACTTTGTTCTTTTGCTAATATGAAAGATAATCTGAAAATATCTTTAGAGAAGCAATGGCACGCGGAACAATTACAAAGAGAACAGATTGCAGCACTCGCTCATGATTTGAAAACACCTTTGACCGTCATTCAAGGAAATATTGATTTGATAAGTGAAACAGAGCTTGACGACGAGCAACGTCTATATGCGGGTTACATCACTGAAAGTTCCGAGCAGATAGGCATTTATATTAAGACGTTAATTGACATTTCCCGGACAGTCGCCGGGTATCAGCTTCATTTAGAAAAATTTGATATAGCTGATTACATGAGACGGATTGAAACGCAGGCAAGCTCTTTATGCCTTACTAAAGGAATTTGTCTGCACATGGAAACGGGAGCTGACCTGGGCGCACTCAAAGCGGATAAGTTGCTGTTGGAACGGGCAATTATGAATGTGATAAGCAATGCGTTAGACTACTCTCCAACACAGGGGACAATTTATGTAACAGCGCAAATGACAGACTGCTTTTTGCACATATCCATAACAGACGAGGGAAGCGGCTTCACGTCAGAGACCCTACACCATGCACAGGAACAGTTTTTCATGGGCGACAAAAACAGAACTTCTAATATGCACTTTGGTATGGGACTTTATATCACAAGCAGCATTATCAAGCAACATGGCGGACAGCTTGTTTTAAGCAATTCTAAAAAGACTGGCGGCGCACAGGTTATTATCAAAATTCCATATTAAAAGTAGTGGGCGGTACTGCGGTATCGCTCATTATTTTTTCAAATCTTTATGAAATCTACAAACTTTCCATATAGCATATAGGTAAAGAATAGAACTACAATCTGCCGGACAACGGCAAAAGAAAAAAAGCCATCGTAGAGCAGAGGTATTTTCACGCGCCATTCCTAAATTTCGACGACTAATGGAGGTAGTTGCCATGATATATATAGCGTATCGACAAAGTACGACACATTTCAGCTTATCAAAAAAAAGCCCGACCACCGCAGATTAAGAATTTCTTGGGTTATCGGCTTATTTTATTGAATATGCAAGGTGGAGGATTACTCGTCCTCCACTTCCTTTGACTTAATAATTCCATCAGCAACACTTTCAATGATGATTAAGTCCTTTTCGGACATAGTATCAAGTTGCTTTTCTAACTGCCGTCTTCTGGTGCTTTTTACCAGATCAGAGGCAGGTAAGAAAAATTCATCGGCAGATATATTAAGTAAATGAACAAGGTCATAAAACACCTGTAAGCTTGGGTGCTGTCCTTTGTTTTCGATATTTGTTAAATAGCGTGGGTCAATTTCAATCATAGCTCCCACCTGCTCACGGGTAAGACCCTGCTTTATCCGAGCTTGTTTGATTGCCAGACCAAACGCTCTAAAATCGTATTTATCTTCTTTTTTACGCATATGTAATCACCTCACTACATTTTACAGTTCCTGTTGGTAAATCAACAGGTATTGAAAAACGTATATGTAGGTTCGTGAGTTCATATTTTGCATTTTAAAACAAAATACTACTTGTGAGGTTAATAAAAAAACCGCTATGAGTAGTGTTCTTTTTGAATGTCTCAATATTTATTCATTTCTTAGCGGTCAAAACCGCTTTTTTATTTCCAACAAAAGGTTTTGTTTTGCGGTTCTCGGGGGTAACTGCATTGCAACAAAACTGTAAATATCTATTTATCTTACAGCTAAAAAAATTCCAGCTTATGCAGTAACGAATTACACCCTTGAATGTGGTTTTTCACATCACACAATAGGAAATATTCAGAAAGCACAAAGTCAGTACAACATCTGTATTGCCTTAGTGCTTTTTTTCTATTTAAAAGAATTTTGTAAATTCTTTGCTTTTCGTGCAACAAATCGCAATCGCCAGACGAGTGTTAGTGCGAAAAGGGACAAGGAGTTCTTATCCCCTTTCAATTTAGCCAGAAAGGGGGTGAGAACATGAAACCCTCTTCTTTCCAGACAGCTATTCGACTTCAATTTGATTGTCTTGTAAAACGTGTTATTGACACGACAGTAAAAGATTATCAAAGAGAGCTGTCCAGACGGGCAACACACGAGATAGCTTTCTCTGAATTGCCGGAGCAGGAATTAAATCATGTAGGTATTACAGACGATTACGACAGCGATTATTCTTGTTTCGAGGTATTGGGAACAAAGGTAAAGGTTAATAATGAACAGTTAGCAGACGCATTGAAGATTTTACCAGAAAAGAAACTAGATATTTTACTGATGTTTTATTTTCTGGAAATGTCGGACGCTGAAATTGCCGATTTGTTACAGATTGACCGTAGCACTTCTTTCCGCAACCGTAGAAGTTCATTGGAAGAAATCAAAAAGTATTTACAGGAGGACGAATAATGAAATCCGCAGACAAATGCCCGTCTTTTACTGTTATATCTCTTTCGGCAGATGGTGACGTACAGGCAATAGAAAAAGTGTTGAAACATTATGACGCATACATTTCCAAAGCCAGCTTACGTCCATTGTATGACGAATACGGGAATATTTACATAGCAGTTGACACAGAACTCAAAGGCAGAATCAGAACCGCTCTTATGGAAATGATTTTGAAATTTGAAGTTGAGGTAGTTTAAGGCAAAAATCGCACCTTGAAAATTGAATATAACAATCAGATACGTTTGATATACAACGAGCCAGTGGATTGAACCGCCATGACGGTGAAAGGGGTGATTTGATGAGCGATTATTTCAATGTCCCACGGATAGCTTGTGGAAAAGCTATTGCCAAGACCTGTATATCTGAATAATGATACACCCGTAGAAGTACGGTTCGCCCATCGGAATGGGAATGGTTGAAACACCAGTGGAGCTTGCCAGAGCCATCTGATTGTTACCTTATTATATATAAACAATCTTTCATAACGAACAAGCATTTTTGCATAGTCTTAAATATACGCAAGTGAGGTGATTCAATGGCGAATGACACAAATATAGTTTGCAAAAATGTTTTTAAAAATTGTGATAAGACGGCATTAGCAACAGCATTTACTTTGAAATGGGTTGAACTTATCAACCAATATGAAAAAAGCAACAGAAAGGCAACACCTGCCAGATAATAGACAAACTATCCTGCTAGATGTTATAATGACATCATGTAGAGATAGTTTGTTTTGTCTTCTCTGGAAAAAGGAGAAAGACTTATGACAACATCAAAATTAAGAGTTGCTATTTATTGCCGATTATCAGAAGAAGATAGAAACAAACAATCAGAAACAGACGACAGTAACAGTATTCAGAATCAAAAGTCAATGTTACTCCAATATTCATTGGAGCAAGGCTGGGAAGTCTATAACATATATAGCGATGATGATTATACCGGCTCTGATAGACGACGCCCAGAATTTAATCGACTGTTAGATGATGCAGAAAATCACAAATTTGATATAGTCCTTTGTAAGACACAATCAAGATTTACCAGAGAACTTGAACTGGTGGAAAAATATATACACGGTTTGTTTCCTCTTTGGGGTATTCGTTTCATCAGTATTGTTGATAATGCAGATACCGCAAATAAAGGAAATAAAAAATCAAGACAGATTAACGGTCTGGTAAATGAATGGTATTTAGAGGATATGTCAGAGAATATTAAAAGTGTTCTTACTGACAGGAGAAAAAACGGATATCATATCGGAGCTTTTGCTTTATATGGATACAAAAAAGACCCCGATCAAAAAGGACATTTGATTATTGATGAAGAAGCCGCCAAAGTCGTCAGAGAAGTTTTTACATTATTTTCACAGGGATATGGAAAGACAGCGATTGCACGTATATTAAATGACAGAGGAATCCCAAATCCAACAGAATATAAACGACTTCATGGATTACGCTATAAGCAACCTAAAACCCAGAATAGTACTTTATGGAGATATTTTGCTATATCAGATATGTTGGTCAATGAAATATATATTGGTAATATGGTTCAAGGAAAATATGGAAGTGTTTCGTACAAGACGAAACAAAATAAGCCAATACCAAAAGACCAGTGGATTAGAGTTGAGGGAACACACGAACCAATTATTGAACGGGAATTATGGGACAGAGTGCAATCTATGGTGACTGAAAAAGCAAAGCCATTTACTGTTGGTACAGTTGGATTGTTTGCCAGAAAAGCTCGTTGTATGAATTGTGGATATACAATGCGTTCCAGTAAAACGAGTGATGGCAGACGATATTTGAAATGCTCTTGCAGACATGTATCAAAAGATTCTTGCATTGGTTCATTTATTTCTATACCAAAATTGGAAAAAGCAGTTATTGATGAATTGAATTGCTTATCCAGAGAATATCTTAACAAAGATGAGCTTGAACAAAAAGTACAATTTAACAATAATTTGCAAGAACAGAAAAAATCTGTTGAAAATGAAATATCCATATATGAAAAAAAGATTTCTGAATATACAAAAGGAATACGTGAACTATATTTAGACAAAGTAAAAGGTGTTCTTTCAGAATCGGATTATCTGGATTTATCCAAAGACTTCTCAAAAGAAAAAGAAAGGCTTGAAAAGCTGGTAGCAGATACACAAAAACAGCTTGACGTTATCGAAAGAAAAATGCAGGCTGGTGACAATCGACGGCAGTTAATAGAGCAATATACAAATCTTGAACATTTAGACAGGGAAATTGTTGAAATACTGATTGATTACATATTGGTTGGAAAAAAAGACCCTGTAACAAAAAATGTACCTATTGAAATACATTGGAATTTCTAAGGTTCTCACATCTGGCAACTAGTATGCCAGATGTTCGGGAACTATCTTTAAAACATTAAATGTTGTCTTTACACAATCGCACCATCTGCTGCCATATCCTCGTGCAGATCGGTAATTGGATCACCTTTGGACTGGAAAGTTGTGGCACTCCATGGTACACCTCCGGCTGACTGTGGCCACAGAGCAAGTGTGTGATCCACATAGTATTTGTCAAATCCGGATTCCTTTAACTGTTCGACTGTAAGGTTACGGGTGAGCTGATAGACAATGGCGCAGATCATTTCCATATGGGCAAGTTCTTCCGTTCCAATATCTGTGAGTATTCCTGTTACTTCTTTATATGGCATGGTATATCTCTGTGACAGATAACGCATAGATGCACTAAGCTCGCCGTCAGGTCCACCAAACTGACTGATAATCACTTGTGCCATCTGTGGATTAGTCTGGCTGATTTTTACCGGATATTGCAGTCGTTTCTCATAATTCCACATATACTAGCATCCCCCTTCCTGCCATGGCCACGGTTCATCGATCCAACTCCAGTTTTCACAGGAGTCTGTGCGCACAGTATCGATGGTGAGCGGACTGTAGTATTTGGCATATTCGTGCAGAGCACATTTGCGCATTTCCTGATATTTTTCAAAATATTCCATGGCATCCTTGTCGCAGGGATGGGTATCCAGAAATAACTTTACATCGTCTACAGCGAAACTGGCGGCGTTGATTCGATTCATCAACTCCTGTCTGCAAGGCTTATTGTCATTCATCTACGGACACCTCCTGTTCCACAGAATGGTTTGTTTAAGTCTTCGAAAATAGTTCCACAGCAGAGACCTTTCTCTACATCCAAGATATTTCGCCACATCTGCCAAGGGACATAAGCCATGGCAACTGCCATATCGCCCAAAGTATCGTAGCGACCCTTTACTGCACAGGACATTTCGCCGGCAGTATCGCAGTCGCAGTAAGGAACTTCGCAGGATTCCCGCTGGGGGCGGGCATTTGACTGCTGTTGGTTACATCCGTTCATGTTGGATGAACATCCACAGTAACCACGCCTGTTTGATTCCGGTGTATGGTAACGGTAATTCGGCATTTTTCATTTACTCCTTTCAGAATATTTACAGTATCATACTATGGGAAATTCGAATGAAAGGTGAATGAAAGTCTCTGTTATATCTAAAACAACAGGCCTGGCACACGCCAGACCTGTTGTCAGTATCATCATTATACTAATGGATATTTTTCTGTAAGTTCTTTTACGATGGATCTTGCCATTCCAATCTTCTCCGGCTCTTTCACAACCAGAGCAATCGCCTCTGCAATCTTATCCATATCTTCTTCTACCATTCCTCTGGATGTTACTGCCGGTGTTCCCAGACGCACACCGCTGGTTACAAATGGTGATCTTGGATCATTTGGAACGGTGTTCTTGTTACATGTAATATGCGCCTCGTCCAAAAGCTTCTCCAGTTCTTTACCGGTAAGCTCCAGACCTCTCAGATCTACCAACATCAGATGGTTATCTGTACCACCGGATACGATCTTCACACCTCTGTCCATCAGACCTTTGCTGAGTGCTTTTGCATTCTTCAAAATCTGCTCCTGATAAGTCTTGAATTCCGGCTGAAGTGCTTCTTTAAAGCATACCGCTTTTGCAGCAATCACATGTTCCAGAGGACCTCCTTGAATACCTGGAAATACTGCTTTATTGAAGTTGAACTTCTTAGCAGCTTCTTCATTGCACAGGATCATACCGCCTCTTGGACCGCGCAGTGTCTTGTGTGTTGTAGTTGTTACTACATCAGCGTACGGGATCGGACTTGGATGCAGTCCTGTGGCTACCAGACCTGCAATGTGTGCAATATCTGCCATCAGATATGCTCCCACCTCATCAGCAATCTCACGGAATTTCTTGAAATCAATCGTTCTGGCATAAGCGCTTGCTCCCGCAATAATCATCTTCGGCTTCTCAGCCAGTGCAATCTCCCGCACATTATCATAATCGATAAAGCCTTCATCATTGACTCCATAAGATACGATGTTAAAATATTTACCGGAAATATTCACCGGTGAACCGTGGCTCAAATGTCCACCCTGATCCAGATTCATACTCAGGACTTTGTCTCCCGGCTCCAGCATTGCAAAAAATACCGCCAGATTAGCCTGTGCTCCGGAATGTGGCTGTACATTGGCATAATCACAGCCAAACAGCTCCTTTGCACGTTCGATCGCCAGATTTTCTACTACATCGACGCACTGGCATCCACCGTAATAGCGCTTTCCCGGATACCCTTCTGCATACTTGTTGGTCAACGGGCTTCCCATTGCTGCCATAACAGCCTTGCTCACCCAGTTCTCAGAAGCAATCAGTTCAATATGTGAATTCTGTCTGCTCATCTCACTCTCGATTGCTTCTGCAATCTCATTGTCAACCTCTCTTACCTCGTCAAATGAATACATGCTTTCTCTCCTTTGTTTAGTTTTATTTGGAACGTTCACCAAGAGTGACCGTTACCGTCTTCTCCTCGTATTTTGTACCGTTCTTGTTCGGAACTTCAATGACTACTTCCACTTTGTCACCAGCTTTGAAATACTGCATCTGTGACTGCAATGTGGACATACTGTCAACGGTAATTCCGTCAAATTTGGTAATAATACATTCTGCTGTAATACCAGCTTTATCTGCTGCGCTTCCATCCTCTACAGATCTTACAAATACACCGGTCGGGATTGAATACATCTCTGCCTTTTCAGAAGTAACGTCATATCCTTCGATACCAAGGAATCCCTGCTCGCTTTCGTCCACTTTCGTACGCGTTTCGCGGTTCATCAGATTCTCAATAACAGATGTAGCATCCGAAATAGGAATTGCATAACCCATTCCCTCGACTGCATTGGCATTTACCTTTGCTGTATTGATACCGATCAGCTCACCGTTGGCATTCAGAAGTGCACCACCACTGTTACCAGGGTTGATTGCTGCATCTGTCTGGATCAGTTTGCTGTCAAAACCTTCCATGTCAAGATTTCTGTCCAGTGCAGATACAATACCAGTTGTAACTGACTGTCCATAACCAAGAGCATTACCGATTGCGATTACCGGCTCACCCACCTGCAGCTTATCGGAATCACCTAATGTGATGATTGAAATTGCATTCATGGTATCATCATCGATGGAATCCAATGGAACTGCAACAACTGCCAGATCCTTGCTGGGATCTGTACCCTTGATGCTTGCTTCTACTGAAGTTTTATTTGCAAAGGATACGGTCAACGTCTCAGCGCCTTCCACCACATGATTATTGGTAGCGATCAGCAGCTCACTGTCATTCTTACCAATAATGATACCGGAGCCACAGCTTGTGCTCTCCTGCTGCTGTGTGCCTCCAAAGTAACTCTGTACTTCCTGTACACTCATATTCGTGATAGATACTACTGATGGCATTGCATTATTTACAATATCAGACACATCTGAAGTCACCGTACTGGATGACTGGCTCAGCTTCAACGTGGATGAACTGTCAGAGTTCTTGGAAGTTGTACTCTTGTTGTCGGATGTCTGTTGTGTGGTATTCGTACCGAAATACTTACCTGCCACCGCATTCACTCCCATAAAGGTGCAACTTGCGATCACGCCAAATGCAACTGCCGATCCTGCCAGTTTCGCCCATCTTGGACACTTGTGATGCTTCTTTGGCGGCTGACCGTTCATTCCCGGCTGCCCGCCATTCATTCCCTGCGGCTGTTCATCAAATATGTTGTCCTTATCCTCTTTATTCGGATCATAATAATTATACTGGTTATCCATATCTAAGTCTCCTTCCTCAACCGTAATCTACTGCCAGACCACGGATACCTTATCTTTTCTATATCTGTTAGTCTAATCGTAAATTGTGTTGAAAGTGTGACCAAATCATCAAAAAATGTTGAAAACCAATTCTAACGCAGCCTCTATCACCTTGTCCATATCATAATACCGATATGCGCCCAGTCGTCCGCCGAAGATCACCTTATCTTCCTGCGCTGCCAGTTCCTGATAACGGGCATACAACGCTCCGTTTTTCTCATCATTTACCGGATAATATGGTTCATCTCCCACTTTCCACTCGGAAGAATACTCTCTGGAAATAACTGTTTTCTTCTGCTTACCAAATTCAAAGTGCTTATGCTCAATAATTCTGGTATACGGTACCTCGCGTTCTGTATAATTCACAACTGCATTGCCCTGATAGTTCTCACAGTCCAGTATCTCTGTTTCAAAGCGCACACTGCGGTATTCCAACGCGCCCAGTTTATAATCATAATACTCGTCAATCATACCTGTGTAAATGATTTTATCAGCCAGTGTTTCGTATTCATCCCGATTTTTCAGAAAGTCCACACCTGTCCGCACATCTGATCCTTCCAGAAGCTTCTCTACGATCGCAGTATAACCTCCGATCGGAATCCCCTGATAACGATCATTAAAATAATTATTATCATAAGTAAATCGAAGCGGAAGTCTGCGGATGATAAATGCCGGCAGTTCCTTACAGTCTCTGCCCCACTGTTTCTCTGTATATCCCTTTACGAGCTTCTCATAAACATCTTTTCCCACCAACGAAAGTGCCTGTTCTTCCAGATTGGACGGATCTGTAATATTCAGATCCGCAATCTGTGCAGCAATAATATCCTTCGCCTCCTGCGGTGTACGGATGTTCCACATCTTACTGAACGTGTTCATATTGAACGGAAGATTATACAGTTCATTCTTATACACTGCCACCGGTGAATTAATATAATTATTAAATTCAGCAAACTGATTCACATAGTCCCAGATCTGCTTATTGGAAGTGTGGAAAATATGTGCGCCATAGTGGTGTACCTGAATTTCTTCCACTTCCTCTGTATAAATATTTCCTCCGATATGATCTCGTCTGTCAATAACCAGACATTTTTTGCCGCGTTCGGCAGCCTCGTGGGCAAACACTGCACCAAACAGCCCTGCGCCCACGATCAGATAATCATAATGCATAGTAACTCCTACTCTACTGTAACAGACTTCGCCAGATTTCTCGGCTTATCTACGTCACAACCTTTTCCAACTGCTACATAATAACCGAAGAGCTGCAGCGGAATGATCGCAAGTGTATTGGTAAAGTACTTATTTGTCTTCGGAATGTACATTACATAATCCGCATTTCTCTCAACCTCTGTATTATCCACATTGGTCACTGCCATAACAAAGGCTCCACGGGTCTTAACCTCTTCCATGTTACTGATCATTTTCTTGTACAGATTCTCCTGTGTCAGGATGGCTGTTACCAATGTACCATCCTCAACCAGAGAAATCGTACCATGCTTCAACTCTCCTGCTGCATAAGCATCAGAATGTACATAAGAAATCTCTTTCATCTTCAAAGAACCTTCCATCGCGATCGCATAATCGATTCCACGACCGATATAGAAGATATCCTTTGCAGCCAGATAGCGGTTAGCGAATTTCTGGATATTATTCTTATTATTCAGCAGCATCTCCACCTGTGCCGGCAGTTCTTTCATATCCTCAATCATATCAGCAAGTTCTGCGTCACTGATCTTTCCTCTTACATGGGCAAACTTCATTGCAAGCAGATACTCTGCGATCAGCTGACAGCTATATGCCTTGGTAGTTGCCACTGCGATCTCCGGACCTGCCCATGTATACATAACATTATCTGCCTCTCTGGCAATAGAGCTTCCTACTACATTGACAATACCAAGCACTTTACCACCCTTAGCATGTGCCTCACGGATTGCAGCCAGTGAATCTGCTGTCTCACCGGACTGGCTGATCACAATCAGTAACGTTCCATCTTCAATAATCGGATCACGGTAACGGAATTCAGAAGCAGTATCCACTTCCACCGGAATTCTGGTCAGTCCTTCAAAAATATACTTGCCAGTCACACCTGCATGATAAGCAGAACCGCAGGCAACGATCATAATCTTCTTAACTGCACGAATCTCATCATCACTCATTCCAAGTTCATCAATAACGACTTCATTGCCTTTGATTCTTGGTGAAAATGTATCCAGAATAGCCTTCGGCTGTTCATACATCTCCTTCAGCATGAAATGCTCGTATCCGCCCTTCTCAGCTGCATTCACGTCCCAGTCAATGTGAGTGGTCTCTTTTTCAATCACTTCTTCATCAATATTGTAGAACTCCAGCTTATCCTCTGTCAGCTTTACAATCTCTTCATTCTGAATAAATACAACATCTCTGGTATATTTCAACACTGCCGGTACATCCGATGCGATGATACTTCCATCTTTGGTGTGTCCAACGATCAGCGGGCTGTCCTTACGTACTGCATACATCTCTTCTGGGTGATCTGCGAAGATAATTCCAAGTGCATAAGATCCTTCCATACGGTGCATAACCTTCGTGATTGCCTCCAGCGGATCTCTGTCGTAATAATAATCCAGAAGATGTGCAATAACCTCTGTATCTGTCTCTGATACAAACTCATATCCTTTGCTTTCCAGACGATGTTTTAATTTCAGATAGTTCTCAATAATACCATTGTGTACCACTACGATACTCTGATCTTTATTAAAATGCGGATGAGCGTTGATATCAGACGGTGCGCCATGCGTTGCCCAACGGGTATGACCGATTCCAAGCTTACCCGGAAGCAGCTCGCCTCCATGAGTCAGTTCATTCAGCACTTTCAGCCGTCCCATTGCTTTTTTCATATTGATTTTCTTTCCGTCATAAACTGCAATACCGGCAGAGTCATATCCTCTGTACTCCAGCTTCTCCAGTCCCTCAAGCAGGATTGGCGCTGCCTGACTCTCTCCTACATAACCTACAATTCCACACATAATGAATGTTCTCCTTTCAAGTTTTATACTCCCTGTTGCTTCATTATATACACAAAAGGAGGATACAATATTCCGCATCCTCCTTTGATGTTTTAATCAAGATCGATCAGATCCATTTTGAATGTATCATCTGCTTCTGAGTGACCTACTCTTCTCTGATTACTTTTCGGTCTTGCTGAAGTCTGTGCAGTTCTTCGTGGCGCACTCTTCTTTACACGCACACGTGCATTCAGAATTTCATCCAGATCATCGATATCACTGTCATCCTCATAATCGGAAGGATTGTATTCTTTGAATGGCTCCTCTTCATACTCATCGTATTCATCATAGTCATCCTCGTCCTCATACATCTCATCTTCATAATCGTCATCCAGATCATATTCATCATCTTCGTCATCAAAATCATAGAAATCATCTTCCGACTTATTTTTAGATTTCTTGGACTTCTTTGCTTCTTTTTCCGCTTTCTTTCTTGCCTTTTTCTCTTTCTTGCTCTCTTTTACCGGTTCTGGCTCATCATCAATATCATATTCTTCGTACAGATCATCAAGTTCCAGATTGCGATGACGCAGCTTGATTGCAAGAATAATCAGGATAATCAGCATCACAAGGAAGATTCCCCATGCGACCAGAATTACCTTATCCAGATTTGCGCGCAGTTTATTCAGAAGTCCACCAAGCTTTGTTGTGTCTTCTTCTTTATCTTTCGTCTCCGGTGTGTATCTCTGATAAGTCTCATCTATCGTATCATACTGGTAAAAGCCTTCTTCTCCATCACTGTTCACTGCATATACCACATAATAAGAACTGGCGTCCGTATTCTGCCATGCAGGGAACTCTTTTCCTTCTACCGTCATCGTCGTCTTCTGCAATGTATCCGGCAGATCTTTGGTCTTATCCTCCGATAACAGAACGATGTAACGATTGCTGGAAATACTTACCTGCTCAAATGGAGAAAACTTATCTTTATCCGGATCATACAGCCAGAAATCTTCTTCCTCATTGGCATCCTTCAGATAAATGGCATACATCTTACCACTTTCCTGCTTAGTCGCCGCATAAGTATTACCATTATAAGGCATATCAGCCGTTACAAATCCATCTGGAATCAATACCTCCGGAATATCTGTAACAACAGAATAAGTCTGTCCGTCAATCTCAATATCCCCACCATTACCAGATGACTCTGTAGTCTCTTCATCATCTGTGATCAGAGACGGATCCCCTTCTCCGATCGTAACGGTCGAGCTACCCTCTACAACTGTCACATCGTCTCCCGAAGACGCACTGGCTGTTACTTTGGAAATATTTACTGTCGTAGTCCCCTCAGATAATGCCTGAAACTTCAATGTCCAGCTCATCTCTGTATTGCCGCTTCCAGATCCTTCCAGTTCAATCTGTCCATTAGATGCTGACGCATGCTCTCCACTGATAAACTTTAATGCTGTTGTATCATATGTCAGTGTTGCACTGGCTTTGCTCAGACTTTCATCCGCACTCAGCTTTGCAGTAATCTCAACCGTTGCACCTACTGTTGTAGACGGATCAGAAAATCTCAGCTGGCCACTGGCTGCCGATGATACTATACCACACATCATAAATGTCATAGCTGTACAAAGCATCAGTGCAGCTATTTTTTTCAGTTTCTTCATAACTTACTTTATCCTTTCCCGTATCTCACACGACTTATTAATCATAGTCTTCCCCAGAATAATCTCCGTCAGATCCTCCGCCGTAGTCTCCGTAATCACTTCCGCCGCCTGAATCGCCTGTTCCTGATCCGCTGCCTGTACCACCTGAACTGCCCGAATTATTATAACTATTATTATAGTTATTATTATAACTGTTGTTATAGTTACTATTCGAGCTTCCGGAATTACTATAATCATTGGATGTTCCGGAACCAGACCCGTAATCATCATCACTCTCAATCACAGAATCACTGGTTGCCTTATGTGTGCATTTCTCTCGAATGCCAGCTTCCATATCTGTAATATTCGAAGAATGGTATAACCATCATCCCCGAAAAGGAACTTATGTACATCCTCCACATTCGAAGTCAGCGTCTCTGGAATTACCACACTACCTACAACATCCAACATATCGAATGAGTTATTATCCGGGAATCCCATGCTGTCCCCCAGTTTATACTTTGCAATATTCTTAGCATATGCGATCATCTCTGCAATCGTGAAATTCGTAGATACCTGTGGAAATACTTTGTCAATAATCTTATTCAAGGTACTGAAGCTTGCACTCTGCGCTTTCTCAGCAATCAATTCCAGTACATGACGTTGTCTGGAGGTACGTTCAAAATCGCCTCCTCCTGTATATCGAATACGACTGTAAGACACTGCCTGCACTCCATTCAAATGATAAGTACCTGCAACTTCCGGTTCAATCTTTGTGTAATCCGCACCCGTAACTTTAGATGTCTCTACACAATAGTTATTCATATGCACTACTTCCGCATCTGTCAGTGTAATATCAAGACCACCTAATGCATCAATCACATCAACAAGTGCATTAAAATTCACTGCAACATACTTGGAAATATCCATATCCATACTGCGGTTGATCATTGAAATGGCACCTTCCGGTCCGCCAAACGCATAGGCTGCATTCGCCTTATTATAGCTGCCATCATCCAGTTCCAGTAACGTATCCCGGTATACTGAAACCAGTTTCACCTCTCCGGTCGCCTTGTTCAGGCTGGCAATCATCATCGTATCACTTCGATTGCCCTTGCCAAGATCCCCTTCTCTGGAATCCAGGCCAAACAGTGCAACATTCAGATAGCCAGTCTCCTGTTCTTCACTGGTCTCCGCTATATTCAACTTATCTGTATCAAGTTCCGTTGTCTCTATCTTCGTCATCTTACTGGCTACAAGTACAACACCCGTCGCTGCAACTGCTGCAAATGTACCACCAAGAATCACACCCAACTTCTTCCCAATTGACCAGGAAGCAAAGCCATGTTTTCTCCGTCTGTGTGATCTTCTCGCCATCGTAACATCCTTTCTTTTGTAACAATTTGTTAACAAGCGTAACAACTCGCCTTACATATTACCCCATTTACAGTAAAATTTCAATGATTTTCCGGTAGTTTTTAAGATTCCTCGCCTGATAACAGCCGTTTCATCCAGCTGTTCATGCTGTATTTTCTGTACAATTCTTCCGGAAGATCCTCATAGGGATTTTCAAAAAAGGCTTTTCTCTCTTCTTCTGTTCCCGGGTATACCAGAATGTTACTCTTTCTGTAAAAATCATAATTTACAATATCGGCATTCGTCGTAATCAATTTTCGCTTCGCTCCCATACATTCAAAACACCTGAGTGTAAGGCCTGTCTGACCTCCCTGCGGAGCATCCAGAATGCAGGTGGATACCTCCATCCCCTTCACAATGTCCGCACCAGACAGCTTAACTTTCTGAAAATCTCGATATCTCGCATGCCGGTATTCCTTTGCCGTCACTTTATGATATACGTATTTCAAAACCGACGGAATGTAATGATATATAAACTGCCTTGGCAGTTCCGGTTTCAAATCTTCCGCCATCCGGTTGATTTCCAGATATTTCTTAGGATGTGCGGTTCCTACATAGAAACAGTCATACCTTGGTACCGGACGCTCTTTCTTTCCGATTTTTTCATAAATTCTCGTGTAAAACGTCGGCATAAACCGATATATCTTATTCTGCTCACTATCTGCCTTTTCAAATGTATAGATTCGATCAAAATATGGATGTATACTCTTACAATATGGGAGATTCACTTCTGAATCCCACTGGTACAAAATAAATTCTGCCTGTCTTTGTAATCTCCGCATCTCACAAAACATATCTGAAGTGAATGCACAAGTCATGCCGGCTACTAAAAGGACCTTGTCATATTGCTCTTTTTCAACCAGAGGCAGTGCTTTTTCTTTGTAATATCTTTTCGCTGATCCACTGATCAGCTTTTTATTAATCCTGCCAAGTGCTTTGGATGTGTTAGAATTGCTCGGTGCATCGCACAGATAATCCACATGATATCCCAGTTCTTCTGCCTCCAGTATCATATCCTTATAATATCCAAAAAATACCGGAGCAATCAACAGTACTCTCTTCATAATTATCCTATTCCTCTTCACCCATATCAGAAAACCTGCGGATCACATTCATCCATAATTCCCATTGAATCCTGAGGCATTGTCGCCAATCCGCTTTTTCTGTATGTACTTTATATTTCTTATCACACATCCGAGCCCCCTCTGCCAGACCTTTCAGATATGTAACTCCTAATCCCTTCTTTATAAAAAAGGCAGCCTTAGCTCCAAATCCCGCTGTCAGGAACGGAAGGTTTAATATAATCTGCCATGTTGGCATATTTTTATAAATCAGATAAATATTATTCTTAGACGAATGCTGTACTTTAAATTCATTATATCTGGAACCGCTGGATGCACTTCCCACATGAACGACCTCAGCCTTTGGCTCATATACATTCACATATCCATATAATCTTGCACGATATCCGATATCAATATCCTCCAGATATGCAAAATGGCGTTCATCAAATAGTCCGATCTCGTCAAATACTTTCCTGCGGTATATTGCTGCACCACCACATGCCGCAAATGTCTTCACACAGTAATTATACTTCTTTGCTGACTGATCTTTTCCTCTGGCAAATGCCCATCCAAGCGCATTATAATACGTGCCCGCACTGTCAATTCTGGCTTCATCCTGATACTGAAGCATCTTCGCTTCTACCGAAAAGATCTTTTCACTCCGTTCTATTCTGCGAAGAAGGGCTTCTACAAAGCCTTCTCTCACCAACGTATCATTATTCAGTAACAATACATATTCCGTATCCGAAGCTGTAATGCCTTCATTCACTGCCCGGCAAAATCCATAATTGCGATCCAATCGTATTATTCTGGTCTGTGGATACAACTTTATAGCTCTGTTCAGACTGTCATCCTTTGAGCCATTGTCCACTACAATTACTTTTATCTCAGCCCTGGTCTCTTCATACAAAGACGCAAGACACGGCACCAGATATTTTTCACCATTATAATTCGGTATTACTACCGTTACTTTACACATGCACTGCTCCTTATTCTCCATTATCCTCTGTACTATCTTCTGAATCATCAGGATAAATACCCGTCACATCCTTAATGTGATCACTGATCTCTTTCACTGTATCCGTTGGTGTATAATCCTCATCAGGGAACAGAAACTTATGAAGCTTGATTACATTTTCTTCTAATCCCTTCGGTACAACATAGGACCCCTGATATCCCGGTATCGAATCCGGTGTCTCATTATCCATTGGAAATCCTTCATTGTCACCAATGGAATACTGCAGAAGACCGGCACTCATTTTCACAATCTCCCCCGAGGTAAAACTGGTCGTAATCTCAGGAAAGACCGCATCGATAATCTTATTGATGGTACTTAAGTCTGCCTTTTTTGCTTTCTCTGCAATCTTCTCAATCACAAGGCGCTGTCTGGATGTCCTCTGGAAATCTCCACCTTCTGTATAACGAATACGACTGTAAGATACCGCCTGTACTCCATTTAAATGATAGGTTCCTGCCACTTCAGGCTCAATCTTCTTGTATTTTTTACCTGTAATTTCAGAAGTCTCTACACAATAGTTATTCATGTGTACCACTTCTTCATCCGTAAGATCCAGATCTATACCACCCAGCAGATCTACTACATCTGCAACTGCCAGAAAATTCACGCTGACATAATCCTGAATATTCAGATCCAGATTGCGATTCAACATATTAACCGCAGCTTCTGCCCCGCCAACGGCATATGCTGAATTAGCTTTATCATACGTATCATCTTCTGTATTCAGGAGCGTATCCCGATATACAGACACCAACTTCACTTCTTTTGTGTCATTATTAATGCTTGCTATGATAATGCAGTCACTGCGCGCATTACCTGTGTCCTCCGGTCGCCTGTCATCACCAAATATCGCCACATTCATATAGCCGTCCTGGCTGATTCCATTATTCGTCAGATTTTTCAACGGATTCACATTCAGCTTATCTAATTTAAACATTCCATAAGCGATTACGCTAAGAATGCATAATATCAATATCTCTGCTACCAGAAACACGATCCGTCTTCTGCGCTTCTTTCTTCTCTTTTGTCTGCGCATCTCCTGTTTTTTTCTTGCCAGTCTCCGGTCGTCTCTCTGTCCCATATCTCTGTCTCCCCTTCGATCAATATGCGTTTTTATTTACAAATCCCTTAAAAAATGTCATGATCAGTATCTTAAAGTCCAATCCTAATGTCCAGTTCTCTACATAATACAGATCACAGTCAATTCTCTTACGAATGGATGTATCTCCCCTGTACCCATTCACCTGTGCCCATCCGGTCAGTCCCGGACGAACCTGGTGTTTCACCATATATCTCGGTATCTCTTCTTTGAACTGCTCTACAAACTGTGTCCGCTCCGGTCTTGGTCCAATCAGACTCATATCTCCCTTGAACACATTAAACAGCTGTGGAAGCTCGTCAATACTTGTCTTACGGATGAATTTGCCAACCCTGGTCACTCGTGGATCGTTCTTGGTTGTCCATCCTTTCTTTTCTTCTTCCTCTGTCTGTACTACCATCGAACGGAACTTGTACATCATAAACGGTTTATTCTTAAGCCCTACTCTCTCCTGCTTGAATATCAGAGGTCCGGGCGAACTCACCTTAATCGCGATCATCGTTCCAATCATCACAGGCGAGAATAATATCAATGCCACTGTTGCGCCAAAGATATCCACCCCACGCTTCATGAATCGATTCAACGGATCATGAAGCGGAACCCGGCGGATGTTGATCACGGGAAGTCCCTGAATATCTTCCGTATAAGGCTTCGTCGGTATGACATTATTATAATCAGGAATAAATTTCGTATGCACACCGGATTTCTCGCACATGCCTACAATCCGTTCCAGCTTGTGATATTCTGCCAGTCCAAGTGTGATCACAATCTCATCCAGGCGATTTTCCGGTAAGATAATGGATAAATTATCGATTCTTCCGATTACTTTATACCCCCGGTACATGGTGCCTCTCGGCATATTGTCAGCCAAAATGCCTCGTACCGTATATCCCCATTCCGGATTCTGGATAATGCGATCAATATACTCTTCCGCTGCACGGCTGTAACCGATCAACAGGATCTGCTTCTGATTCAATCCATTCTTCCGAATCTTCCGCAGAAATATCCGAATAACATTACGCATCAGTACATCCAGAAAGATATTAATACATAAGAACACAAACAACATCTTTCTGGAATAATCGGTCTGATGGCGCAGATACAAAATCATAATAAAACATGCGATACCTGTTACATTGGCCTGTACTACATGCCAGGCTTCCAGTCTTCTTCCCTGCACACGTTTCGGAGTATATAGCTGAAATGCATAATATAAGATCAGATATCCCGGCACCACAAAAATGAGTGCACGCATATATGCCTGCAATGACAGATACCAGGCATCTAATGCAAAAAAGCCGGAGCGGAATCTAAAAAACCAGGCAAGCATATATGCTATCACCATTACAACCGCATCCAGCACTACGTGAATTCTATTTAATAATTGCTGATTATTCTTAATCAAGGGGTCACCAACTTCCATTATTTTTCATTTCTCATAATACTATATTTTCACATAAAGAGCAAGCCACAGTTCCATTATTTTCATTTCTCATAATACTATATTTTCACATAAAGAGCAAGCCACAGTGT